>NZ_CP120653.1:1254702-1568378 GCF_030545015.1 Myroides sp. JBRI-B21084
CCAGTGCTTGATTTTCATAAAGATAGCGATTTAGATGTGCCTTATAGTTACGAAGGAACCCAATCGGTTGAGCCCACTGTTGAGGTTGATGCATTTTACAATCCGTTTGAAAGTATGAAAGCCAGCAACAATTTGGCACAACAAATGGGTTCTGGTTTTAATCCGTTTGAAACCGTTAAGCAAAAGTCGTTTAATGGAGGCGGTGGTTCATTTGGCAGCAATCAATCATTTCAAGATAAAAAACAACATAAATCAGGCGGTTGGGAAACGTTGTATGAAGGTATTTCCGATGCAAAGGAAATCATTCTTACATCGGCAAATCATCAAATCGATGAAGAAATTATAACCGGTTCCTTATTTGATGATGATACACCACAGGCTGCAAATCATCAAAAATCATATCAATTTCAAAAAAAATACATTATTAGCCCAATAAAATCGGGCATGATAATTATTGATCAACGCCGTGCACATCAACGTATTTTATACGAACATTATTTACATTCGTTAGCAGTTAAGCAAAATGCAAGTCAGCAATTGCTTTTTCCTTTATCGTTGTATTATACGGCTTATGAACTAGATTTGTTACGTAATATTCAACAACAACTGCTGCAAATGGGATTTTTATTTGATGAAATATCAAAAGAAAAAATTGTAATTTTAGGTATTCCTGTTTCGATAACCGAAAGCGAGGTTTCAATTGTTTTGGAAGATTTATTAAATGATTTACAAGACGATGTACCTAATGAAACAGATGTTTTAAACGACCGTATTGCAAAATCGTTAGCACAAAGTTTAGCAATTAAAACGGGAACATATTTAACCGAAAAAGAACAAGAACATATAGTAAACAGTTTGTTTGGCTGTGAAAATTCGCAAACATCGCCCTTTGGCAAAACTACTTTTATTACCATGAAAGTAGAAGATATCGATAAAAAATTTATGTAATGAATCAGATAACTCCTGTGGTTAAACAATTATTAATTGTTAACGTAATAATATTTTTAGCGGCATATTTTTTTGTGCCAATTTTAAATGTTTATTTTCCTTTGTACTACATCGAAAATCCAAGTTTTAAAATTTGGCAACCAATAACGCACATGTTTATGCATGGTGGCATTATGCACATATTGTTTAATATGTTTGCATTATTTTCATTTGGGTCGGTTTTAGAGCAAATTTGGGGTGGAAAAAAATTCTTTATTTTTTATGTTTTATGTGGTTTAGGAGCAGCATTATTGCATACGGCAGTAAATTATTGGCAGTTTCATGAAACATTTAATACACTAACTGCAAATGGGTTTAATGGTAATGAGATTTTAAACTTAACTGCTCAAAACAGTTACGATAACAGATGGTTGTCTTTTGTAAACATGCAAGATTTAGCAACCATGCAACAAACCTATTTTTCAAGAGCAGTAGGTGCTTCGGGGGCTATTTACGGTTTGTTAGTAGCGTTTGCTTTTATGTTTCCTAATGCAGGTTTAGCATTAATTTTTGTACCTGTGCCCATAAAAGCAAAATATTTTGTACCTGCTTTATTACTTTACGATTTATTTTCTGGTTTTAGTGGAAGTTCTATTTTTGGATTAGGTGGTGGTGTTGCCCATTTTGCACATGTTGGTGGTGCAATTATAGGTTTCATTTTAATGTGGATTTGGAAGAAAAAACAGTTCGACCAATATCGTTGGGATAAACAATAATGTGTATTTAAGGAGTTGAGATATGAGGAATATTAATTTGAAAAATATTTCAATTGAAATTAAGTTAATTGCTGTAATTTCTTTTTTCAGTTGTTTGTTTTTGCTTTTAAAAGTTGCCAATTCTGCTTTGTATATAAATATACTTAAGCAACTGGCGTTATTTAGCAATTTTAAAGTTTTTAATTTCCGTATTTGGCAGTTTATAACATACAGCTTTATACATGCCGATTTATTGCATTTGGTTTTTAATATGTTTATGCTATATTTGTTTAGCATGTTGTTTTTTACATTTTTTAATAAAAAACAGTTTTTAAAAGCCTTTTTTTTAGGAGGTATTGCTGCAGGAGTGTTTTATTTTCTAATTGCAACGGTTTTTAATATAAATACATTTGTAGTAGGTGCATCGGGTGCAATTATGGCTGTTTTTTTTACAGTTGTAGGTTACAACCCTAAAATGCGGGTCCATTTAATTATTTTTGGAAATATAGCAATATTTTACATTGCAATTGCGTTTCTTGTGTTTGATGTTTTACAATTGTTTTTTGCAAATGCAGGCGGACATTTAGCACACATTGGGGGCAGTTTGTTTGGGTTTTGTTACGGTAAATTTTTAGGTGGATTTATTCATTTTCCTTCAAAAGTTAAATCACAATCAAAACTAAAAACAGTTCATAAAAAGCAACAACTTTCTAAATTTAGTAACGAAACTGATATACAATCGCAAGTTGATACTATTTTAGATAAAATTAGCAAATCGGGATACGAAAGTTTAACAGCTGCCGAAAAAGAATTTTTGTTTAAACAAAAATAACACTATGAAACAATTAAAATGGTTTAATAAAATAGCTTTTATTTTAAATATTCTGTTGGTTATACTAACATTATTGGGCTTTTTATTGCCGTATATGGCGCCAAAATTGTTTCCTTTTTTATCGGTTCTAACGCTTATTTTACCCACATTACTTATGCTTAATTTGGTTTGTGTGTTGTATTGGACCGTGCAATTTAAAAAGCAAGTTCTACTTTCGGTTGTTGTTTTTTTAATTGGATATACCTTTTTTACTAAATTTTATAAATTTTCGGCTACAAATGATGAAGTAGTTGAATCTGATTTTACTGTTTTAAGCTATAATGTTAGACTTTTTAACCTTTTTAATTGGTTGCCTAACGAAAACGTGCCCGAAAATATTAAACGTTTTATTGAAGAACACAATCCAGATATTATTTGTTTTCAAGAGTATTCTAAATCGGCAGATTATCAATTAGACGATTATAAATTTAGACATATCACGATGCACGGAAAAAAAATTAAAACCGGGCAAGCCATTTTTTCTAAATTTAGAATAATTGATGAAGGTGAAATTGCTTTGCCAAATTCAGATAACAATGTGGTATATGCCGATGTCGTTAAAAATAAAGATACTATTCGTGTGTATAGTATTCATTTACAATCTGTTAATATTAGCCCGGATATTAACGAAATTAATGAAAGTAAATCAAAACGAATTTTTAATAGATTAAGCGAAGCTTTTAAGGTGCAACAATTACAATCTGAATTGATACAAGCACATATGGAAGACTTTAAAGGTCACAAGCTAATTTGTGGCGATATGAACAATACTGCCTTTTCATACGTTTATAAAAATATAATTGGCGATATGAACGATGCATTTGTTGAAGCAGGTAAAGGTTTTGGACAAACGTATAACTACAAATACTACCCAGCACGCATTGACTATATTTTGGTTGATGATGTTTTTGAAGTAAAAGAGTTTAAAACGTTTAATAATTTTAAAAACTCAGATCATTTTCCAATTATGGCGCGATTGAACATGAAGAATAAAAAAACGGATAACTAATTTGTTACCCGTTTTTGTTTTATCTTTTTAAATAAGCATAAACTTCAGTACCAGTTGGTAGTGTTGTACCATCATCAGATATTAACTTTACTTTTAAATCAGTAGCTGTTAAAGATACCACTTGGAAAACTATAGTATAATTATCATCAGAATCAATTAAAGTCATGTATTTGTTAGACTCATTATAAGTCCAAGTTCCAGGCCAATTTTCTGTAGCGCAATCGCTTGCTTCGTCATGGTAAACTTCATCTTTAACACCGCCTGCTTTTAAATCATAATAATCATAACTACAAGTTCCAGGTTTTAAATCTTCCGTTGTTTTTTCACCGTTCTCTATATATTCAGCGGATACTAAATTCCATTTTCCAGCAACTGTTACTTCTGGAGTTGTTGTTGTGTTATCATCATCTTTACAACTAATTAAAGTTAAAGAAAGCATTGCCGAAAGTGCTATCATTTTTTTCATAAGTAAATATTTATAAATTTTTGTAAAGATAGTTTTATAAATGAAAAAAGATTTCAATTAGAAATCTTTTTTTATAATTTTTTCATTTTTTAAATAATCAACTGCGTGTCTTCCTTCGTTAAAAAGTAAATCTAAAATACTTAAATTATTTAAAAAACCGTGTTTATCGTTGAAAACTTGGGTATAAGTTTCAAACATATTTTCGTCCTTTTTACCGTTTGCTAAATATCTAAAATCGGTTAAAGATGTTTGTTTAAAATATTCTTTTGTTTTAGTAAATGGTAGTTCAATACCTAAACAATCGGTTACTATTTCATGAATTTGAAAATTTAAATCCATTAAAAAAGTCTGTTTCTTTTCAAATAATGGTCTAATATCGTCTTCAAAATACTCAAAATAAGGTGATGTTCTGTAAGCAGCTTCTAACGACTTAAAATGTTGTTTTTGCCAATTAAAATCGTTTTCAATTTTAACATCTCGGTATTTTTGATGTAGTTCGTCTTTGCTGTGTTTAACGGGTATGTTTAATAACTGCAAACCGTTTGCACTGTAAATGTACATACGGTTGCGGTTTGTTTGTTTTTGAAAATTGTCATCTGCTTCAAAGGTTATGGAATTTGCTTGTACCATTGCCACAAAATGACTTATCGATGGAAAATAAGTAGGATGTAATAAAATATCCATTAATAATTGTATTTTTTTGTTTTACGTTTTTTAATAAAACTATAAACTCCCCAACCTAACATAGCTACCACAAAATAAATAAAGAATGAATGTGGTTTACCTGTTCCGTGTACTGTTGTAAATAGGCGTTCCCAACGAATTTTATCAAACAATTTACCAAGTGGCACGTTAGGATCTAAACTCATCCAAATAAAAACGGGTTTACCAACAATGTGATTAGCAGGTACAAAACCCCAGTAACGACTGTCTTCAGAATTATGACGGTTGTCGCCCATCATATAGTAATAATCTTGTTGAATAGTGTATGTAGTAACTGGTTTGTTGTTAATAAAAAATTTACCGTCTTTTTCTTCTAATTTATTCTTTTCGTAATCGGTAATAATAGCTTTATAAAAAGGCAACGTTTCATTGTTTAATTGAACCACTTCGCCTTTTGCAGGAATATGGATTGGACCTAAATTATCACGATTCCAAGGTTTATTGTGTGGAAATATTGCCAGTTTATTATTGATGTTAAATTCGGAACCATGACTCATATCTTTTTCTATACTTGCAACAGATGATAATGTTTTCATATCTTTTAAAGCCTCATCTGTCAATGCTAAATAAAAAATATTTGGATTTTGAGGGTTTTGACCACCATCTGTAATATGATGTTTTTGAATTAAATTTATTAATCCAGAATTATCTCCTTTGGTGGTGACAGTATAAGTGTATTGAATTTTAGCGCGATCGCCTAAATCAAGTACTTTATTATTAATGTAAACTACACCGTTTTTAATTTCTAAATTATCGCCTGGTAATCCAACGGTACGTTTAACGTAATTCGATTTTTTATCAACAGGTTTATCTGCTCTTCTTCCTGAACGATCAAAGAATTGATATACCGTATCAACAGGCCAGTTAAAAACCATAATGTCGTTGTGAGCAGGTTTTTGAAAGCCAGGGAAACGCATTTCTGGTATTTGAGGAAATTTGCTGTACGATTTTACACCAGCAACTGGAATGGTATCGTGCACCATGGGGAAAGCAATTGCTGTTTGCGGCACGCGTGCACCGTAATTTACTTTACTAACAAATAAAAAGTCGCCAACTAATAACGTTTTTTCTAACGATGAAGTAGGAATGGTAAAAGGTTGTATAAAAAAGGTGTGAATAATAGTTGCAACTACTACCGCAAATAATATAGAACTAACCGTTTCACCAGCTTCGGTTTTGGGTTTAATGCTTCGGTTTTGTATATAGGTAACGTTTTCAAAATAGTTTACATAATAAACGTAAAATCCTAAAGTTACAACACCTAAAATGGTATCAACCAAACTGTTTTTTCCATAACTGCGTAAGGTTTCTACCCATACAACCGGAAACATAATTATGTTTACAATTGGTATAAATAGTAAAATAACCCACCATTTTGGGCGGTTTATTATTTGCATTAAAACAATTGCATTGTAAACGGGTACAGCAGCTTGCCATGCTTTTTTACCTGCTTTTACATATAATTTCCAAGTGCCCAAAAAGTGAATTACTTGAACAGCCAGAAAAAAAAGGAACCATTGTGTAAATGTCATAACCTAAATATTTTTATCTAAAGTACTTTTTTTTGATTAATTAACCTAAATTCAACACATCTTTCATTGTAAAAATGCCTTTTTTGCCAACTATCCATTCAGCAGCAACAACAGCACCTAAAGCAAAGCCTTGACGCGAAAATGCGGTGTGTTTAATTTCAATTTCATCTACAGTTGACTTGTAAAAAACACTGTGCGTACCAGGTACATCGGCAATGCGTTTGGCATCAATGTAAATTTCGTTTTCATTAGCAGTCTCCATTGTCCATTTTTCGTAATTGGTTTGATTTATAATACCTTCTGCTAATGAAATGGCTGTACCGCTTGGTGCATCTAATTTTTGAGTATGATGAATTTCTTCCATTGATACATTATACTCTTTAATGTTAGCCATTAATTTTGCTAAATAAGCATTCAATTCAAAAAATAAATTTACGCCCACACTAAAATTCGATCCGTATAAAAAGGCACCGTTTTTTTGGTTGCATAAAGCTACCATATCGTTATAATGCTCTAACCAACCAGTTGTGCCTGAAACTACAGGAATATTTGTATTAAAACATGTGCTAATGTTTTCTGGTGCAACAGCAGGTATACTAAAATCTATGGCAACATCGGCATTTTCTAAGCCGGTAAAATCGTTAAATTCGGTTTTCTTTAAAACTATTTCATGGCCACGTTCTAAAGCAATTTTTTCAATTTCTTTACCCATTTTGCCGTAACCTAGTAATGCTATTTTCATTTGTTTGTAATTATTAATAACGTTTAAAAGCGATAGCTTACATTTACGTTAAATTGATTTTTATTTGTGATAGGATTGTAATCTAAAACTGGTTTAAAAGTAAGGTCTTCATCAACATTAAATTGTTGTAAATGCGCATCAACATTAGCATCTACAATATTTAAAATGTACAAACCAATGGTTATAAATAGCGATAAATCGCGGTTGCGTTGTGCGTTGCGCTGTACCGTTACTAACTGGTCTTTTGTGTAACTGCCTACTTTTGGGTTGTTGGTACTTTCTATACCGCGCAAACGCAATTTGTATTCATCGCGTGCACGAGTGTAAGCTTGTTGGTTGTTAAAATAAAAGTACAAACTAGTACCCATACCACCATAAACCAAAGGTATTTTCCAATAGCTTTTATTGTAATATTGCCCTAAACCAGGTAAAATACTTGAATAAAATGCAGCTTTTGATGGTGCCAAAGGATCTAACGCTTGCTGATTTAATTTAGCTGGTAGTGTTTGTAAACGAAGCATTTGTAGCGAATCGGTTTGAGCAAACGCCATGCCGTTTAAAAAAAATAAAGCAAGTATAAATAATTTAGTTCGCACTATTTTTTTAATAATTTAATGATTCGATCTAAATCTTCGGCTGAGTGAAATGGAACGTTAATTAATCCTTTGCCATTTGCAGCAATTTTTACATCAACTTTTGCACCAAAGAAATCGGTAAAAATTTTACGTTGCGAGTCAGAAATCGTATACGAAATTTTTTTCTTTTTAGTAGAACTTTCTTTCGATGAAACACCTTCTTGATATTCTTTAACCAAAGCTTCCGTTTCGCGTACCGATAAATTTTCTTTTATAATTTTATGGTAAATGTTGGTTTGCGCTTCATGGTCTTCAATATTGATAATTGCGCGTCCATGACCCATCGAAATAAATCCATCGCGAATGCCACTTTGAATAATTGGATCTAAACGCAACAAACGCAAATAGTTTGTAATGGTTGAACGTTTTTTACCCACACGATCGCTCATTTGCTCTTGTGTAAGCTGAATTTCATCAATTAAACGTTGGTACGACATAGCAATTTCAATAGGATCTAAATCGTGGCGTTGAATATTTTCAACCAAAGCCATTACCAATGAATCATTGTCGTTTGCAATACGAATATATGCTGGAATAGTTTGTAAACCTGCTAATTTTGAAGCACGTAAACGACGCTCACCTGATATTAATTCGTATTTATTAAATTCTAATTTACGAACAGTAATAGGTTGTATTACACCTAATTCTTTAATAGATGTAGCAAGTTCTTTTAAGGTATCTTCGTTAAAATTTGTTCTTGGCTGAAAAGGGTTTACCGAAATAGCTTCTAATTCTAATTCAATAATATTTCCTACAACTTTATCTGCGTTATTATCATCAATAGATTGAATATCGTTTGTTGGATCTTTTAAAAGTGCCGATAATCCACGCCCCATTGCTTGTCTTTTTACTGCTTTTGCCATGGTTAATTAGTTGTGTTTTTTTGAATGATTTCTTGAGCTAAACTTAAATAATTAGTTGCGCCTTTACTAGCCGCGTCGTAATTAATAATACTTTCACCAAAAGAAGGCGCTTCGCTTAACTTAACATTACGCTGAATAACGGTATCAAAAACCATATCGTTAAAGTGTTTTTGTACTTCATCTACCACTTGGTTTGATAAGCGTAAACGCGAATCGTACATGGTTAATAACAAGCCTTCGATATCTAAATTTTGATTGTGAATTTTTTGAACACTTTTAATAGTATTCAATAATTTTCCTAAACCTTCTAATGCAAAATATTCGCATTGAATAGGTATAACAACAGAATCTGCAGCAGTTAATGCATTTAATGTTAGTAAACCTAACGATGGTGCACAATCTATAATAATATAATCGTATTGATCTTTAATTGGTGCTAATGCTTGTTTAAGCATGTATTCGCGGTTTTCTTTATCAACTAATTCAATTTCTATAGCTACTAAATCGATATGCGCCGGAATTAAAGATACATTTGGTGCCGTACATTCCATAGCAACTTCTTGCGGTGTAACGGTATGTTCTAAAATTTGATAAGTTCCTGCTTCAACCGATTCTACATCAATTCCCAAACCAGAAGTGGCATTTGCCTGTGGATCGGCATCAATTAATAATACTTTTTTTTCTAATGCACCTAACGATGCAGCTAAATTAACAGAAGTGGTTGTTTTTCCTACACCACCTTTTTGATTGGCTATAGCAATGATTTTACCCATTTTTTTCTACAAAATTTGAAGTGTAAAAATACAATTAATTATCTTAACTAAAAATGCTATTTTAATTTATAATTTGTTTTGATTAAAAAACAACCCCCAACAGCCAATTAATCAGGGTGGGGGCATTTAAAAAATTATTTATTTCCTTTTGATTTTATCATCTGCTCTAACATATCCCAAAGTTCTTTTGGAATGTTTTCAAGCATGTTAAATTCGCCTGCGCCTTGTAGCCATTCGCCACCGTCAATAGTAACTACTTCACCATTAATGTATTGTGAAAAATCGGAAACCAAATAAGCTGCTAAATTGGCTAATTCTTGATGATCACCTACGCGTCGTAAAGGTACTTGTTTGGTTATATCAAAAGTATCTTTTAAATCGCCAGGTAACAAACGATCCCATGCGCCTTTTGTAGGGAAAGGTCCTGGCGCTATAGCGTTCATACGTATACCATATTTTGCCCATTCTACCGCTAAACTTCGCGTCATAGCTAATACACCTGCTTTGGCAGTAGCACTTGGTACCACGTATCCCGACCCTGTCCAAGCATAGGTTGTAACAATGTTTAAAACCGTTTTGTTTTTTTCGCCTTTTTCAATCCAATATTTTCCTAATGCAAGTGTGCAGTTTTTGCTGCCTTTTAAAACAATATCAATAATGGTGTCAAACGCATTTGCCGATAAACGTTCGGTAGGCGATATAAAATTACCTGCAGCATTGTTTACTAAAACATCTACTTTACCAAAGTTGTTTAAAACTTGTTGTAACATGTTTTCAACTTGGTCGTAATGGCGCACATCGCAGGCAATTGGTAAACAAGTTCCGCCGGTTTGTTGTTCTAATTCGCTAGCGGTGTTTTTTAATTTTTCAATATCGCGCGATGTAATGGCAACTTTTGCGCCCAATTCTAAAAAATAAGTAGTCATGGCTTTGCCTAAACCGCTGCCGCCGCCAGTTACAATTATAACTTTATTGGTTAACGCATCGTTGCGTAACATTTTTTGTGAATAGTCCATATTTTAAAAGTTGGTTGATTTGTAAATATACAAAAAAACTATGCACGCATATTATTTGTTTTATTGAATGAACATTTTTTAATTACAAAACGATCACTGCGTAATTTTGATTCAACGGATTTAAGTTTTTAAGTAAAACCGATATTAAATCGGTACCAAATTCTTTGTAAAAGGTAGCAAAATTATCAACCCGTTCTTGTAAATTGTTATTAGGAAACAGCGCAATTTTTAAAGCTACCATTTGTTCAATAGTTTCTTTGTTTTTTATGCCTTCTGCTTTATAAAAACGCTTTTCTAAAGTTTCTAAACCTTTTAATTGTTTGGCTTCTTGGGCTTTTACTGCACCAATAAATGATGGGTTTGTTTTTTTTGTTAATTGCCAAAGTTGTGAAAATTGGTCTTTTAAAAATTGTTTTTGTTGATTAAAATCAAAATGCTTTTCAGCCAATTCGTACGTTTTTTTCTGTACAAATTCATTCGTTTTTAAAAACAACTCTTCCCAAGTAAGATTCAATTTTTCACGTTTTTGATTTTGTTTTTGAGTTGCTAATAGAACCGAATTTCGCAATAAAAGCATTGGGAATGTAATATTATGCAGTGTAAATACCTCTTTCAATTCTAACCAATATGCCAATTCACCCCCTCCGCCAATGTAACATAAATTAGGTAAAATAACTTCTTGATACAATGGACGCAAAATTACATTAGGACTAAATTTTTCAGGGTTTGTTTCAACTAGATTTAAAATTTCAGCTTTAGTAAATTGCAACGTTGTATTTAAAACTTTATAAACATTGTCTTCAAAAACGATGCGTTCGCGTAAGTTATTTTCAATATAAAATAAATTAATTTCACGTGGATTTACTTGAATAGTATATTCTTTTAGTATGTCAAAACTTTTTTCAACTTCTTTAATTGCCGAATGGTTTTTTAGTTCTTCTTTTATATGTTGAACAAAAAGTTGTTTAAGCGCTGTATCATCTCCATCAATAATTACCAAACCTTCGTTTCCAAATAATTCATTTGCCAAATAACGGGTAGCATCGGCTAAATTGTTGTGTTTAAGATAAGCGTTTTCAAATAAATTGTTTAAAAAAGTAGCATTTGTACCTAAGCCTGAATGGTTTTTAAACGATTGATATACAGGGTTTAATTGTTCTGTTTTTAATCTGCCAACGGGTCCAGAAACATTTTCATTCCACTGAAATTTCATTCGGTTAAAATTAAAGTAATTAATTTCATCAAAATCATGGTCTTCAGTAGCCATCCAATATACCGGAACAAAATTAAAATTTGGATAAGCCTTTTTAAGTTCTTTACACAAATTTATGGTTGATATAATTTTGTATAGAAAATAAAGTGGTCCTGTAAATAAATTTAATTGATGCCCAGTAACTACCGTAAAAGTATTACTGTTTTTTAGTTGCTCAATATTGCCTTGTGTGGCTGTGGTTACCGTAAAATTTTTATATTGCTTTTGTAAGCTTTCAACTACAACATTTCTATTTAAATCTGAAAAATTATCTTGCTTTTCTATAATTTGCTCTTCAAAGTTTTCTAAGGTAGGAAAACGATTGTATAATGTATCTAATCGATTATTTTTCGCTAAATAATCAATCATTAAATCAGAGAAATAGCCGGTTTGTTCGTACGGTATTTGGTACATTAGTCTTATTTTTTTCAAAAATACTAAATAATTAAAAACGATGTGTTTCTGTAAATTATAAATTAATGGTAAAAAACGTTCTAAATTTATCCAAACTAAAAAGTGTATTAAACAATAAGTAAATTGTATTTTTGCTGAAATTTTGCAAGGTTTGGAAACACAAATTTTACTTATAACCCCACCATTTACCCAACTAAACACACCATATCCAGGAACTGTTTATTTAAAAGGTTTTTTAAATACTAAAAATATTTTAAGTTATCAGGCCGATTTAGGTATCGAAGTAATTTTAGACTTATTTAGTAAGCAAGGGTTAACCGATTTGTTTGCATATATTGAAGGGAAAAATCAGGTTTTAAACGAAAATTCGCAACGAATTGTAGCTTTAAAAAATAGTTACATTTATAGTATTGATGCAGTTATACAGTTTTTGCAAAGTAAAAATCCAACACTTGCGAATGCAATTGTTCAAGACGATTTTTTGCCACAAGCCAGTCGGTTTTCACAACTTGATGCGTTAGATTGGGCTTTTGGTTCAATGGGTTTTCAAGATCAAGCCAAACACTTAGCAACTTTATATTTAGAAGATTTAGCCGATTTAATTATTGATACTGTTGATGAAGATTTTGGTTTTAGTAGATACGCTGAACGCCTAGGTAGATCTGCTAATTCATTTGATCAGTTATATAAAAAAATAACCGATGAGCCTACGTATATCGATCAAATTACCTTAAAAAAAATAGATGCGCTTGTACAAAAAACAAACCCCAAAATAATTGGTTTTTCAGTTCCATTTCCAGGGAATTTATACAGTGCTTTTCGATGTGCACAACATATAAAAAAACAATATCCGTATATTAAAACGGTTATGGGCGGTGGTTTTCCTAATACTGAATTAAGGTCGATTAATGATGTTCGCGTTTTTAATTTCTTTGATTTTATAAATTTAGACGATGGTGAAGCTCCAACTGAACAACTGATTCGTTTTGTAAACGGAGAAATTTCTGTAAACGATTTAAAACGCACTTTTTTATTAAAAAATGAAGAAGTTGTTTTTATAAATAATCCGCTTATAAAAGACTATAAACAAAAAGAAATTGGTTGCCCCGATTATACTGATATCGATTTATCGCAATACATTTCTGTAATAGAGGTAGTTAACCCAATGCACCGTTTGTGGAGCGATGGCCGTTGGAATAAATTAACAATGGCACATGGATGTTATTGGGGAAAATGTACGTTTTGTGATATATCATTAGATTATATAAAAATTTACGAACCAATTGCGGCTAAAGAAATCGTGGATCGTATGGAACAGTTAATTAAAACAACAAATTCTAACGGTTTTCATTTTGTAGATGAAGCTGCACCACCTGCTTTAATGCGCGAAGTTGCTTTAGAAATTTTAAAACGCAATTTAACTGTTTCGTGGTGGACAAATATTAGATTTGAAAAAAGTTTTACTTATGATTTATGCCGATTGTTAAAAGCGTCGGGTTGTATTGCAGTTTCAGGTGGGCTAGAGGTAGCATCGGACAGGCTGTTGCAATTAATTGATAAAGGTGTTACCGTTGAACAAGTTGCTTTAGTAAACCGTAATTTTACACAAGCAGGTATCATGGTGCATGCGTATTTAATGTATGGTTTTCCTACCCAAACGGCGCAAGAAACAATTGATTCGTTAGAAATGGTACGACAAATGTTTGAAATTGGAATTATGCAATCGGGCTTTTGGCATCAATTTGCTATGACAGCTCACAGTCCAATTGGTTTAGATCCCGAAGCTTTTAATGTAATAAACTTATCTACACAAAAAGGATCTTTTGCAAATAACGATTTACAGCATAAAGAAAAATCAGGTGCCGTACATGATAAGTTTTCATTTGGTTTAAAAAAATCGTTATATAATTACATGCATGGTTTGTGTTTTGATTACGATTTGCAAGATTGGTTTGAATTTAAAATACCTAAAACTAAAATTGCCCCTAATTATATTTCAAACGTTTTGGAAAACGAAACATTTCCTGTTTATAAATCAAATCAAAAAGTTGTATGGTTGGGTACAATTCCAAGAATACAACATTTTACAAAAACAAAAAAAGGAAAGGTTTTTGAAAAAGCAATGATTGAAGTGCATGGTAAAAGTACTTTTTTACAAGTTGAAGTTGATAAAGAAATAGGTGAGTGGTTTGTTGATTTTATTAATGATTTAAAAGCTAATGCAAAAGAAACAACCAGTTACCAACAGCTAAAAAATTCTTTTGAAATGGTAACTGAACAAGATTTTGAACCTTTTTTGTTTTCTAAGCAAGGGCAACAAATTTGCGATTTTGGTTTGTTGATTATTTAAATTGTTATTGAATTTTGTAAACTTTTCTAAGTTTTTGAATTAAAACTGATGTTAAAATAGTAACAGCAAGTCCAACAAAACATCCAAAAGTTACTGTGGCAAATCTAAAAATAGGAGCAACAGTTTCACCCAATGTATGCGATTGCAGCATAATTATTAAAAAAGCTACAATTGCTACACGACTCATATTCATTACCTTAAAAAGGTAACATATAATAATTGTTATTACAATGCCTAAAATTAAAACGTACATATTGGTTGCATGTACTAAATGGCATAAAAGCCCAACAATTGAACCAATAAAATTAGATCGTACCCTTTCAATGGTAAGTTTTAAAGAGTCTTTACCTTCGGGAGAAATCACTAAAATAATAGAAAGAAGTGTCCAGAAAAGTTCCATTTTTGGATACTGAAGCATTAAAAGATATCCAACCAAAAAACCCAACACACACCTAAACGTGTAAATAATTATTTGCGATGAAAGTATGTGTTTTAAAATAGCTAAGGGCATAAAATTTTTTTAAGCTGCAAAATTAAAAGCAGTACAATTTATTTAAAAGAATTTTTTTGCTTTTTTTTGTAAACAATTGTATTAAAAAATACTTCAGTTTTAAATAACTACATTTATAATTTAAATTTTAAAATGAAAAAATTAATCTTAGACGATCTAAATCGAAAAAATATAGAAGAATTTAAACAAGCAACCAAAACCCCAATTATAGTTGTTTTAGACGATGTTAGAAGTTTACATAACATTGGGTCGTTTTTTAGAACATGCGATGCCTTTTTAATTGAAAAAATATATTTATGTGGTATTACTGCAACGCCACCTAATAAAGAAATTCATAAAACGGCACTTGGCGCAACCGAAACTGTTGATTGGGAGTATGAAAAAGATGTAGTTGCTTTGGTTGAACAATTAAAAGCCGATAACATAAAAATTATATCGTTAGAACAGGTTGAAGGTTCTGTAATGTTACATGATTTTTTACCTGAAAATAATACAAAATACGCTTTGTTTTTTGGTAACGAAGTAAAAGGCGTTAACCAACAAGTGATTAATTTAAGTGATTTTGTGGTTGAAATTCCACAGTTAGGTACCAAACATTCTTTAAATGTTTCAGTTAGTGGCGGTATTGTTATATGGGATGTGTTCCAAAAATTACAACAATTAAGTGAATAGTAATTAAAGCATACAAACGTTTATCAACATTACCTATTGGCAACAGCTAAAATTTTGTTATTAATTTGTTCTAAAATAAATAAATAATCGGCATGGTTATCAACAAAATTTTTATTGGTAACATCAATTATCAAAATGTTTTCTTTAGGTAATGTTTTAATAAAGTTGCTATAACTTTGAGTAATTTGATCTAAGTAAGTTGCTTTAATGTTTTCTTCGAAAGATCTGCCTCTTTTCTTAATGTTTTTTAGTAAATTTTCAGTGTTTTGATATAAAAAAACATAAATATCGGGCTTTTTAATTTCTTTATACATAACATCAAAAATGCTTCTATATAATAACATTTCATCGTTTTGCAGGGTAACTTGAGCAAAAATTAATGATTTATAAATAAAATAATCGGCTACAATTAAATCTTTAAATAAATCAAACGAATCTAAATGTTGATTAAGCTGAGAATAACGATCTGCTAAGAACGACATTTCCAAAGGAAAAGCAAAACGTTCTTCATCTTTATAAAATTTGGGTAAAAAAGGATTGTCGTTAAAGCGTTCTAAAATAGTTTTTCCGTTAAAATCTTCAGCAATTTTTTTACTCAAAGTTGTTTTTCCTGAACCAATGTTTCCTTCAATTACCAAAAAATTTAAGTGTTGAAAATTTAAACCGTTTTTAGGTAACTCTATAGCATCTACCTTTTTAATTTGTGAATCGTCGGTACAACTAGTTAGTAAATCTGCAGTGTTTTTATGTAAAATAGGGTGTTGCCAATCTAATTGTAAATCATTTAACGGCACTAACACAAATTTACGATTTTGCATTTCCCTGTGAGGAATATGTAAATGCGGTTCGTTAATTACTGCATCGTTGTAATAAATAATATCAATATCTACTGTTCGGGCTTCATAGGTTAAAACTGTTTTTGTTGTTCTACCTAAATTTTTTTCTATTTCTTTTAAAGCAATTAATAAATCTTGTGCCGATAAATGGCTATGTATTACAATGCACATATTGTAAAACGGATAACTATTAAAACCCCACGAGGGTGTTTCATAAATTGCCGAAACTTGTGTAACTAATCCTAAGGTGTTGTTTATTAGATTTATAGCGTTTTGTAAATGCTGTTTTTTATCACCTAAATTACTACCTAAGGCTAAAACTATTTTATTATATATGTGCATTTTACAAAAATAGCGATTGTTTTAAATTTTAAAACTAAAAATAATGACCATTTTTTTGTAACAATTTTAAAAATTACATACTAATGTTTAAAAGCTTAAAAAAGTATACACATGAATTTTATAAAAAATGTACTGGCAACCTTTGTAGGAATTATTTTGTTCTGCATGATGTCGTTCTTCTTAATTTTAATTATAGGAGTAATTGCATCGGCAGGTAGTTCGTCCTACGCATCAAAAACCATTAAAAATAATTCGGTTATAAAATTAGATTTAGCCGACGTTTCAAATGATTATGGTGGAAGTGTTTTTATTAAGGAATTTGAATACAACGAAACCAATAACGACGGTTTAATTAACGTTTTACAAGCAATTGAATACGCAAAAAGCGATGATAAAATTAAAGGTATTTCTATAGAAAATAATTACAGCAGCCTTGGTTTAACACAACGAAAAGCTATTGTTGAGCAACTTGAAAACTTTAAAAAAACAGGAAAATTTGTTGTTGCTTACGCCGATAATTATTCTCAAGGCGAATATTACTTAGCATCGGTTGCAGATACAGTTTATATGAACCCAATGGGAAGTATTGATTTTAAAGGTTTGGCTTCAGAGGTTTTGTATATGAAAGATTTGCAAGAGAAAACCGGTATTCAAATGGAAGTAATTCGTCATGGCAAATATAAAAGTGCTGTTGAGCCCTTTTTACAACAAAATATGAGCGTTGAAAACCGCGAACAGTTAACCGTTCTATTAAATTCTATTTGGGAATCTTTTGTTGGCGATGTATCAAAAAACAGAAACATACCAGTTGAAACCCTAAACAATGTTGCAACAAATTTAAATGCGCGAAATGCTAATTTGGCTTTAAGCAATAAGTTAATTGATAAAATTGCTTACCTAGATCAATACCACAGCGGAATTAAAAAAGCTTTGCAATTAAAAGCAGATGAAGATATTAACGAAGTTGAAATTTTAGATTATATAAATCAAATTGATTTAAAATTAAAAAAGATTTCTGCAAAAGACCAAATTGCTGTAATTTTTGCTCAAGGCGAAATTCAATCGGGCGAAGGTAGTGTAAATACTATTGGAGAAAAGTCAATTAATCGTGCTTTAAAAGAAGCTAGATCAAACGATAAAATTAAAGCTGTAGTTTTACGTGTTAATTCTCCAGGTGGTAGCGCATTAACTTCTGACATTATTTGGCGCGAAATTGAATTAACTAAAAAGGTAAAACCAGTAATTGTTTCAATGGGCGATGTAGCTGCATCGGGTGGTTATTACATTGCTTGTAATGCCAACAAAATTTTTGCTGAACCAAATACAATAACAGGCTCTATTGGAGTTTTTGGAATGATTCCGAACTTTAAAAAAGTAGCTGATAAATATGGTGTAAATGCAGAAACTGTTAAAACCCATGAAAACGCAAATGGATACAGTGTTTTTGAAGATATGACACCTAAGTACCGTGAAACCGTAACAGAAAGTATTGAAATTATTTACGATACGTTTATATCGCGTGTTGCTGAAGGTAGAAAAATGGATAAAACTAAAGTTGACGAAATAGCACAAGGTAGAGTTTGGACTGGAACTATGGCTAAACAGCTTGGTTTAGTTGATGAATTAGGTAATTTAGACGACGCAATCACCTATGCAGCAAAACTTGTAAAAACTAACGATTATAAAGTTAGTTTATATCCAGAGTACGAAATTGAAGTAGCAGATATGTTCCGTAAGTTTTTAGGAATGTCGGTTTCAACAGTAGGGCAAGATGCTATTAAAAAAGAAATTGGTACCGAAAATTATCAATTATTACAGCGCATGAATTACTTGAAACAATCACAAGGTGTTCAAGCAATGTTGCCTTATCATTTAAATATCAATTAATTTAATGTTTACATAGTTTTTTAAAAGCTTCTAAATTTTTTTTAGAAGCTTTTTTTAATAATCAAACGGAAATTGGCGTTCTTTATTAAGTTTTATATCGTTTTCTATTATTTCAGCAGGAATAACCTTTAAAAACGAAGGGTGTTGTTCTATAGCAAATTCAATTTTTTCAACAATATCATCTATAGATTCGTTGTCATAATCAATTACCAAAGGTTCTTTTATTGTAAAAGATTGTAAAATACCTTTCTTTTTAAGCCAAAGTCCTTTTTTATCAAACGATCTTCTAAAACCATCAATTACAATAGGTACAACAATAGGTTTGTGTTCTTTAATAATATGTGCAGTACCTTTACGTACCGGCTTAAACGATTTTGTAGTACCTTGCGGAAACGTTATCACCCAACCGTCATTTAAAGCTTTTTTAATATTTTCGGTATCATTTGGGTTAACAGCTTTTTTTTCAGTAACATCTTTTCCTTTTTCGCGCCAAGTACGTTCCACGGTAATAGCGCCGGTGTAACTCATAATTCGTGGCAACAAGCCAGCTTGCATAGTTTCTTTTGCACTTACATAATAAATGTTCATTTTAGGATTCCAAATGTAAAATACGTTTTTAATAGTATCAACTCGTCCCTTTAAACTTGCATTAAAAACATGAAACATAGCAACCACATCGGCAAAATAAGTTTGGTGGTTTGATATAAATAAAACGTTTGTTTCGGGTAAATTTTTTATAATTTCCGAACCATCAATTACTAATTCATTAAAACCACGATAGCGTTTGTGGGTTAAAAAACCAAAAACACGAATCAACCATTTTTTAATGAATAAAATATTGCCAAACGGATCTTTTTTAAATAATTGCATAGGTTTGTTTAAAAAGCAAATATAGTATTTTTTAAAGGCTTATTTTGCTAAAATAAATCTAATTAAAATCTGTTTTTGGTTGATAATTGGAGTGTAAATATTAATTTTAATTAAAAAGCTGCTTTAAGAGTTTCTTTTATTTCGCTTAAAATCATTGCTGTAGCTCCCCAAACTATATGGTTTTCAATTACAAAAGCAGGCACTAAAATATTGGTTGCGTAAGAAGTGCTCATTTCAACATTTTGTACAAGTGCATCGTTAAGTAAATCGGCAATAGGTAATTCAATTACAGCGCTTACTTCATCGGGTTGTAAAACAAAATGAGGTTTTTTTTGGGTAATTCCCATGAACGATGATACCATAAAGTTGCTTGGTGGTATGTAAATATCGCTCCATTGTTTTAAAATTTCAATTTCTGCAACATTTATTCCAACTTCTTCGTTGGCTTCACGCAAGGCAGTTTCCATGAGATTTTTGTCGGTTAATTCTTTTTTTCCACCCGGAAAAGCAATTTGGGATGAATGCACACCCGGGTATGATGAACGAACAATTAATAGCAAATGTGCAGTATTGTTTTTGGGGTAAAACAAACTTAAAACAGCCGATGCTCTAGGATTTTTTGTAGAATAATCGTAATTTTGAAGATATTGAACACGCTCTAAAGGCGCCATTTTTAAATGGGCGTCTAAAGCAAATAAGGGTTGTGCTACCACAACATCTAATTTATGTAAAAAATGTTCAAATTGCATGATTAAAAAATATATTAAAGATACGAAATGTTTAGTAAAGAAGAGGCGTTACAATTAAAAAAAGATTTTTGGACAGGTTTTGCCAATGAATATCCGCGTAAATGGTTGTTGCACAACACTAAAATTAAAGATGTTACTTTTAAATTTTTTGTTGATAATAAAACAGCTCAAATTGCCTTAGAAATTGAACCAAAAGAGGATGAAAAACGCAAAATTTATTTTGAAAAAGTAGAGTCTTTAAAAACTATTTTGCTTGATGAATATCTTGAAGATGCTATTTTTGAACGAAACTTTTACTTGCCTAACGGTAAATTAATTAGTAGAATTTGGGTTGATATAAACCAAAAGGTTAGTGTTAATAACAAAGCTACTTGGCCAATTATTTATGATTTTTTTGCTGAAAAAATGACTAGTTTTGAGCTTTTCTTTTACGAATATGAAGATTATATTAAAGATTTAGAAATTAACACCTAAGTGTTTTTTTAATTTAAAAAAAATAACTACTTTAATTTTTTTTAAATCAATTTGGTAAAGTATTTCATTTTTTCGCTACTATTCTGCATTTTATGCTATAACTCGTCTTTTTCACAAGTTAAAGACAGTATCAATACAACCCGTGAACAAATGGATAGAATTGAAGCGCTTTCTAAAAAAGGAAAATTTACCAAGCAATTACATAAACTTATCTTTAAAAAAAAGCCAAGTAATATAAATACTAAGGTTCAGGCGGTTAAACAAAAGGATATAGATTATAACTTTGAAAATTTTCAAGGAAAAACTATTCGTAAAATAAACATTGTTACCTATGATCCGTTTGGTTTTTCTATTTACGATTCAACGCGAGTTCCCAAAAAAACAGTTGAAAAAATAGGAAACAAGCTGCATTTAAAAACAAAAAAGTTTACTGTAAGAAGTTTATTACTTATAAAGCCAAATCAACAATTAGATTCTTTAAAGGTTAAAGAATCTGAGCGTTTATTGCGTACGCAACGCTTTATTCGTAGGGTTTCTGTAAAACCAGTTGCTATTGCAAACAATGCAGATTCTGTTGATGTTGAAATTAAAGTTCTTGATTCGTGGAGTTGGTACCCTACAGGTTCTTTATCAACTTCAAGCGGAAGATTAACGTTAACAAATCGGAATTTTGCTGGTTTAGGGCATTATTATTCTAATCAATACCGTACCCGATATAACGAAGGTAAACATGCGTATCGATCTCAATATCAAATAAATAATATAGGGCAAACATTTATTGACGCTGGCGTTTTTTATAATTTAGATCTTTTTGAAAATACTACCAAACAAGTCTATGCATCGCGGAGGTTTTTTACTCCAATGACTAGATTCGCTGGCGGTTTTACACTTTTGCAAAATGTATTTAAAGATTCGGTTCCTAATACAGAAGGCATAAATAAATACCAAAACTTTAAATGGAATGATTTAGATTTATGGGTTGGTCATTCAAAACCTTTGTATTATAGGTTTAATAATTTACACAAAGTGCAAACCAATTTGGTAACTTCGTTTAGGTATTTTTCTAGAAATTACACGCAAAGCCCTTCACAAGCCTATGATCCCATAAATTTTTATTCCAATCAAAAATTATATTTAGCTTCTTTTGGGTTGGCTTCGTTAAATTATATTCAAGACCGTTATATTTTTTATTATGATGTAATTGAAGATATAGCTGTTGGTAAAACGTTTATGTTAACTACTGGTTTTCAACAAAAAAACAATAGCACAAGACCTTACGTTGGTGCTAAATTTTCAATGGGTAAATATACCAATTCAGGGTATTTTGGAGGTGAACTGCAATGGGGAACTTTTTTTAATAACAATTGTGCAGAAGAAGGGGTTTTAAGAATAGAAGGTTTGTATTTTTCTAAATTATATTATTTAGGTAAATGGCGATTTAGGCATTTTTTTAATCCAGAAATTGTAGTTGGATTAAAGCGTTTAGATTACGCAAAAGATAAAATTAGCCTTAATGGAACTTATGGTATTGATGGTTTTGATAGTTACGAATTAAGTGGAACCAAAAAAGTACTTTTAAATTTTCAGGTTCAAAGCTATGCACCTTATCAAGTTTTTGGGTTTAGATTTAGTCCTTTTTTATGTACTTCGTTAGGATTTTTGGGTGATGAAAGTAACAAATTTGTGTCAAACCAAATGTATAGTAAAATAGGTTTAGGAATTATGATTAGCAATGATTACTTGGTTTTTAATAATTTTCAACTAACCTTGGCTTTTTATCCAAATATTCCTGGGAATGGAAAAAATATTTTAAAAACTAATAATTTACGTAATACAAATTTTGATTTACAACAATTTAACTACGGTAAGCCTGAATTAGTTCCATATAATTAAAAAACCGTCTAAATTTTAAATTTAGACGGTTTTTTAAATTTATTTTTGCCACTCTTTAGTTTCGTTAAAAACATGAGTAAGAATATCTTCATCATGCGCAGAAAATTCAACATTTCTTCTACTCATCACAATTTTTGCTGTTTCAAAAGCTTTTTTTGGAAGATATGCTTGCGTTCCTTGTGCACCGCCCCATGTAAAATTAGGAATGTAATTGCGAGGAAAACCAGCACCAAAAATATTTGCCGAAACCCCAATTACAGTACCTGTATTAAACATGGTATTAATACCACACTTACTATGATCGCCCATCATTAAGCCGCAAAATTGTAAGCCTGTACTTTCAAAACGTTCTAAATCATAGTTCCAAAGTTTAACTACTTCATAATTGTTTTTTAGGTTTGAATTGTTACTATCGGCACCAATATTGCACCATTCACCTAATACCGCATTTCCTAAAAAGCCATCGTGCCCTTTGTTTGAATATGCAAATAAAACCGAATTGTTAATTTCACCACCTACACGGCAATGTGGGCCAACGGTAGTTGCACCATAAATTTTTGTAGCTAATTTAACTTGCGCATCTTCACATAATGCAAATGGCCCTCGTATAACCGAACCTTCCATTATTTCGGCATTTTTACCAATATAAATTGGGCCAGTTTGTGCATTTAAAGTACAAAAATTTAAAACAGCGCCTTCTTCAATAAAAATATTTTCGGCACCTAAAACATTTACAGTTGAAGGTATTGGTTGTGATTTACGTTCTTGTGTTAACAATTCAAAATCGTCACGTATTGCTTGGTCATTTTTTTGAAAAATATCCCATGTATGTTCAATTTGCATACAATCTGCTTCTAATTCCAAAAGCTCATATTTATCAAAATCAATTTCATCTTGTGTATCTTTTGTAAAAAAAGCAACAATTTCTTCGTTTAATGTTATTGCTTGATTTGGTTGTAGGAATTGAATCATTTCAACTAAAATATCATTTGGACAAAATGATGCGTTAATCAATATGTTTTCTTCCATTTCAACCATTGGATATTTTTCAGATAAATATTCTTCGGTTATTGTTGTTGTAGTTGTTCCTAAATATTTTTCCCATTTTTCACGAATTGTTAAAATGCCAACTCTAATATCGGCTACTGGTCGTGTAAATGTAAAAGGTAGTAACGCATTACGTACACTGCCATCGTATAATATGTAGTTCATTTTTTTAATGTTTATTGGTATAAAGTTACAAAGTTTTTTTACAACTGCTAATTTTTATAAACTGCTATTTTTTTAATTGCAATTAAATTAAAATACGCAAAAAACGAGCACTTTTTAAATAAGAAGTGCTCGTTTTTTATAAAAAGTAAAAATTTAATTAATCGTTGGTTTTTCTATAGCTGAATTACTTTTAACAACTACAAATGTAGAAATGGCATAAAACGCATTTCCGTTTCCGTTATCGTTTGTCCAATTTTCAAAAACATATTCAAAGTCAAATGCGCTTCCAAATAAACTTTTTTGAATATTGTTAAAGCGTGCAGGAACAACCATTCCAGGACACCAGCCAGCGCGATCGGGTTTCCAGTTACCTGGTGCTTGGTTATTTATTGGGTTTTGTGCGCAACCCAATGCATTAAGTTCATGTGCAAAAGTTTGCGACCCGTTAATGTTAATATGGTGTGTACGGTAGCACCATTCTGCACAACCGCGTCCGCCATTATCATTTGGTGTTGCATGACCCCATCCAGAAATGGTGGTTCTAAAATAAGCAACTTCTGCAGCAGCAGGTATAGTAATTTGTTTTGTTAAATCAAATTTATCGGTATCAAATGTTTTTCCGTAAGGAACTCCGTCTATTGATGATTTGTTGTATTGAAAAACAGGAATTACTGCAGAGTATTTATAATCAGGTGTACCTTCAGTAAAATCGAATTCTACGCTGTATTTTCTACCTTTTGCTAACCAAGTTTCTGTATAAATTTTCAATTCAGTAGCACCCGAAAGTATCGATTTAAAATCAGTAACATCCACTTCATAACCACGTTCTAATTTTTCGTTACCAACCCAATACGGGTTAATAAATCTACCAATTTCGTACCAAACACCTGTAGTTTTGTCTTTAGCGTATACGTTTGCGTATCTATCCCATTCATCACATTCTTTATTCGGACAAATATCTTTAATAAACATTTTTATGGTTTTTACATTTTCTAAATTCGTTGGAAATGTAAAGGTACCTTCAGCACTTTGTGATAGTCCGTCGCCAAAAGCAACTTTAATATTATCAAATGTTTTCACTGTAGTTACCTTTGGTTGGTTTTCGGTAGTTGGTTTATCGTCTTCTTTACACGATACCATTCCTATCGATGCAATTAAAAGCAGGGTAATAATTTTTTTCATTTGTTATTTTGTTAATTATATGTAAATATAAAATAAAGTTTTATGAAAATGTAAACTAATTTTACATTTTAAAATTTGGGTAATAACTTTTAACTTTACAAAAAAAATTTATGCAGCAGCCTATTTTAGAAACACCTATTGAGTATTTAAAAGGAGTTGGTCCTCAACGTGCTGCTGTTTTAAAAAAAGAACTACAAATTTTTACCTATAAAAATTTAATTAATTTTTATCCTTACAAGTACTTAGATCGAACAAAATACTATAAAATTAATGAGTTAAATGCTGGTTTAACTGCAGAAATTCAGATAGTTGGAAAAATTATTAAGATTAAAACCGTTGAACAAAAACGCGGCAGTAGACTAGTAGCTGTTTTTACCGATGGTTTTGGTGAAATGGAGCTTGTTTGGTTTCAAGGACATAAATGGATCAAGGAAAATTTACAAATTAATGTTCCGTACGTAATTTTTGGAAAAATAAATCATTTTAACGGAATGTTTTCAATGCCGCACCCAGAAATGGAAACGGTTGATGAACATAAAAAAAGCATGCAAACTGCTTTGCAACCTGTTTATCCATCTACCGAAAAAATGGCACAAAAAAATATTTCTAACAAAAGCATAACTAAAATGATGCAGCAAGTTTTTATAGAAACGCATCATTTATTCAAAGAAGTTTTTCCTGAAGCTATAATTAACGAATTGCGATTATTGCCTAAAAACGAAGCGTTTTTTAATATTCATTTTCCAAAGAATGCCGATTTGTTAAATAGGGCACAGTTTAGATTAAAGTTCGAAGAATTATTTTTTATTCAGTTACAATTGCTTTCTAAAAATTTAGTTCGCAAACAAAAAATTAAAGGTTTTGCATTTAAAAATGTAGGTGATTTTTTTAACAACTTTTACCACAATCATTTACCATTTCCGCTTACAAATGCTCAAAAACGCGTTTTAAAAGAAATTAGACTTGATATGGCGCATGAAGCACAAATGAATCGTTTACTGCAAGGTGATGTTGGTGCAGGTAAAACCATTGTTGGCTTTATGAGTATGTTGCTTGCGCTAGACAACGGTTTTCAGGCATGTTTAATGGCCCCAACTGAAATTTTAGCTAATCAACACTTTTCTGGAATTAAAGAATTAGCCGATAAAATTAATGTGAATGTGGCATTACTAACAGGATCAACTAAAACTAAAGAACGCAACCAAATTCATGAAGATTTACTAAACGGAAATTTACATATTTTAATTGGTACACATGCATTGTTAGAAGATAAAGTGCAATTTAAAAATTTAGGATTATCAATTATCGATGAACAACACCGTTTTGGAGTAGAACAACGTTCTAAAATGTGGAATAAAAACATATTGCCACCACACGTTTTGGTTATGACTGCTACGCCAATACCACGAACTTTAGCTATGAGTTTGTATGGTGATTTAGACGTGTCGGTTATAGATGAATTACCGCCTGGAAGAAAACCTATTAAAACACTTCATTTTTTTGAAAGTAAACGTTTGCAAGTTTGGCATTTTATTAAAGAAGAAATAGCAAAAGGGAGACAAATTTATATTGTTTACCCACTTATTCAAGAAAGTGAAAAGTTAGACTACAAAAATTTAATGGAGGGTTATGATGCTATTGCACGTGATTTTCCTTTTCCGCAATATAGGGTAAGTGTAGTGCATGGACAAATGCCTGCCAAAGACAAAGATGCCGAAATGGAACGTTTTGTAAAAGGGGAGACTCATATAATGATTGCAACTACTGTGATTGAAGTAGGGGTAAACGTACCTAATGCATCAGTTATGATTATTGAAAGTGCCGAACGTTTTGGTTTAAGTCAATTGCATCAATTAAGGGGTAGGGTTGGACGCGGTGCCGAACAAAGCTATTGTGTTTTAATGACAGGAAATAAATTAAGCACCGATACAAAAGTAAGGATGGACGCTATGTGTAGAACAAATGATGGTTTTGAAATTTCAGAAATCGATTTAAAACTTCGTGGTCCAGGCGATATTATGGGAACCCAACAAAGTGGTGTTTTAAATTTACAAATTGCCGATTTAGTTAAAGATCAAGAACTATTAAAATTAGCCCGTATAAAGGCTATTGAATTATTAAAAGAAGATATCAATTTAGAAAAACCTGAACATCAGGCTTTAAAACAAGTTTTTGAAATACTGGCAAAGAAAAACAATATTTGGAATTATATAAGTTAATTTATGAAAATTATATTTGCATCAAACAATAAAAACAAGGTACAAGAAATTCAAAATCAAGTGCCAAAATCAATTGAAATAGTTACGTTAGAAGAAATTGGCTGTACCGAAGATATTGCCGAAACTGGTAAGACGTTAGAAGAAAATGCCATTATTAAAGCAAATTATATCACTGAAAAATACGGTTTACCTTGTTTTGCCGATGATACCGGATTAGAAATTGATGCTTTAAATGGTGAGCCTGGGGTTTATTCGGCCAGATATGCAGGCGAGGATAAAAATGCCGAAAAAAATATGGATTTGGTTTTACAAAAATTAGAAAATTCAGTAAACCGTAATGCTCAATTTAAAACCGTTATTGCTTTAAACATAAATAACGAACAACATTTGTTTAAGGGAATAGTTATAGGCAAAATTACAAACGAAAAAATAGGAACGAACGGTTTTGGTTACGATCCTATTTTTGAAGCTGAAAACTTGGGTAAAACTTTTGCAGAAATGACTATTGATGAAAAAAATAAACTAAGCCACCGTGGTAGAGCTGTAGAAAAATTAGTTGAGTTTTTGGTTAGATATAAGTAGAATTATTTTACAATCTCCTTTGAGCTTGGTTTAAATTGAATTTTTGGACTTAAGTTTGGAAAAAATTTCTTTATATCGTCAGATGATTTTCTCGATGTATTTATAAATGTCCAATTATTTCCATTATCATTTGAAATACCTATCAACATATATTTGCCAAGAATTTTAGCTTTTGGAGTTTGTAATAATAATTCTTCAACAATAGTTATCTGAACTTCATTATTAAAATATATAAACTCAGTAGGGTCAGAATAATTAATATCTAAAAGATAAAACCCTTCTTGTTTCATCTTCAAAAAGGTATTTTTTGTTATTTCTATTAATTGTTTTTTACCACCAGCCATTTCTTTTACTTTAGGATGAACAAAATTTGAAAACTCAACATAGTCTTCACTCAACATTGATTCCTTCATTTTTTGTATTTGGCTGTTAAAATTTTCATTTGAAGTTTGGGCGACAATTGATTTTGAAAAAAGTAAAGCGAACAATAAAATATATCTTAATACCATAAAATTTAATTCTTCTTAAAAAGAAACAAAATTCAAAAATAAATAATTTAACCTATCATTAATACAAATATCCGCAAAAAATACACTATCTTTGCAGCTATTTTAAAAATTATATGAATAAATTCCAAGAATTAGGATTAAACGAATTGCTTTTAAAAGCAATTCAGGACTTAGGTTTTGAAAACCCTTCAGAGGTTCAGGAAAAAGCTATTCCCTTATTGCTGCAACAAGATACAGATATCGTTGCATTGGCGCAAACGGGTACTGGGAAAACAGCTGCTTTCGGGTTTCCTCTTATTCAAAAAATTGATCCAGAGAACAGAAGCACACAGGCATTAATCCTATCGCCTACCAGAGAATTGTGTTTACAAATCACCAATGAAATTAAGCAATATTCTAAATATGTAAAGGGCTTACATACTGTTGCAGTTTATGGTGGTGCCAGCATAACAGAGCAGGCAAAAGAAGTAAAACGCGGTGCACAAATTATTGTGGCAACACCAGGGCGTATGCAAGATATGATTAACAGAAATCTTGTAAACATTAAAAACATTGAAACGTGTATCTTAGATGAGGCCGATGAAATGTTAAACATGGGATTCTATGAAGATATTACTTCTATTTTATCTGATACCCCAGACGAAAAGAATACATGGTTATTTTCTGCAACCATGCCACAAGAAGTTGCAAGAATTGCCAAAGAATTTATGAAACGTCCGCAAGAAATTACGGTTGGTCATAAAAACCAAGGTTCAGTTAACGTATCACACGAATATTATTTAGTAGGCGCTCGCGATCGTTACCCCGTTTTAAAGCGTTTAGCAGATATGAACCCAGATATTTTCTCGGTTGTATTTTGTAGAACCAAGCGCGACACGCAAGCTGTTGCCGAAAAGTTAATTGAGGATGGATACAATGCAGCTGCTTTACACGGCGATTTATCGCAAGCACAACGCGATGGTGTAATGAAAGCATTCCGCGGACGCCAAATTCAAATGTTAGTTGCTACTGATGTTGCTGCTCGTGGTATTGATGTTGATGATATTACCCACGTTATCAACTACCAATTACCAGACGAAATTGAAACGTACAACCACCGTTCTGGTCGTACAGGACGTGCAGGTAAAACAGGTACTTCCATCGTTATTGTAACAAAATCAGAATTCAAGAAAATTCAGATGATTGAACGAATCATTAAAACTAAATTCGTTCAAAAACCTATTCCTACCGGAATGGAAATTTGTGAAGTACAGTTAATTCACTTAGCTAATAAAGTTAAAGGAGTTGAGGTTGACGCAGAAATTGACAAATATCTTCCAAAAATTGAAGAATTATTAGGTGATTTAACGAAAGAAGAATTAATCAAAAAAATGTTTTCTGTAGAATTCAATCGTTTTATTGAATATTACAAAAAACAAAATACAATAGATTCTCCAAAATCTCGTGAAAAAGGGGAAGCTACTGTAAATTCAGACGGTTCTGTTCGTTACTTCTTAAACTTAGGAGCACGTGATAATTTTGATTGGATGAGTTTAAAAGACTTTTTACGTGATACTTTAGATTTAGGTCGTGATGATTTATTTAAAGTGGATGTAAAAGAAGGTTTCTCTTTCTTTAATACAGATGCTTCGCACAGCGAACGTATTATGGAAGTTTTAAACAATATGCACCACGAAGGTCGTCAGGTTAATGTTGAAATTTCAACAAGTGGTGGCGGTAGCGGTAGATCATCATCTCGTAGAGATCACAATAACCGTAGAGGAGATCGTGGTTTTGATCGTGGTGAACGCAGATCTTCAACAAAAGAACGTTCTTCAGATAAATCAGAACGTAGTTTAGAACGTAAATTTGGTCGCAGACGTGAAGATGATAGACCAGTACGCAACGAAAGAAGATCAGTACGTGGCGATCGTCCACGCAGAACAAACTAATTTAAGTTGTTAATATTTACAAAATAAATATCTAAAACTGCAAAATATCTTTTATTTTTGGTTCTTACTAAAAATTTTATGAGATATTTTGCAGTTTTCTTTTTGTTTCTTTTTTCAGTTTCAATTTCTGCCCAAGAAAAAAATATACAAGGTACCGTTTTAAGTGAACAAGGCTATATGCCCACAGCTCATGCTAATGTTGTAAACTTAAATTCTTTAAAAGTTACCAAAACCAATGCAAATGGCGTTTTTTCCATTTTAGCTAAAGTTAATGATACGCTACATATTTCGTTAGAAGGGTTTCGGTCGTTAAAAATAAAAGTTACAAACGATTGGTTTTTAGACGGTACTAAAAAAGTGTATTTAAAAGATTTGTCTACCGAATTAGACGAAGTAGTAATTAATTCCTTAAAACTTACAGGGATTTTATCAATAGATACAAAATTAATTGCTTTAGCCGATTATCCGTACGATAAAGATTTAGGCGCAACTGGTTTTACTGCTAATTATAATCGTGGATTTAACCCACTAAACGGTATTTACAATGCAATTAAAAGAAATTCTGAAGAGACTAAAAAAATCAATAAAATACGTAAAGAAGTGGAGTTGATTGAAATGATGAAGAAAAAATTTGATAGAGAAATGGTTGCAACATTATTAAATATTTCAAAAGAAGATATTGTTAAAATTTTACAACGTTGTAATTATTCAGAACGATTTATTTACACGGCCAACGATTTTCAAATATTTAATGCAGTAAACGAATGTTATGAAAATTATTTGTTAGGAACTAAAAAATAATTAAATAAAAGCGCCTTTAATTGATTTAGAAGGCGCTTTTACATTGATTTAACTAACTAAAAGCAATATTTATTTTCGTTAACAACTTTACTAGCTATAATTTCTTTTAAAGCAATTACGTTTGGTTGATTGTTGTATTTTGTAAATCTACGTAAACCCATTAACATCATACGTTGTTCGTCTTCTTGTGCAAACGATACAATGCCTTCTTTTCCTTTTGTATAAATAATATCAACCGCTTGGTACAAATACAATTTTGCCATTGCAATTTGTTCTGTTGCGTTTGCTTCGCCAATATTTTTCACTAATTTTTCGGTACGTAAAATTCCCGATTCTGCCATATAAATTTCAATTAACATATCGGCAGCAGCCATTAATAATTGTTGATGTTGATCTAATTCGGTTCCGTATTTTTGTACGGCAGATCCAGCAACCATTAAAAATGCTTTTTTAAGTTTAACCAACAATTCTTTTTCTTCGGCAAATAATTCAGAATAATCAGGAGTAGAAAAATCAGGAATTCCCATTAATTCTTCGCCCACTTTCATTGCTGGTCCTAATAAATCTACATGTCCTTTCATTGCTTTTTTAATAAGCATTCCCACTGTTAACATGCGATTAATTTCGTTTGTACCTTCGTAAATTCTTGAAATACGTGCATCTCTCCAAGCACTTTCCATTGGTGTATCTTCAGAAAAGCCCATTCCGCCAAAAATCTGAATTCCTTCATCAGTACAATGTTGCACATCTTCAGAAACGGCTACTTTTAAAATAGAACATTCAATAGCAAATTCCTCTACACCTTTTAATTCGGCTTCTTGATGTGAGTTTCCATCAGCTAAACGTGCATTAATTCGGTTTTCGATATCGCCAGCCGCACGGTAAGAAGCCGATTCACCTATGTAAGCATTAGTTGCTAAATCGGCAATTTTAGAACGTATTGCTCCAAAGTTTGCAATTGGAGTGTTAAATTGCATACGCTCGTTTGCATAATTAACAGCTTTTGTAAGTAAACGACGTTGTGAATCTAAACAAGCAGCGGCTAATTTTATACGGCCTACATTTAATGCATTCATTGCAATTTTAAAGCCTTCGCCACGCCCTCCTAACATGTTTTCAACGGGCACAATGGTATCGTTAAAAAACACCTGACGAGTTGAACTTGCGCGTATACCTAATTTATGTTCTTCTTCGCCTAATGTAATTCCGTTTGCATTGGCAGCATCATATTCTACAATAAAGCCAGTAATGTTTTTATCGTTTTCTATTCTTGCAAAAACAATCATTAAATGACAAAAACCTGCGTTTGAAATCCACATTTTTTGTCCGTTTATTTTGTACGATTTACCGTCGGCACTTAATTCGGCTTTTGTTTTACCCGAATTAGCATCAGAACCTGCACCTGGTTCGGTTAAACAATACGATCCAAACCATTCGCCTGAAGCAAGTTTAGGAACATACTTTAATTTTTGTTCTTCGGTTCCATACAACGTAATGGGCATAGTGCCAATACCTGTGTGTGCGCCAAAAGCGGTTGAAAAAGAACCAGTTGCTCCTGATATGTAATCGCAAGTAAGCATTGTTGATACAAACCCCATACCTAAACCACCGTAAGCTTCGGGAACAGCTACACCTAAAAAGCCAAGTTCACCAGCTTCTTTCATACATTCTTCTGTAAACGCGTAATCTTTCTTCTCGAAGCGTTCTTTGTTAGCCCATATTTTTCGATCGACAAATTCTTTAACAGAATCGCGCATCATTTTTTGTTCTTCCGAAAAATCTTCGGGTGTAAAAATGTTTTCTGCTAAGGTCTCTTTTACTAAAAATTGACCGCCACGTGTTATGTTTTCCATTGTTTACGTTTTTTTATGAAAAGAAAATAGAGTATAGATGATAGACAATAGTTTATTTCAAATTATTTTGAAAAGCCATAGTCAGGCGCTGAAATGCTTCTATTTTATTTTCAAGTTGATTAAATTGTTCTTGATTGATATAATTTCTATGTTTTGCGATATGTAATTGTGTAAGTAATTCAAAAGATGAACCTAAAGAAATATCTAAAAAATCTTTACAACAATTCATAAATTCCTGCTGTTCCTTGTCCTGTACCCACACACATGGTTACCATACCGTATTTGTTACCGCGGCGTTTCATTTCATCAAATAATTGAACCGATAATTTAGCACCAGTACAGCCAAGCGGATGGCCTAATGCTATGGCGCCACCGTTTACGTTTATAATATCAGGATTTAGGTCTAATTCGCGAATTACAGCTAGTGATTGCGCTGCAAAAGCTTCGTTAAGTTCAATTAATTCAATATCGTTTTGTTGTAAACCAGCTTGTTTTAGTGCTTTAGGAATTGCTTTTACAGGGCCAATACCCATAATACGCGGTTCAACACCTGCCGATGCAAAAGTTACTAAGCGTGCAATTGGTTCAAGATTAAGTTCTTTTACCATTTCTTCGCTCATTACTAAAACAAAGGCTGCACCATCACTCATTTGCGAAGAATTTCCTGCTGTTACAGAACCATCGGCTGCGAAAACTGGTTTTAATTTAGCTAATGCTTCTACATTTGTACCTGCACGCGGACCTTCGTCTTTTGTAACCGTATATGTTTTGGTTTCTTTTTTACCTTTTTCGTTAATAAAAGTATCTTCTACTGTAATTGGAACAATTTGCGTATCAAACTTGCCTTCGGCTTGTGCTTTTAATGCTTTCATATGCGATTGAAACGAAAATTCGTCTTGATCTTCGCGTGAAACCTTAAATTGTTTCGCAACGGCTTCGGCAGTTAACCCCATTCCCCAGTAATAATCTTCGTGTCCGGCAGCGGTAACTTTATAATCGGGTGTAGCGCGATAGCCGCCCATTGGTATAAAACTCATACTTTCGGCGCCACCAGCAATAATACAATGTGCCATGCCCGATTGTATTTTGGCAGTAGCCATTCCTATAGTTTCTAAACCAGAAGCACAGTAGCGGTTAACAGTTACACCAGGAACATCGGTAACTTTTAAGCCCATTAACGAAATTAATCGCGCCATGTTTAAACCTTGTTCGGCTTCGGGCATGGCGTTACCCACCATAACATCGTCTATACGGGTTTTATCTAATTGTGGCAGTTCGTTCATCATAAATTCAATGGTTTCGGCTGCCAACTCATCGGGTCTTTTAAAACGAAACAATCCTTTTGGAGCTTTTCCAACGGCTGTTCGGTATGCTTTTACTATATATGCTGTTTTTGTCATTTTGTGTGGAATTTGTATAATGTATGTTGTATAATGTATTATTGATATTAATTATCTAAAGAATTTTGTAGTTTAATAATCATATTTTGAATATGTTGAATTTCTGATTCAAAGGAAATGAATTGTTGTTCATTTATAAAACCAATGTTTTTTGAAATCAAAAGTTGAGTTTCTATTTCAAAACAAGATCCTAACGCGATACCTAAAAAGTTATTAAAATCTTTTGTTGATTTTCTTCCACATCCTTCAGCAATATTAGAAGGAATAGAAATAGCACATCTTCTTATTTGAGAAGTAATTCCAAATTGTTCTTCTCTAGGAAAAGAATTGGTAATTTGATATATCTGTGTTACCTCCTCCATTGCCTTTTGCCAAACTTTTAATTCTTTAAAATAATTCATGTTTTTTTTTGTGAATTTTATTTTTGTATAATTTATTTTATAAAAATGTTGTGCCTAAAGTGCTACATTATACAATTTACAACAATACATTATACAGTTAAATTTCTAATTTCTTAATGGTTTCCCCTTAGTTAGCATAAACTGAATTCGTTCTAACGTTTTACGTTCGGTACATAAACTTAAAAAAGCTTCGCGTTCTAAATCTAACAAATACTGTTCAGATACTAATGTAGGTTCCGATAAGTCACCACCAGCCATTACATATCCAAGTTTATTAGCAATTTTTTTATCGTGTTCAGAAATGTATTTTCCAGCCATCATACCATCGGTTCCAACCAAGAAAGCACCAAGTGCTTGTTTACTTAAAACTAAAACATCTTTGCGTGGTATAGGTTGTGTATAACCAGCTTCGGCCATTAATAAGGCATGTTTTTTAGCTTCAGCAATTTGTCGGTCTTTATTTACAACTACTATATCTTTAGTAGGTAAAAGCACCCCGTTGTTAAAACCTTCATAGGCCGATGTAGCCACTTTTGCAGTACCAATTGTTAAAAAATGTTCTTGTAAAATATTTAGTTTTACATCGTTCTTTTTAAATAAATCGGCAGCACGCATGGTCATTTCTTTAGTACCACCACCACCAGGAATAACACCTACACCAAATTCTACTAAACCAATATACGTTTCAGCAGCAGCAATAGCTTTATCGGCGTGCATGGTTAATTCACAACCACCACCTAATGTCATACCATGCGGAGCAGCTATCACTGGAATACCTGAATAACGCACGCGCATCATGGTATCTTGAAACGATTTAATAGCAAAGTTTAACTCGTCATATTCTTGTTCAACCGCCATCATAAAAATCATTCCGATATTAGCACCAACTGAAAAGTTTGCACCTTGATTGCCAATTACCAAACCACCGTATTCCTTTTCGGCTATATCTATCGCCTTATTAATTCCGCTGATTACTCCGCCGCCAATGGTATTCATTTTAGAATGAAATTCTAGGTTTAAAATACCATCGCCTAAATCAAACAAAGTAGTATCTGCATTGCCCCAAACTTTTTTGGTTTCGCGAATGTTGTTTAAAATGATAAAAGCATCTTGACCTGGTATTTTTTGTTGCGATTTTGAATTGATATCGTAATAATAAGTAGCGCCTTCTTTTACAGAATAGAACGATTTATTGCCTGATGCCAACATATCAGTAACCCAAGTAGCTACTGTTTCGCCGTTTTCTTTAATTAATTCAATACCTTTTTCTACACCAATGGCATCCCAAATTTGGAAAGGACCGTGTTCCCAACCAAATCCAGCTTTCATGGCATCGTCTATCTTATATAAATCATTGGTAATTTCAGGTACGCGATTAGAAACATACGCAAACAAACCTGCAAACGATTTGCGGTAAAAATCGCCCGCTTTATCTTTACCTTTTACCAATACTTTAAAACGATCAATAACATTGTCGATAGTTTTGGTAAGTTCTAATGTTTGGAAAGCTGCTTTTTTGTTTGGGCGATATTCAAGGGTATTCAAATCAAGTGATAAAATATCTTTATCTACTTTTTTATAGAAACCTTGTTTTGTTTTGCTGCCCAACCATTTATTTTCCATCATATGGCTAATGAAATTTGGCAGTTTAAACAACTCATGTGCTTCATCGTTAGGGCAATTATCATACAAACCATTGGCAACGTGTACTAAAGTATCTAAACCAACAACATCAACCGTACGGAAAGTTGCCGATTTTGGTCTACCAATAACTGGACCTGTTAGTTTATCAACTTCTTCAATAGTTAAATCCATTTCTTTTACTAAATGAAACAAACTCATAATACCATAAATACCAATACGGTTGCCTATAAAAGCTGGAGTATCTTTAGCTACTACTGATGTTTTTCCTAAGAATTTTTCACCGTAATTGTTTAAAAACGATAAAACTTCGGGCTTGGTTTTTGGTCCAGGAATAATTTCGAAAAGTTTTAAGTATCGAACCGGATTAAAAAAGTGCGTGCCACAGAAATGTTCTTGAAAATCTTGACTACGACCTTCGCTCATGAAATGAATTGGAATTCCAGAAGTATTTGATGTAATTAAAGTGCCAGGCGTACGGTGTTTTTCAATTTGTTCGTACACTAATTTTTTAATATCTAAACGTTCTACAACTACCTCAATAATCCAATCAACATCTTTAATTTTAGAAAGATCATCGGTTGTATTGCCCGTTGTAATGCGTTGTGCAAATTTTTGATCGTAAATAGGCGAGGGGCTTTGTTTTAAAGCTGTAGCCAAATTATCGTTAACAATACGGTTTTTAACAGCTTTATGGGTAAGTGTAAGCCCTTTTTTTTCTTCGGCATCGGTCAATTGGTTCGGGGCAATGTCTAGCAATAGTACGTTAACGCCTATGTTAGCAAAATGACAAGCTATGCCAGAACCCATGATTCCCGACCCAATTACAGCCACTTTTTTTATTAATCTGTTCATATTTATAGGTAGTTTGGTATTTTAAAATTTCTTTTTTTCGTTAATGATGAGCTGAATTTTCTCAGACATTTCAATAAAGGTATCAATTTGTTGTTGCGAAAAGGTTTCTAAAAGTTTATTATTAAAATTTAGAACCGTTTGTTTTGATAAACCTCTTTTTTCTACACCTAATGGAGTTAAGTAAATATTTACACCACGCCCATCTTTTGGGTTTTTCTTTTTAGTAATTAACCCTTTATCTTCCATTGTTTTTAGCGTTCGGGTTAAACTGGTAGGTTCCATACCTAAACGCGGTGCTAATGCGGTTGATGGTGTTCCTTCTTTATCTATGTTAAGCAATGCGTAACCCAGCGCCATGGTTGCACCGTATTTTGATGCTTCTTCGTTATACATACGGGCAATGGCTTGCCAAGTTGCTTTTATTACTGAATCTATTGTAGTGTTTTTCATTTTTAAGTGCTTAAACCTAAAACCAAATATAATAAAAAAAATAGTATGCACGCATACTATTTTTGATAAATTTATAGGTGTTAACTAAAAATTAAGGATTTGTTAGTTTTTAAACTTTTTTATTATAAAGTTGTTATACAATTTTCATTGTTTAAATAACAAACCTGTCCCATTTCATTTAAAATGAAACTAGATTTATTAGTATAAGATTCTAAATTAGATCCCGATATGAGTTGTTTGTCAAATAATGCTTTTTCACTTTTTTTATCAATTTCCATTAATTTAAGATTTTTTGAAGAGTCTTTATATAAAAGTAAAATAGTTTCATTCTTATCAAAAATATCAAAAATGTAATATGCTAAATCCATTTTTCCATTTCCTAAATTAGAGACTATATTTTCAAGTTTATCAAAGGTTTCTTGTTCGAATGGTATTTTGTATGTTTTATTTTTGTTAAAATCATAAATATGTTCACTGTATTTTAGTAAAATTAAGGATTTATGAAAACAGTATGAATGTAAATTATTAAAAAGTTTATATTTGATATAGTTTTTTGGTATTGATTGATCCATTAAATGTTTTAGAATAATTTCATTTTGATTATTTTTATTTATTTCAAAAACTGACAAATATTTACTTTCAGTATTTGGATTTCCATTTTTAGTATTAAGTGGTATAATAAAATTATCGTTAATAGGAAAAATAAAAGAACTATTTACTACCTTATATTTATCTTTTAATAATAAATGTTCTGTGTTTATAAATTTGATGTCTGATATTTTTTGATTATTTATATCGTAAATTATCGTAAATTGTTTCTTAATAAAATTTATATTTTTTAATTCGTCAATTAAAGGAAGGTTAATATCCACAATTAAGAGTAATTCACTTGAATTAAACTTTGAAATATTATAGATTGTAGGATTTATTGATGGAAGAATTTTAACGGCATTTTCATATTCGTGAAAATATTTTTCATACGAATTCTTATAGTATATTTGGTAGGCAAGTTTTACCCATTGATTATTAGGTATTATATCAAAGTTTGTTACTTTGTCATAGTAAGACCATCTAAATAATTCACTGTTGAATATTAGCAATGAATTATCAAATTGTATCCTAGGACTTCCTCTTTTTAATTCATCAAAACAATTAAGTTGAATGTTATTTAAGTAATTATTCATGAATAAATTTATGTCCATACCTAGTAAAGGCGTAGAAAATAGAATTTTTTCATTTTCTACTATATTTATTGTTGAATTTAGACCATTGATATATTTATTAAATAAATTGTCAGAATATATTACTTCACATTCTTTATAGTTAAGTAATCCAGTTCTTTTATTAACCAACAATGAATCAATTTCTAAATTACTTTTGAAAATAAAAGTTATTTTAGGTTTATCTAATTTTTGATATAGATTATATAGGGAAATAGTACAATTAGCACAATCATTAAGATTTAATGCAACTATTATATTTCTATCATTAGCTAAAGTTAAATGAGTAACTAACAATGTCAATAAAATTAGAATATTTTTCATAAATTTAGAAGAGTATAAATATTTATATAATTAACATTAAAAGCTGTTTTTTAAAACAGCTTTTAATGTTAATATGTTTAGTTATTGATTTAATTTATTCGTAAGGTTCGTATTCTATTGTAAATGTATCACCATTACCTGGTGTAATACCATTAAGATTTTCTATAGGTGTTCCATTTACAGAAGGACGTATTACTATTTTATCTATATTACAATCTGGTACTTCGATTCGTGAAATCCATCCATCAAATATAACGGTTACCTTTACACAAGTTCCAGAGTCTCCATCACACTTTACAAGTGTATTAAAATCATCACTTAAAATTAATTCGGCACTACCAGATACAGTGTAAGTTTGCGCTGAACCTGTTGTAGCTATTCCTAATAAGAATAACGTTGCTAAAATTTTTTTCATAATAAATATATTATTTAATGTTAATTATGCTAATGTATTTTTTTTTTTTTTTTTAAATTAACAAAATATATTTTAAATTTTAACATATTAATTATATATTTTATCGTATAAGCTTTTATGCTTTTCTAAAATAACTTTGCGTTTTAGTTTAAGTGTTGGGGTTAATTCACCGGTATCAATACTCCAAACATTTGGTGTAAGTGCAAACTTTTTAATTTGTTCCCATTTACCAAATTGCGGGTTAATGGTGTCAATTTCTTTTTGAATACGTTCTATAACCAATTCGTTTTTCACAACTTCGTCTAAGGTAAAACCAAGGTTTACTTTGTTGCGGTTTGCCCATTCTTTAATAAAATCAAAATTAGGCTGTATTAACGCAGCTGGCATTTTTTGGCCTTCGCCCACCACCATAATCTGCTCTATAAAGCGCGATTGTTTCATGGCATTTTCAATCATTTGTGGGGCAACGTATTTACCGCCGCTGGTTTTAAACATTTCTTTTTTACGATCGGTAATAAATAAAAAGCCATCGCTATCAATCATACCAATATCACCTGTGTGAAACCAACCATCAATAAAGGCTTCGTTAGTTTTTTCTTCGTCTTTGTAGTAACCGCTTGTAATAGAAGGACCTTGACAAAGAATTTCGCCATCGGCAGCAAATTTTACGGTTACATTATTTAAAACCCTACCAACAGAGCCAATTTTCCAGCCGCTGTTGCGTTGGTCGTTTACCGAAATTACGGGCGAAGTTTCGGTTAAACCATAACCTTCCATTACAGGAATGGCAGCTCCGCCAAAAATGCGAGCCAAACGCGGCGAAAGTGGGGCAGAACCCGACACCAATAATTCTAAATTGCCACCCAAGGCAGCTTGCCATTTAGAGAATATTAATTTACGAGCAATTTTTAGTTTAAATTCATAAAAACCACCGTTGGCTTGGTATGGTTTAAAATCCTCGGCTAAACGCAATGCCCAAAAGAAAAGTACTTTTTTAATACCTGTAAGTTCAGATCCTTTTGCATAAATTTTATCGAATACTTTTTCTAAAACACGCGGAACAACCGTCATTACTTGCGGTTTTACTTCTTGTAGATTGTCTGAAATTTTTTCAATTGATTCCGCAAAATAAACCGATACACCCATGTATTGGAATAAGTATAAAATCATTCGTTCAAAAATATGGCAACATGGTAAAAAACTCAATGCGGTATAACTTCCCTTTGCAAACGGAACACGAGGTTCTGAGCCTAAAACATTGCTAATGATATTGTTATGTGTAAGAATAACTCCTTTTGGTGTGCCTGTAGTACCCGATGTATAAATGATTGAAGCTAAGTCGTTTGGCGATACGTTTGCTTTTGCAATTTCTAATTCATTAGTATTTAAAGCTTCTTTACCAGCGGTTACCACTTGTTGCCAATTGGCACAACCTGGAATATCATCGAACGAATAAATACCGCGTAATTTTGGAATATTGAATTTAACGCGATCTAATTTTTCTAAAATAACTTTATCAGATACAAATACATAGATACTTTCAGAATGCTTAATAATATACTCGTAATCGTGTTCTGAAATGGTAGGATAAATGGGCACTGTAACAGCGCCGGTTTGTAAAATACCAATATCCATTATGTTCCATTCGGTGCGATTGGTTGATGTAATAAGTGCAATTTTATCGCCCTTTTTTACGCCCATAGCCAACAATGCTTTTGAAACGTAATTTGCTTGTTCTATATATTCGGCAGTGCTGGTTGATTTCCAAACACCATTGTATTTAGTTGAAAATGCTTTATCTAGCGGATAGTTTTGTTGCTGATAATAAGGAATATCGAATAATCTACCTATTTGAGACATATTTTTTTAGGTTTTTAGTTATAGCATTTGCAAAATATTTAAATTTTATGATAAATGCAAGTTATTTTTAGTTTTATTTTAGTTGTTTTGATGCGTTTTTAATTTCTGCATTCCTTCGTTATAAAATTGGTCTGAAGGCATTTCTTTTTTTTCTTCTAAAGTGTTTAAAAGTATACCGTTTTTATAAAAATAATCGGCATAACGCAGCAATTTGTTTGCATTGTTTGCATCGGTTTCTTCGGCTATACATGCAATAAGTTCATTGTTTTTGTAATAAAATACTTTTTGTATGGTATGCTTTTCAAATACAGTGTAAATAATAGAAAATACTTCGTTGGTTGGTAAAACGTAATAAGATAAATCATAACTGGTTCCGTTTTCTAAATTTCCGTTTTTATTAATAGGGTCGAACCATTGATTTTGAGAAGTATCTTGAATGTAACTTTGAATTTCTTTAATGGTTTCGGTATTATCTTGTGCGTGTACATTTGTAAACATCAACATGCAAACAAATAAAAAGGCTATTTTTTTCATTGATTATTTAGTTTAAGTCGGTCTGGTTTATTTGTTATTTCCCAAGCTGTTACAAAAATAAGTTGCACACGTTTAAGCATGTCGTTAAAATTAATTTTATCAACCGTATCGGTAGGTTTGTGATAATCTGCATGTTCTCCGCTGTAATAAAAAATTACAGGAATGTTGTATTGTGCAAAATTGTAATGGTCGGATCTGTAATAAATCATTTCCGGATGTTTATCATCGTTAAAAGTATAATCTAGTTTTAAATGCGTATATTTTTTGTTAGCATTTTCTGAAATTTGGTGTAATTCGTTGCTAATTTTATCGCTTCCAACTAAATAAATATAAGGTGTTTTATTGTTGTTGTACGTAAAATCTCTTCGTCCAATCATATCAACATTTAAATCTGCAACAATGTTTTCTAACGGAATAACTTTAGAATTCACAAAATAGCGCGAACCATGCAAACCGTATTCTTCACCAGTGCAGTGCAAAAAAACAATGGAGCGTTTTGGGCCAAATCCATTTTTTTGAGCAATTTTAAACATTCGTGCCATTTCTAACAAAGCCGTTGTACCTGTACCATTATCGTCGGCACCGTTGTAAATTTCGTTGTTTGTAATACCCACGTGGTCGTAATGTGCAGAAATAACTACATATTCATCGGGTTTTTCACTTCCTTTAATGTAAGCAACAACGTTTTCACTATCGTTTAACTTAGGACTAAACATGCGTTTCATTGCTTCCGAAGGTACTTTTTGGTAATAATCGTTGGTACCAGGCAGGGCATCAATTCCTAATTTTTTATAGAAATTTTTTATGTAGTTTGCAGCTTTTTTTTGTCCGGGTTCTCCTGTTTTTCTACCTTCCATTTCATCGCTTGCAATAATAGTAAGGTGTTTAATTAACTCATCTTTAGATAAATGTTCCATCATTTCCTTTACGTGGTCTTTTGGTTTTTGCGCCAAAAGCATACCCGAATTTAAAAATGCAACTGTTACAACTGCGTGTATAAACAATTTATAGTTCATGTTGGTTTAATAAGTTTATGAACACTAAAAATACTAAATTTACAAATAGCTATTGTATATTTGTTGAAAATATTAAAAATGGCAAAAGTAGTATTGATTACCGGTGGATCATCGGGCATTGGCAAAACAGTAGGTATTTATTTACAAAAGCAAGGTTTTAAAGTATATGGAAGCAGTAGAAACCCTGAAAATGTAACCGAAAATGCTTTTCCGTTAGTAGCTCTTGATGTTAGAAACAATGAATCGATACAAAAAGCAATTACCGATATTATTGCAAACGAAGGAAAAATAGATGTGCTAATTAACAATGCAGGTGTTGGTATTACTGGACCCATTGAGGAAATTCCTTTAGAAGAAATTCAAAATAATTTTCACACAAATGTTTTTGGACCAATAGAGGTTATAAAAGCTGTATTGCCGCACATGCGTAAACAAAAATCGGGGTTAATAATAAACGTAACATCAATTGCTGGATACATGGGATTGCCTTATCGTGGCATTTATTCGGCAAGTAAAGGTGCTTTAGAATTGATAACCGAGGCCATACGTATGGAAGTAAAACCTTTTAATATTAATGTAACGAATGTAGCACCTGGAGATTTTGCAACCGATATAGCTGCTAGAAGATTTCATGCGCCGGTTTTGGAAAATTCGCCGTATAAAGAAGTTTACAGCAGTCAGTTAGCAACTATTAACGAGCATGTAAACGATGGGGGAGATCCTATTGAAATGGCGAAAGCTATACAAGCTATTATTCAAACAAAAGAACCTAAAATTCATTATAAAGTAGGGGCTTTTATGCAAAAATTTTCTATCTTTCTTAAAATGATTTTGCCCGATACTACTTATGAAAAAATACTAATGAATCATTACAAATTAAAATAAATTTAAAACAACAATACAATGAAATTTTTTATAGACACAGCAAACCTTGATCAAATAAAAGAAGCGCAAGCCTTGGGTGTTTTAGATGGTGTTACCACAAACCCGTCGTTAATGGCGAAAGAAGGTATTACCGGTAAAAACAATATTTTAAAACATTATGTAGATATTTGTGAAATTGTAGATGGAGATGTAAGTGCAGAAGTAATTGCTACCGATTTTGAAGGAATGATTAAAGAAGGCGAGGAGTTGGCGGAATTAAACGAACAAATTGTTGTTAAATTACCAATGACTAAAGACGGTATTAAAGCGTGTAAATATTTTTCTGATAAAGGTATTAAAACAAATGTAACCTTAGTTTTTTCGGCAGGGCAAGCTTTGTTAGCAGCTAAAGCGGGTGCCACTTACGTATCACCGTTTATTGGTAGATTAGACGATGTTTCTACCGATGGTTTAAATTTAATTGATGAAATTAGATTGATTTATGATAACTACGCTTTTGAAACGCAAATTTTAGCAGCGTCGGTTCGTAATACAATGCATATAGTTAATTGTGCAAAAATTGGTGCCGATGTAATGACGGGTCCTTTAAGTTCTATTTTAGGATTATTAAAACATCCGTTAACCGATTTAGGGTTAGAACAATTTTTAGCAGATTACGCAAAAGGAAATAAATAAAAACACAAAGCACTTAATTCAATTAAGTGCTTTTGTTTATTGTGTTATACAAATTTAATAATTCATTTGCAGCTGTAAAAGGCGATATTTCATTGTTTTGTACCTTTTTTTGAAATGTATGTAATTGATTTACAATTTGTGTGTTTTCGTAAAAATTTAATAGCAACTGTTCGTTAATAGTTTCTTTTAACCAATAGATGTTTTGGTTGTTTCGGTTGGTTTCAAAAAAGTTATTTTCTTTAACTAAACTAAAATAATTCTCAATTAATTGCCAAATATCTTCAATACCTTCGTTATAAAAAGCGCTTGCTAACAATACTTTTGGTTGCCATTTCGATTCTTTTAAAGGAAACAAATGCAAGGCACGGTTAATATCTAACTTTGCAGTTTGGGCACGTTTTAAATTATCGCCATCTGCTTTATTAATAACAACACCATCTGCCATTTCCATAATACCGCGTTTAATACCTTGTAATTCATCGCCAGCACCTGCTAAATTCAATAGTAAAAAGAAATCGGTCATGCTGTGAACGGCAGTTTCACTTTGCCCCACACCAACGGTTTCAATTAAAATAGTATCAAACCCAGCTGCTTCACATAAAATAATACTTTCGCGGGTTTTTCTAGATACACCTCCTAAGCTTTCACCTGAAGCCGAAGGACGTATAAATGCATTTTTGTTTTTAACCAAATCTTCCATTCGGGTTTTATCGCCCAAAATACTTCCTTTACTTATACTACTACTTGGGTCTACAGCTAAAACGGCTACTTTTTTACCTTTTTTTGTTAAAAAGGTTCCAAATGTTTCTATAAAAGTACTTTTTCCCACACCCGGAATGCCGGTTATACCAATACGGATTGATTTATTTGCATAAGGCAAACATGCTTGAATAATGGTATTTGCTTGTTGTTGATGTTGGATATTGGTACTTTCAATTAAGGTAATAGCCTTACTTAACGAAGGTATATCGCCTTGCAACAAATTTTCAATTAACAAATTGATATTGAGTGCTTTTTTTCTGAAATTTTGAATGTTTTTTATGGAATTTTGATTCACATGATTAGGTTGTGAAATTCCATCCACTTCATGTAAGCTTTTTTTGTTGCGAAACTTTTCGTTGGGCATAATGAATCGTTTTAACAAACTTACAAAATACTTATAAAAAATTGATTAAATAGTAAATGATTGTTTACTATTGGATAAATTTGCACATTCAATTAAAAAGAAATGTCAACAGTAACCAAAACTGGAACAACAAAGCCGGTTTACGCCATATTGGTAGCAATAAGTGTTGCCCATTTATTAAATGATTTGTTGCAAGCGGTAATACCAGCAATTTATCCAAAATTAGAAGCTAAATACCATTTAACTTTTGCACAAGTAGGTATGATAACGCTTTGTTATCAATTAGCAGCTTCTATTTTTCAACCAATTGTAGGTGCTTATACCGACAAGAATCCTAAACCATATTCACAAATTTTTGGTATGTTTTTTACTATGTCGGGTATTGCCATGTTGGCTTATGCACCTAATTATACAATTATTTTACTTTCGGTGGTTTTAGTTGGTATAGGTTCTTCAATCTTCCATCCTGAATCATCGCGTGTGGCTTTTATGGCATCAAACGGTAAGCGTAGTTTTGCACAATCGGTTTTTCAAATTGGCGGTAATACAGGTACAGCTTTGGCTCCGTTGCTTATTGCTTGGATTGTATTACCCAACGGGCAATTGTATATTTTATGGTTTGTAAGTTTTGCTGTTTTGGCTCAAATTGTATTGGCTTACATTGCAAAATGGTATCAAGCTAAATTAAAAATTGCATCGCGTACTACTAAAAAAATAATACAAGTTCCTGATTTGTCTGTGTTTAGAATTAATTCGGCTATTACAATTTTATTGGTTTTAATTTTTTCAAAATATTTTTATGTATCAAGTATAACCAGTTATTTTCAGTTTTACACAATGGATAAATTTGGATTAAACGAAGTACAAGCTCAAGTATATTTGTTTTATTTTTTAATTGCAGTTGCTGTTGGAACACTTTTAGGAGGGATTTTTGGCGACCGTTTTGGACGCAAATATGTTATTTGGTTTTCTGTATTAGGTGCTGCTCCATTTACGTTAGCCTTGCCGTATGTTGGCTTGCAATTAACCGGAATTTTAATTGTAATTATTGGACTAATAATTTCATCGGCCTTTCCAGCTATTTTGGTATATGCACAAGAATTATTACCTAAAAAATTAGGAATGGTTTCGGGCTTGTTTTACGGTTTTGCTTTTGGAATGGGCGGTGTAGGGTCGGCCGTTTTAGGTGTTTTAGCCGATGCGTATTCTATAGATTATGTGTATTACATTTGTTCTTATTTACCTTTAATCGGTATTATTGCGTATTTTTTACCAAACATGAAAAAAATCAACTATAAAAACATAGAATAATGATTACTGCAACTGTATTAACTGAATTAATTAAAATTGTTGGTGAAGCTTTTGTTTTTACCGATGATGAAACGTTGAATGAATACGGAAAAGATCATACCGAAGATTTGGTTTTTCCACCATCGGTTGTAGTGAAACCTGCATCAACAAGCCAAGTAAGTGCAATTATGAAAATTGCTTTTGAAAACGAAATTCCTGTTATACCAATTGGTGCACGAACAGGTTTAAGTGGTGGTATTTTAGCTGTTCATAAAGGTATTGGACTTTCGTTAGAACGTATGAATCAAATTGAAAAAATTGATGAAGAAAACTTACAAGTTATTACACAACCTGGTGTTATTACCGAAGTTTTACAAAACGCAGTTGCTCAAAAAGGTTTGTTTTATCCTGTAGATCCTAGCAGTAAAGGCAGCTGTTTTATTGGTGGAAATATTGCAGAAAACGCAGGTGGCGCTCGTGCGGTTAAATACGGTGTTACTAAAGATTATGTTTTAAATTTAGAAGTTGTTTTACCCAATGGCGATATTATTACCACTGCTGCTAATACCTTAAAAAATGCAACAGGATATAATTTAACGCAGTTAATGGTTGGTAGCGAAGGAACTTTAGGAATTGTTACTAAAATAGTTTTAAAATTGTTACCAGCAGTACAACATAATGTACTTTTATGGGTGCCTTTTTATAAAATGGAACAGGCTGCTGCTGCCGTTTCGGCTATTTTTAAAGCAGGTGTGGTGCCAAGTGCATTAGAATTTATGGAGCGAGATGCTATTGTTTGGACCAGTAAGTTTGTTGAAGTGCCCGAAGTGTATCTAAAACCTGAAAACGAAGCACATTTATTAATTGAGGTTGATGGAAATTATCCAGATGTTTTAATGAATGAAGCCGAGAAGATTTTATCGGTTGTTGAAAATTTTGAAATAGATGAAGTGCTTTTTGCAGACACTACCGACCAAAAAAACACACTTTGGAAATTGCGTAGAAATATTGCCGAAGCTGTTAAGCAAAACACCGTTTATAAAGAAGAGGATACAGTGGTGCCACGTTACGAATTGCCTGCTTTGTTAAAAGGTATTAAAGAAATTGGTGCTAAATACGGCTTTAAAAGTATTTGTTACGGCCATGCTGGCGATGGTAACCTGCATGTGAATATTGTAAAGTTAGATATGGATGACGATTTATGGAAAACGGAAGTACCAAAAGGGGTAAACGAAATATTTAAACTTACAAAATTGTTAAACGGAACTATTTCTGGTGAACACGGTATTGGGTTGGTTCAAAAAGAATTTATGCCGATTGTTTTCAGTGAAATCGAACTGAATTTAATGCATCAAATTAAAAAAATATTCGACCCTAAAAACATCATGAATCCTGGTAAAATTTTTCCCTCATCATATTCCAACTAAAATGCACCAACATTTTTTATTATACAAACCTGCTGGTTATATTTCGCAATTTATTTATGAAAAAAAGCGAAACAAAAAGAAATTAGGCAACTTGTTTGATTTTCCCGAAGGTACCATGGCAATTGGTAGGTTAGATGAAAATTCGGAAGGTTTATTGATGCTGACTACCGATGGAAAAGTAAGCGAGAAAATTCGCGGAGCACATTATGAAAAGCAATACATAGTTCAAGTTGATGGTGTTATTACCAACGAAGCTATAGATAAACTTAAAAAAGGTGTTGAAATAGGTGTAAAAGGCGAACGATTAATAACCAAAGAATGTTTTGCTGCACTTATTGATAAGCCTAATTTTATTGGTGAAGGTTACCGCATACGTAGCGACAGACACGGACCTACTAGTTGGTTAACCATTACGTTAACGCAAGGTAAATTTCGTCAGGTTCGTAAAATGACAGCAGCTGTTGGTTTCCCTACTTTACGTTTAATTCGCGTACGTATTGGCAATTGGTATTTAGAAGGATTAAAAGTTGGCGAAGTTGTAGAAATTAAGTTGTAAATTAGTTAAAAAATAATAGTATGGCATCAATTGCTACCGAAAATTATAAATTTCAGCGTATAATTACTTTAATTGGTGTTTTGCTTTTTATTGTAAAAATATACGCTTGGTATGTAACCAATTCGGTTGCTATTTTAACCGATGCTTTAGAAAGTACCATTAATGTAATTGCAGGTTTTATTGGCTTGTATAGCTTGTATTTGTCTGCATTGCCTAAAGATCAAAACCATCCGTACGGTCATGGTAAGGCCGAGTTTATTTCGGCATCTATTGAAGGTACTTTGATAAGTATTGCGGGGGTTGTTATTATTTACGAAGCAATTGGAGAGTTAAAATCGCCAAAAGCTATTCAACAATTAGATTTCGGTTTAATTTTAATTGCAATTACTGCTGTAATTAATTATTTATTAGGTTATTACGCAATTAAAAAAGGCAAAAAAAACAATTCATTGGCATTAATTGCTAGTGGTAAACATTTACAAACCGATACCTTTTCTACAATAGGTATTGTAATTGGTTTAATTGTTTTGTATTTTACTAAAATTGCTTGGATTGATAGTGTTACAGCTTTGCTTTTTGCAGCTTTTATAATTTATACCGGATATAAAATTTTACGTGAATCTATTTCGGGAATTATGGACGAAACCGACGAACTGCTTTTAAACGAGGTTGTTGGTTTTTTAAATGAAAACAGAAGAGTAAATTGGATTGATTTACATAATTTACGCATCATTAAATACGGAAGCACACTTCATTTTGATTGCCATTTAACGGTTCCTTGGTATTTTAATATTGAAGAAGGTCATAGCGAAGTTGACGCCTTAGAAGCTACCGTAATTAATCATTTTGGAAATAGAATAGAACTTTTTGTTCATTTAGATGCTTGTATAGAAAATTCATGCAGCATTTGTACTAAAACTAATTGCGAATTGCGAAAACATCCGTTTAAACAAAAAATTAACTGGACAATAGCCAATATTTCAACCAACCAAAAACACCAATTATATTTTATTGAACAATAAATTGTTTTCTTTCTTTATCAAAAACAATAGCATCGGTATCAAAAAAACGATCAAAAACACCCTCGTTTATTAAATTTTGAGTGCTGTTATGGTAAAATTTTTCATCTTTAAGTAACATAATTTCATCGCTTAACTGTAAAGCTAAATCTAAATCATGGGTAGAAAATAAAATGCATTTGTTTTTTTCTTCACAAAGCCTTTTTAAAAGTTTAAATAAGCGCATTTTGTGATATAAATCTAAATGTGTTGATGGTTCATCTAAAAATATAAAAGGGGTATTTTGTACAACAGCTCTTGCAATAAGGCTTCGTTGTAATTGCCCATCGCTTAACTGTGCTAATTTTAAGTTTTGTAGCGATTTAATTTCACAATCAATTAAAACTTGGTCAATAAATAATAAATCATCAGTTGTTAATTGATCCAGCCAATTGGTGTAAGGTTGTCTACCCAATTTTACCAATTCAAAAACGGTTAAATCTTTATTTACGTTTTCATTAGTAAGCACCACACTCACCATTTTCGCAAAATCGGCATTAGTAAATTGGTTTAATTGTTTGCCATCAATACTAATTGCTCCGTTTTTTTTAGCAAGTAATCCCGATATTGTTTTAAGCAGCGTTGATTTACCTATACCATTACTACCTAGCAAACTAGTAAGCACGCCGGTTTTTAACTCAAAATTTAAATTATTAAATAAAGATTTGTTTTTATACCCAATTTCTAAATTTTCAACTTTAAAAACATTCATAATTTAAATTTTTTTCATTATAAAATAAAACCCTACACTTGTAAAAACAATCATTATACAATTAAAAATCCACAAATTAGTAAATCCAAAATTTTGTGCAATGTACGTTCCAATTAAAGGCGATGAAACAAAAGCCAAAGAAAAAGATATGCCATTTAATCCCATATAAGAACCTCTGTTTGTTGGTTTAGATCGATTTACAGCAACGGTTGAAGCAAATGGCATAATTAAAATTTCTGATATTGAAATTAAAAAAATTGATGCATATAAAATAAATTGTACGTGTGTTGGTATTAAAACCACAAATGCGGCACCACAAAATAAGCTCCCAATAATCATATTAGTTGTTAAGGTAAACTTTTTTTCGGCAAAATGCACCAAAGCCATTTCAAGAACAAAAACAACAATACCATTAAAACCCATTAATAAACCTACTTCTTTTTCGGTCATCATCGCAACGTTTTTGTAAAATAAAGGCAACGTATTTAAAATCTGAAAAAAACAAAAAGCGTAAATTGCTATAAAAACACTAAAAATTAAAAAAATACGATCGGAATAAGCCGATTTTTCTTTAATAGGTACCTGAATTGTAGAATTCAATTCTTTAAAAGGTGCATTTCCTTTGCGGTTTTTAAAATAAAAAACAAACAAAATTCCGGCAACGAAAGACATACAAGCGTTTGCATAAAACAAAAAGTTGTAAGAAACAGCAGCTAAAAAACCACCTATTGCAGGACCAATAGAGTAACCTAAATTTAAAGCCATTCGGTTTAACGAAAAAGCTCGTGTAAGATTTTCTGGTTTCGCATAAAACGATACCGATGCACTATTAGCAGGTCTGAACAATTCTTTAATAAAACTTAAAAATAAAATAGCAATACAAAGTGTTTCAAACGTTTTAAAATAAGGTACAATTATATAAAATGGAATACTAAAAAACAAGCTGAACGTTTGAATTTTAAACGATCCAAATTTATCAGTAAGCCACCCGCCAACAAATGAGCCTGCAATACTACCAATACCAAACATGCTTAATACAATGCCTGCATTTTGAAGTGAAAAGTTTAAAACCGTAGCCATATAAACGCCTAAAAATGGCAAAACCATAGACCCACTTTGGTTTATAAACATAACCATAGCTAACAACCAAGTTGCTTGTGATAAGCCTTTATAAGCACTTATGTAATTTTGCCAATACAATTTTAAAAGTTTCATAAATAAATGCAGTATACCTAATTAATTTAAAGTGAACAAAAATAGCAAGTTTTTGCGTGCAATCTTTTAAAAAACTTATCTTTGTACCCTATAAATTTTATGCGTTTATAAATGAAACCTAACACACAACAATTACAAAACTTGGTAACACAAGTAAGAAGAGATGTTTTACGAATGGTGCATGCTGTAAATTCGGGTCATCCGGGTGGATCATTAGGCTGCGCTGAATATTTTGTAGCATTGTATCAAGTACTTATGGATCGTAACGAAGTATTTGAAATGAATGGCAAAAACGAAGACCTTTTCTTTTTATCAAACGGACACATTTCTCCAGTATTTTACAGCGTTTTAGCACGTAGTGGCTATTTTCCAGTTAGCGAATTAGCATCTTTTAGAAAAATCGACTCTCGTTTACAAGGGCACCCAACAACACACAGCCATTTACCAGGTGTTCGCATGGCATCAGGTTCTTTAGGTCAAGGTTTGTCGGTAGCTTTAGGTGCTGCACAAGCTAAAAAGTTAAATAACGACGGTAAATTAGTGTACGTGCTTATGGGCGATGGCGAATTGCAAGAAGGTCAAAACTGGGAAGCTTTAATGTATGCTGCCGCTAATAAAGTTGATAATATTATTGCAACGGTTGATGTGAATGGAAAACAAATTGATGGTTCAACTGATGAGGTTTTAAATATGGGTAGTTTACAAGCTAAGTTTGAAGCCTTTGGTTGGGATGTTTTAACTATTGAAAAAGGAAATGATTTAGAAGCTGTAATTCAAGGTTTACAAGTGGCTAAGCAAAAAACGGGGAATAAAAAACCAATTATGGTATTGTTACATACCGAAATGGGTAATGGGGTAGATTTTATGATGCACACACACGCTTGGCACGGTAAAGCACCTAATAACGAACAGTTAGAAAACGCTTTAAACCAAAACCCAGCAACTTTAGGTGATTATTAATTGTAAGTAAGAATTACTTAAATATTTAAAAGATAATACATTAATGAAAAAATATATAAACTTAGGTAGTAAAGATACCCGTTCTGGTTTTGGAGCAGGTTTAACAGAATTAGGTAAGAAAAATGAAAATGTTGTTGCCTTATGTGCCGATTTAATTGGATCGTTAAAAATGGACGATTTTAAAAAGAATCATCCAGAGCGTTTTTTCCAAGTGGGTATTGCAGAAGCCAACATGATTGGTTTAGCAGCAGGTTTAACAATTGGAGGAAAAATTCCTTTTACAGGTACATTTGCAAACTTTTCAACAGGCCGTGTATACGATCAAATACGTCAATCGGTAGCATATTCTGAAAAAAATGTAAAAATTTGTGCTTCGCACGCAGGTTTAACCTTGGGTGAAGATGGCGCAACCCATCAAATTTTAGAAGATATAGGCTTAATGAAAATGCTGCCAGGTATGACCGTTATTAATACGTGTGATTACAACCAAACAAAAGCTGCTACTTTGGCAATTGCCGATTTTAATGGTCCGGTTTATTTGCGATTTGGTAGACCCGTAGTACCTAATTTTATTCCAGAAGACATGCCTTTTGAAATTGGTAAAGCTGTTGTACTTAGTGAAGGAACCGATGTTACACTTGTAGCTACAGGTCATTTAGTTTGGGAAGCTTTACAAGCTGCCGAAGCTTTAGAAAAAGATGGAATTTCTGCAGAAGTCATTAATGTACATACTATTAAACCTTTAGACGAAGAAACTATTTTAAAATCGGTTGCTAAAACAGGTTGTATTGTTACTGCCGAAGAGCATAATTATTTGGGTGGTTTAGGGGAAAGTATTTCGGGCGTTTTAGCTTTAAACAAACCAGCACCACAGGAGTTTGTTGCTGTAAACGATGTTTTTGGTGAATCGGGTACTCCTGAAGCTTTAATGGAAAAATACGGCTTAAATGCTAATGCAATTATTGAAAAATCTAAAAAGGTTTTAAGCAGAAAATAATTTTCGGTATAATATTTGTTAAAACAGTCTAAATTAGTATTTTAGGCTGTTTTTTTTTACAATTGTTTAACTAAAATATAAACAAAAATTTTATTAAAAAAAAATAATAATTTGTGAATTTTATACCTAAATTAGTGCTGTTTTTTAATAAAAGTTTAACCAAAATTAAAGAACACAACAATTTTATTTGAAATATAACACTGAGTACCAAAAAAAGTATTAACATAATGTAAATATTAGTATTTACTAACAAAATTAAAATGCATGAAAAAGTAATTACGTATCATTTTAAAAATAAGTTTTTCAACTTATAAAGTGTCTAATTGTTAATTAGAGTTTTTATTATCTTATTTTAAAAAACATTAATTTAACATAACTATTATTAAAAATATAATAGTTTTAAACTTCAAAATTTTATGAAAGGAAAAAAATTAATTTATTTAATTGTCAGTGCCTTTTTATTTGTAACACAATTACAATCGCAAACAACTTATGATTTCAATACTCCTGCTGTAATTTCAAGTGGACCCGCTGGTTTTGGTTTTTGGAATACTCAGGCCGATATTACAATCGGCGGCGTTCCCTACGTATTAACATCAGGTGGAAATGGTTCTTTTACAAATATTAATACAGGCGGAGTTTCAAATAGTAAAGCTTTAAGAAAAGATGGCTCAGGTGGAGATACTTTTACTTTAAAAAGACAAGATGGTCAGCCCTTTCAATTCTACGGAATATGGGTACAACACCAAAGTATGAATTCTTATTCACAATTTTATACTTTGCCTCCATGGTATACATTAACTACTTCTGGTCAAGATAGTTTTACATATCAAGATATGACAGCTATGACAGCTGGTACAAATACATCAAGTTCTAAAACTATTGATGCAGGTGTAAATGGTGTAACAGTTACTTCGGTACAAATTTCATTTCAAGCCATTTTATATTATAAAGTAGATAATATTAAAGTTGGTCCAGTAGTTATTGCATGTACACCACCTGTTTTTAGTTTAAATCCTAGTAATGTAAGTACATGTGATGGAAGTTCTGTAACTTTAAATGCAGCAGCAACTGGTGCAACAGCTTACGAATGGCAAGTTAACACAGGTTCTGGTTACACAACTATTTCAAACGGTGGGCCTTATTCTAATGCTACAACAGCTAATTTAACCATATCAGCTGTATCAACAGCTATGAGTGGCTATACGTACAGATGTGTTGCAATAAACGGAGTTAATACTTGTTTTGCTAACTCAACTGATGCAACTTTAACTGTAGCTAATTTTCCAACAATTACACAATCTCAAATGAATGTGTGGTGTAATGGTGGCTCAAATGGTTCCGCAACCGTTTCCTTAATTGGGGGAACAGGAACTTATGCATATAGTTGGTCGCCTTCAGGCGGAAATGCTTCAACAGCAACAGGTTTAGTGGCAGGTAATTATTCGGTTACAATTTCAGATGGAACTTGTTCTGTTATTAAAAATTTTACAATACAACAACCATCAGCAATTAATGGAACAACTTCGGTTACAAACGTATCTTGTTTTGGTGGTTCAAACGGTAGCATAGATTTAACTCCAACAGGTGGTACGCCTCCTTATACTTTTAATTGGGGTGGCGGTATTACTACTGAAGACAGAACAGGATTAACAGCAGGTGCTTATTCTGTAATAATAACAGATGCAAATGTATGTTCAAAAACTGTAAATGTAACTGTAAATCAACCAACAAACGGAGTAGATGGATCTGCAGTAGTTACAAATATTTCATGTACGGGTGGATTAACAGGTGCAATTGATCTGACACCAATGGGTGGAACCCCACCTTATTCTTATGATTGGGGTGGAGGTATTACAACTGAAGATAGAACAGGTTTAGCAGCAGGTAATTATTCTGTTGTAATCACCGATGCAAATAGTTGTACAAAAACAATTAATGCAACCGTAGGTTTATCTGTACCTGTTTCGGGTACAACTGCAATAACGAATGTATCTTGTTTTGGTGGATCAAACGGAGCTATAAATTTAACTCCAACTGGTGGTACAGCTCCATATACTTTTAATTGGGGTGGTGGAATAACTACCGAGGATAGAACTGGTTTAGCCGCTGGTAATTATTCTGTAATTATTACCGATGCAAACGGTTGTTCGGAAACTATTAATGCTACTGTAAGTCAACCTACATCTTTAGTGAATGGAACCACAGTTGTTACAAATGTTTCTTGTAATGGTGGAGTTAATGGAGCAATTAATTTAACTCCTACTGGTGGAACCGCTCCTTATACTTTTGATTGGGGAGGTGGAATAACTACTGAAGATAGAACAGGATTAGCGGCAGGTGCATATTCGGTAACAATTACCGACGCAAATGGTTGTACTAAAACGTTAAATGTAACAGTGATGCAGCCTACAGCAATTAATGCTTCAACAGTTGTAACAAATGTTTCTTGTAATGGAGGAACAAACGGAGCTATAAATTTAACTCCAACTGGTGGAACAGCTCCTTATACTTTTAATTGGGGTGGCGGTATTACTACCGAAGATAGATCAGGTTTAGTAGCAGGTAATTATTCTGTAATTATTACCGATGGAAATGGTTGTACTAAAACGGTAAATGTTACAGTTACACAACCAACTACAATAATTTTACAAACTAGTCAAGATGTTCCTGCAACATGTGCAAATTCCGCAGACGGTGTAGCTACAGTTAATGTTACTGGTGGTGTTTCACCTTATACTTATAATTGGTCAAATGGCGCAAATACTGCGACTGCAACTGGTTTGGCAGCCGGAACTTATTCAGTTATTGTAACAGATTTTAATGGATGTTCTCAAAATACATCTATAGTTATATCTTTTGTCGATACCACTGCTCCTGTGTTAGATATGCCAGTGTTACCAACAATTACTAAAGAATGTGCAGTAGTAGCTGGAGATATTGTTGCGCCAACGGCTACTGATAATTGTGCAGGTTCTATTACTGCAACAACAATAGATCCATTAACCTATGCACAACAAGGTACCTATACTATTACTTGGTTATATGATGATGGAAATGGAAATAGAACAACTCAAACTCAAACAGTAGTAATTGATGATGTTACAGCACCAGTTACAAATATGAATGTATTACCTACAATCACAAAAGAATGTGCTGTTGTAACGGGCGATATTGTTGCACCTACAGCAACTGATAATTGTGTAGGTACATTAACAGCAACAACTACAGATCCGTTAACATATACCCAACAAGGTACATACACTATTACTTGGGTATATAATGATGGAAATGGAAATACAACCACACAAAATCAAACAGTAGTAGTTGATGATGTTACAGCACCAGTTCCAAACATGACTGTATTACCAACAATCACAAAAGAATGTGCAGTTGTAACGGGCGATATTGTTGCACCTACAGCAACTGATAATTGTGTAGGTACATTAACTGCAACAACTACAGATGCGTTAACATATACGCAACAAGGTACTTATACTATTACTTGGTTGTTTAATGATGGAAATGGAAATACAACTACACAAACTCAAACTGTAGTGGTTGATGACGTTACAGCACCAGTTCCAAACATGACTGTATTACCAACAATCACAAAAGAATGTGCTGTTGTAACGGGCGATATTGTTGCACCAACAGCAACTGATAATTGTGTAGGTACATTAACAGCAACAACTACAGATCCGTTAACATATACGCAACAAGGTACTTATACTATTACTTGGTTATATAATGATGGAAATGGAAATACAACCACACAAACTCAAACAGTAGTGGTTGATGACGTTACAGCACCAGTTCCAAACATGACTGTATTACCAACAATCACAAAAGAATGTGCTGTTGTAACGGGCGATATTGTTGCGCCAACAGCAACTGATAATTGTGTAGGTACATTAACAGCAACAACTACAGATGCGTTAACATATACGCAACAAGGTACATATACTATTACTTGGTTGTTTAATGATGGAAATGGAAATACAACTACACAAACTCAAACAGTAGTAGTTGATGATGTTACAGCACCAGTTCCAAACATGACTGTATTACCAACAATTACAAGAGAATGTGCTGTTGTTACAGCTGATATTATTGCACCAACAGCAACTGATAATTGCGCAGGTACATTAACAGCAACAACTAACGATCCGTTAAATTATACTCAACAAGGTACTTACACTATTACTTGGTTGTTCAACGATGGGAATGGAAATACAACTACGCAAATACAAACAATAGTGGTAGAGGTTTCTCCTTTAGATGTGGTAACATTTGATAATTTAACTACCGTTTATAATGGTTCTGCACACGAAATACAAGTAAATAATTTACCTGCGGGTGCTTCGGTTTCTTATACTATATCACCAGATTCAGGTTTAAACAACGCTGCCATAAATGCAGGTACTTATGTAGTAACAGCAGTTGTTACACCACCAGCTACAGCAGTAAATTGTACAAGTAGAACAATTGTTGCCGATTTAATTATTGAAAAAGCATCGCAAAGTATAACTTTCAACAACTTAGATGTATTGATGTTAGAAAATGCAGCAGATTTTCAATTAACAGCTACAGCTAGTTCGCAATTGCCGGTTAGTTATACCTATACATATGCACAAAGCACTCCTGCGGCTACTGTAACTCCTGAAGGTTGGGTAACTTTGGTTCATTCAGGATCAATCTTAATTACAGCGCATCAAGATGGTAACGAAAACTTTTTACCAGCAGCAACTGTAAGTAGAGAATTGGTTATTGAAAGTGAAGATGCATCAATTCAACAAATCGTAGTAAATGGTCAGGTTTATACTAATCCAGAATCAACAATTTATGTAATGCAAGATTGTGAAAATTTACTAAACAATGTTGAGGTTGAAATTGAAGCTGAATTTGGTTCACAAGTAACTCCTGCTCGCGAATTTTTTATTCAAACACCAAAACCTGGTGTTTATAAGGAAACTGTAAAAGTTGTTTCGCAAAATGGTGCTAATCAAGAAATCTATAATGTTATTGTTGAGCGTCCGTTTGTGTTTGAAGATATTGTAATTCAAAAATTCGATAACACATTATTAGTAAACAACAATCCAAAAACAAATGGTGGTTATAAGTTTGTAGCTTACAAATGGTATAGAAATGATGTTCTAATTGGTACCGAACAAGTTTATTCTGTTGGTAGTACTTTAAATGATCAGTTAGATGAAAACGTTGAATACAGCGTTACTGTTACAACAGACGATGGTCAGGAAATTCATACATGTCCTTCAACTGTTACAAGAGTACACGATTTAAGTATGAAAGTATACCCTAATCCTGTACAAACAAACAGCACATTTACAATTGATTTTGGTACCCCATCAAAATCTTACGAAGGTACAACTGCTTCTATCTTTACAACCGATGGTAAATTATTATTTACAACTCAAATTGTAAATAATAACACGGCAATTACATTGCCTAGTACAATTGCAGCAGGTATGTATATGTTGGTTGTTGAAAACAACGAAAAACAGTTTAAAGAAGTAGTTAAAATAGTTGTTAAACAATAAATTTAAATCAAGTGAAAAATATACGTTTAAATACTTTAATTTTTAAAAGCGCTGCTGTTTTGTTATTTGCAAATACAGTACAAGCTCAGGAATTGCAATTAAACGGTGGGGCACATTTTATTAAGCCTCAGTCCGAAAATGCATTTCCATTCGCCAAAAATTCTGAAGGTTTTTCAGTTGGTTTAGATTATAACCATTACTTAAATAAAAACTTTAGTGTTGGTTTAGGTTTAGCATATTTAAATGCCGATTTTACTTTTGCTAAGGCTAACCTTGAAGGTGCTTATAATGAGCAAGATTTTGAAGGTGATAATTTTGAATTTAGATACAAGGCTGATTATTACGAAGAAAATATTAAAATGCATAGCGTTCGTATTCCATTAACCTTGCAATACGAAACACAAGGTGTTGTTCGTTGGTATATGCGCACAGGCATTATTTATGATTTTCAACCTACAAAAGCTAAGTACAAAGTTAATATAGATAACTTAAGTACATCTGGCTATTATGAGCAATGGGATGCAGAATTACACAATCCGTTGTATGCTGGTTTTGGTGAACAAAATCGCATTGAAACCAAAGGTTCTTTAAAGCTAAAGAATAACTTTTCTTGGATGGTAGAATCGGGTATCAAACAACAATTAGGTACGTGTAATAGTTTGTATTTGGGAATGTTTTTTGAATTAGGATTAAATGATATTAGACCAGAATCAACGTCGGCTAGTACTAATTTAATTAATTATACAAGTGATATTAACAACCCTTTACAATATAATTCGTTGTTAAATGAAAGACTTTATAACGATAAAAAGCTTTCAACCTATACCGTAGGATTTAAATTAAGATACGCTTTTAATTTTGATAAAAAATAAAAGTACTTTAATTAAAAAAAATCTAACGTAAATACAAAAGGCGAACAATAAATACATTGTTCGCCTTTTATTTATTTAAAACATATAAAAATTTTAAAAAATTACTATTTCTAAAGTATCTTTGTATTTGTTAAAAACATTAAAATGAAATTTTTAAAATACCTGCTTTTTATAGTATTTTGTTTTGTAAGTTGTAGTAAAAAAAGCAATTTTAATATAAATTCGGCTCCTAATAGCTTAAAGTATGCAAAAGGATTAGAAATTTACAATTACCCTAATTTTACTATTTTAAAAGTTACCAAACCTTGGCCAAATGCAACTAAAAGCTTCACATATATTTGTGCAAAATCTTTAAAAAACATTCCCGATAGTCTTTCAAAATACACATTTATAAAAGTACCAGTTAAAGAAATAGTAGTTACATCTACAACACATATTTCTTCGGTTGAAGCTTTGAATAATACCGATAAATTAGTTGGCTTTCCTAATTTAAATTACATTTCATCTAAAAATGTAAGGGAAAGAATTAAAAAAGGCGAAATTATTGAACTATCAGATAAAGAAAATTTAAATTTTGAGAAAACTATCAATTTAAACCCACAGTTAATTGTTGGGTTAAGCATCGATAGTGAAACTTCAAAATTCAATCAATTTGAAAAAGCTGGAATTCCAGTGATGTATAATGCAGATTGGGTTGAAACTACACCGCTTGGAAAAGCAGAATGGGTAAAGTTTTTTGGTGTTTTGTTCGATCAACAAAATAAAGCTAACAAATATTTTGAAAATATTGTTACCAATTATCAAAATGCAAAAAAAATGGTTACAAATCAAAGTAAGAAACCTACTGTTTTAAGCGGCGCTATTTTTCAAGATGTTTGGTATGCACCACAAGGTGAAAGCTGGATGTCACAATTTATGAACGATGCAGGTGCACAGTATATTTTTAGCGATACGAAAGGTACAGGTAGTTTGTCACTTTCGTTTGAAACAGTTATTGATAAAGCCTTACATGCTGATTATTGGATAGGACCAGGTGAGTTTAATAGTTTTACCGAAATGATAGCAGCCAACAAGCATTATGCTAAATTTAAAGCGTTTCAAAATAAAAAAATCTATTCATACGCAATGAAAAAAGGCGAAACTGGGGGGATTATTTTTTATGAAGATGCACCCAATAGGCCCGATTTAGTTTTAAAAGATTTAATTGCTATTTTTTATCCTGAAAAGTTTCCAAATTATAAACCATCGTTTATTGAACCGTTAAAATAATGCAGAATAAATACATAAAATATCATTTTTTATTTTTAGGACTTTTAATTTGTGCTGCACTTTTAAATTTAATTATAGGTTCAGTACGTATTCCTGTTTCTAATATTTTAGAAATTTTATTAGGCAATTTTCAGGGTAAAACCAGTTGGGAATACATTGTTTTAGAATACAGGTTGCCTAAATTAATTATTGCATGTGTTGTAGGAATGGCACTTTCAATAGCTGGTATGATGATGCAAACTCTTTTTCAAAACCCAATGGCCGAACCTTATATTTTAGGTGTAAGTTCAGGAGCTAGTTTAGGTGTAGCAGTTTGTATTTTAGGAAAAAGCATGTTTAGTTATACTATTCAAAATTTTTTTAATGGATCGGTTGCCATTATAATATTTGCTTTAATTGGTAGCATGGCAGTTATGTTTATTATTTTAGCATTGGCACAACAAATTAAACAAATAGCAACTTTGCTAATTGTAGGTTTAATGTTTAGCAGTTTTACAAGTGCTTTTGTAAATATTTTGGCTTATTTTTCAACTGCAGACGAACTTAAAAAATTTACCTTTTGGAATTTAGGTAGTTTAGGCAACATAACTTGGGAACAATTACAAATTGTAATACCAATTTTGCTGTTTTTTATTGTACTTGCTTTTTTATTAAACAAATCGTTAAACACCTTGTTACTGGGCGAACAATATGCTAAAACAATGGGCTTAAATATAAAAAACACAAAGTTTTTAATCATTTTTATAACATGTGTTTTAGTTGCAGTTTGCACAGCATTTGTAGGTCCAATAGCTTTTTTAGGCTTAGCAGTTCCACATATATCGCGCAGTATTTATAAAACTACCAATCATTTTCAATTATTTATTGCAAATATTTTAATAGGCGCTTTATTGTTAGTTTTGTGCGATAGTATTTGTCAATTACCAGGTGATCAATTTGTATTACCTATAAATGCAATCACATCTATTTTAGGTGCACCTTTGGTGATTTTTTTAATGCTTAAACGCAATAACCGATTTTAAGTATGTACCTTTTCTTTTAAAACTAAAACAGGAACATCGGCATGATAAGAAAGCTGTTTGCTTAAACTGCTGCTAAATAGCTTTTCAAAAAAGTTTAAATGACGTTTTACAATACACATTAAATCAATAAGTTGGTCGTCTATAAAAAAGAAAACACTGTCTTCAATTTTTTCGTTTAAAACGGTGTGAAAACTAACATGTTCATCATTAAATTCTGTTTTCCAGCTGTCTAACAAATCCATTGTACTATCGCTTTCTTTACGCATCACATGTAAAACTTTTAAATCGGCATTTAAGTTTTTAGTAATTTTAATAAGTTGTTTTAATCCGTTTTTATCACTTTCACGTAGCATTGTAGCATAACCAACATTTGTTAAACGCTTAAATTGCGCTTTTTTAGGAACACTTAAAATAGGAATATCAATATTTTCCATTACATGTAAGGTGTTCGATCCTAATAGTTTTTTTTCTAAACTATTGTTACCGTTGGTACCCATAACAATGAAATCTATTTGTTCGTCTGTAATAATTTTTTGTAGGATCGAAAGCATAATACCTTCTTCAAAAATAAAAGTCAATTGCAGGTCATTACAGTCATTTTTTTCAGCAATAGCTCTTAAATTAGGGACTTCTTTTTTAAAATTCTCAAAGTTATTTAACTCTATAGAATTATAAACACTTTGAATTAGCTCTGGTTGTCCTGCCGACGTAGTAGAAATAACAGGCATTTCGTACGTATTTAAAACAAAAATTTCAGCATTAATACTTTTTGCTAATTTTAATGCATAAATAAATGCGTTGTGAGCAGTTTCAGAAAAATCGGTAGGAAATAAAATCTTTTTCATTGTTTTTTATTGTTTGATTTAACTGATAGAAATTTACGAAAATTCTTTATAAATTCATATAAAAAACTATAAAATCTATCAATATTTTAAATAGTGTAATTTATAAACTAACTTTGCAATAAAATATTTTTTCTATGATTTTAAACGATACAATAGTTGCGTTAGCATCGGCTTCAGGTGCGGGAGCCATTGCGGTAATACGTGTTTCGGGTCCAAATGCAATTAATATGGTTGCAAATGTTTTTAATTCAATAAAAGGTAAAGATTTAACTAAACAAAAATCGCATACCTTGCATTTGGGGTATATTGTTGATAATGAAAAAATTATAGATCAAGTTTTAGTTTCTTTGTTTAAAGGAACAAATTCATATACTGGCGAACCAACTGTTGAAATTTCGTGTCATGGATCAACATATATACAACAACAAATTTTACAATTATTGTTACGTAACGGCTGTAGAATGGCAACGGCAGGTGAATTTACCATGCGATCGTTTTTAAATGGAAAAATGGATTTGTCACAAGCCGAAGCAGTTGCCGATTTAATTGCCAGCGACAACGAAGCCAGTCACCAAATTGCAATGCAGCAAATGCGCGGTGGTTTTAGTAACGAAATTGCCAAATTGCGCGAAGAATTATTAAATTTTGCATCGTTAATAGAATTAGAATTAGATTTTAGCGAAGAAGATGTTGAATTTGCCGATAGAACTGCCTTTAGAACATTGGTAAATAGAATTCAATTTGTTTTAAAACGATTGATAGACAGTTTTGCTGTTGGAAATGTTATTAAAAACGGAATTCCTGTTGCTATCGTTGGCGAACCAAATGTGGGTAAATCTACTCTTTTAAATGCCCTTTTAAATGAAGAACGTGCCATTGTTAGCGATATTGCCGGTACAACGCGTGACACTATAGAGGATGAATTGGTTATTAATGGAATTGGGTTTCGATTTATTGATACCGCTGGAATTCGTGAAACTACCGATGTAGTAGAGCACATAGGTATTCAAAAAACTTTCGAAAAAATAGAGCAAGCACAGGTTGTGATGTACTTGTTTGAAAGTTTAAAGTTTAAAGAACAAGGTGATGCTTATGTTGTTGAAATTGAAAAGATTAAAAATAAATATCCTCAAAAACCACTTGTTGTAGTGGTAAATAAAATTGATTTGCTTTCCGAAGCCGAAATTACCGAAATTGCAAAAAAATTAGGTAATTTAAATAGTGTGTTACAAACTATTTCGGCAAAGAATAAATTTGGAATTGATGCATTAAAAAATCAATTATTAGAATTTGTAAATACAGGTGCATTGCGTAATAACGAAACCATAGTTACCAATACACGTCATTACGATTCTTTAATTAAAGCATTAGAAGAAATTCAAAAAGTTCAATATGCTTTAGATGCAAATGTACCAGCCGATTTAATGGCAATTGATATTAGACAAGCTTTGTACTACTTTGGCGAAATTACTGGTGAAGTAACTAATGATGAGTTACTTGGAAATATATTTGCTAATTTTTGTATCGGGAAGTAATAATTCTCTACCTTTGTGATAATATCAAATGATACTATCATAAATGCGACCTCCTTACACCATTACAGAAAAAATTGTTTCGTTAGTGGCTTCTATTTCAGAAAAGATAGGAGAAATTAACGCTACTCATTTATATAAACCTGCCACCGAATTACGAAAGAAAAACCGTATTAAAACCATTCAATCTTCTTTAGAAATAGAGGGCAATACTTTAACTGAAGAACAAATCACGGCGTTATTGGAAAACAAAAGAGTGATTGCACCACAAAAAGATATTTTAGAAGTTCAGAATGCGATTAAGGTCTATGAACAACTCACCAACTTCAATCCTTTCCAATTAAGAGATTTAGAAAAAGCTCACGCTATATTAATGAATGGTTTGATTGATAATGCTGGAAAATTAAGGACTACCAATGTTGGAATTGTAAAAGGTTCAAAAGTGGAACACATTGCTCCAAGTGGAACTATGGTAAATGGGTTGATGAAAGACCTTTTTGAGTATCTGAAAAAAGACAACGATTTAATTTTAATCAAAAGTTGTGTGTTTCATTATGAGTTTGAATTTATACACCCATTTTTAGATGGAAACGGAAGAATGGGAAGATTGTGGCAAACATTAATTCTAATGCAACAATACCCAGTTTTTGAATATTTACCTGTTGAATCACTCATCAAGCAAAAACAAAGCGATTATTACAACAAGTTATCCGAATCCGATAAAAAAGGAAATTCCACACCGTTTATCGAGTTTATGTTGGAAATCATTTTAGAGTCATTAAACGGACTTTTTCAATCGCAATCCGTAACACTTCATACAGAAGATAGGATACGCTTATTTAAAGAAAAAATAGGCAAGAATATGTTTAGTAGAAAAGAGTATATGCAGAATTTTAAAAACATATCTGCACCAACAGCAAGTCGTGATTTAAAATGGGCCGTAGAACAAAATCTTTTAACTAAATTCGGAGAAATGAGATTGACAGAATATCAGTTTAAGTAACCAAATTTCCCCCGAATTTCCTTTAAAATCGTCTTGTTTTCAAGTCTATTTTTATTATATTTAAGGCTTAAAAAAAATACAAAAAAACTAAATGTTCAACGAAAATTCACGAGTCAAAATTCCAGCAATTCTTCATTTGATGAAGTTGGGATATGAGTACATTCCCATAAAAGACCAAATTCGAAGAGAAGATACCAATATTTTTGAAGATATTTTTGTTGAAAGTATTCGTAGGATCAATCCAGTTGTTCACGAAAGTGAGTTGAAGGTTCTCTTAGATGAGCTCAGTCTGGAACTGGATTACGAAGATTTAGGTGAGAAATTTTATCAAAGATTGACCGCGAAATCTGGAATTAAGCTAATTGATTTTAAAAATTTCAACAATAATAGCTTTCATGTTACTACAGAACTGACTTGTAAAAATGGGGATGAAGAATTTAGACCAGACATTACAATTCTAGTCAACGGAATGCCTTTGGTTTTTATAGAGGTAAAGAAACCGCATAATAAAGATGGCGTTTTAGATGAACGCAGACGTATTAATGACCGTTTTAAGAGAAGTCATTTCAGAAAGTTTGCGAATATTACACAGCTGATGATTTTCTCCAACAATATGGAATATGAAGATGGAATTGTGGAACCTGTGTTTGGAGCCTTCTATGCAACTTCGGCTTACAAAGATTTGCATTTCAATTATTTCAGAGAAGATCCCGAATATCCTGTGAAGCATGCTTTGAAAACTATTTCAGATGAGCTAGAAAATGCTATTTTAAAGGATAATAATCTACAAGTCATTAAACACAGCCCAGAGTTTAAAACCAATAAAGAACCATATACACCAACGCATAGAATATTGACTTCTTTGCTGAGCAAAGAACGGTTGGCTTTTATGCTTCAATATTCTTTGGCTTATGTTAAAGAAGATTCTGGATTACAAAAACACATTATGCGTTATCCGCAGGTTTTTGCAACGATGGCCATTGCTTCAAAATTAGAAGAAGGAAAAAATAAAGGCATTATTTGGCATACGCAAGGTTCAGGAAAAACGGCTTTGGCTTATTTCAACGTAAAGCATTTGACCGATTACTACCAGAAGAAACAGGTCATTCCCAAGTTTTATTTTATTGTGGATCGTTTGGATTTATTGATTCAAGCTTCTACCGAATTTTCAAATCGTGGTTTGAAGGTGAATAAAGTAAATTCTCGACAAGAATTTATTGAGGATCTGAAAGTAGTTGGAGCACTTCACAATGATAGCGGACAAGCTGAAATTACGGTAGTCAATATTCAGAAGTTTAGCGAAGATGCTACTGTGCAAGAAGCTATTGGCTATGATATTAATACACAAAGGGTTTTCTTTTTAGATGAAGCGCACAGAAGTTACAATCCTAAAGGAAATTATTTAGCAAATCTGATCAATTCAGATAAAAAAGCAGTAAAAATTGCTTTAACGGGAACACCTTTGCTAAAAGAAGTTGCCAAAGAATATGACTCCAAATTATTGTTCGGGAATTATATTCACAAATACTATTATAATCGCTCCATTGCAGATGGCTACACTTTACGATTGATTCGTGAAGAAATAGAGGGAACCTTCAAGATGGAAATGAAGGAAATAATGGAGCAAATAAAAGTAATGAAAGGCGATATTAAAGCAGCAGATGTATATGCTGATCGCCGTTTTGCAGCTGGTTTGCTGGATTATATCACCAAAGATTTAATCAATTTCAGAGATTATTGGCAAGATGAAACCTTAGGAGGAATGGTGGTTTGCGATTCTTCCAAACAAGCCAAAATGCTTTTTGAGTTGTTTGAAGAAAAATATGGCAAACAAGAAGTTGATGCGGAGAAATTACCAATGGTTGCAGAACCCAATGCGCCATATGGAAAAAGAAAAAAAGAAAAACTAAATGCGGCGCTCATTCTGCACGACGAAAACGATAAGCATATTCGAAAGGACTTAATAGACGCTTATAAGAAAGGGAAAATCGATGTGTTGTTTGTTTACAATATGCTTTTAACCGGATTTGATGCCAAACGATTAAAGAAATTGTATTTGGCAAGAGTTATACAAGACCATAATTTGTTGCAAACACTTACGAGAGTCAATCGACCTTACAAGAATTATCAATATGGATATGTAGTTGATTTTGCCGATATTTCTAAAGCATTTGACCGTACCAATCAGTTGTATTTTAATGAATTACAAAGTGAATTGGGCGATGAGATGGAAATGTATTCGCATTTATTCAAGTCTCATGAAGAAATCAAAAAAGAAATTGAAGAATTGCAGGAGATTCTGTTCCGTTATGATACCGAGAACAAAGAAATTTTCTCGCAACAGATCACACAAATTACTGATAAGCAGGAGCTAATTTCTTTGATAAAAGCATTACGAACGGCCAAAGAAAATAAAAATATTATTGCCATTAATGGCTATGAAGGTTTAGGAGAGTTGGTCGATTTTGAGGTGCTCAATAAATTGTTGTTGGTAGCACAAGCAAGGTTAGACAGCTTGAACGTGATGGAATCTTTGGATTCTGGCAACGAAACGCAAAACCTACTGAATATTGCTTTAGAAGATATTATCTTCCAATTTATAAAAGTAGGCGAAGAAGAACTAAAACTGGCAGACGAATACAAAGACCAACTCCGAAAAACAAGAGAAGCAATGCAGCAGAATTTTGATCAGTTGGATCCTTATTTTATATTGCTAAAAGAAGAGCTTGAGCGCATTTTCAAAAACAAAAACCTATCGGAAACCAACCAGAACGATATGGTAGAAAATATGTTTTTGCTTCGCAAAATATACGATAAAGCCAAAGAACTCAACCGAAAAAACAGCTTGTTGCAAGCCAAATATGAGCACGACGAAAAATATGTGCGTATACACAAAAGACTCACCGAAAAAGGTAATTTAAGCATTAAGGAAATGCAATTGCACCGCGCTTTGATGAATGTAAAAAATGATGTAGACCAAAAACTTGACGGACAAGAAGATATTTTGGAAAACGAAGCTTGGTTCGAGCGTTATTTGGTGCGTTTGGTAGCACAACAATTTGTAGTAAAAGAAAATTTAGATCTAGACGCCGCTACACGTCTGAACATTAGTAATTTAATAGGTAAAGAATATTTCCAACTCTACGGAACTCGATAAAATATGACACAAGACATTAATTATACCACCAAAACAAAACAACTCATTGACAGCCTCAAAAGCGTTTGCGCCAATTATGGTTTAGGAAACGATGGCAACGAATTCAAGATTATTACCCAAGTATTTTTGTACAAATTCTTAAACGATAAGTTTCGATTTGAAATTAAAAAACTGAAACCTGAATTGGGCGAAAACCAATCTTTTTATGAAAATCTACAAGCGATTCCAAAGAAAGAATACGATTTGCTAATGGATTTGTTAGATGAAAACGTGATCCGTTTTAAGCCACATCAATTGATTTCGCATTTGTACAATACCCAAAACGCAGAAGATTTTGCCAAAACTTTTGACGATACCTTGCGTGATGTAAGTATCGAAAATGCCAATGTGTTTTCCATTAAATCTTCTTCGGGTGCGAAGGACAAATTGTTTGATGAACTCAGCAATTTTATTTCGGATGCTTCACAACGTGATGCTTTTTGCAGAGCTTTGATCAACAAATTATTTGAGTTTAGTTTTGAAGAAAGTTTCGAAGATTATTTCACCGAGAAATACGATTTCTTTAAAGATATTTTCGAGTATTTAATTAAAGATTACAACTCCGATTCGGGTGGGAAATATGCCGAATATTACACCCCAAATGCTGTTGCTCGTATTATTGCCAACATCTTGGTAGAAGGCGATGTGCGCAAAGCCAAATGTTATGATCCCAGTGTAGGTTCGGGTTCTTTGTTGATGTCCTTAGCGCATAACATTGGCGAGGACAAATGCACGATTTATTCGGAAGATATTTCGCAAAAATCTAGTACGATGTTGCGTCTGAATCTTATCTTGAATAATCTTACACACAGTATTCCCAATGTAATCAAAACCAACACGATTGCAGAACCGATGTATCTGGATACCAAGTTTGATTTTATCGTTTCTAATCCGCCATTTAAGTTGGATTTTTCAGATTTTAGAGAGGATTTGGAAGCCGACCGTTTCAAAGAACGCTTTTTTGCAGGCATTCCGAATGTACCGAAAACCAAAAAAGAATCGATGGCGATTTACCTCTTGTTTATCCAGCACATTATGCACAGCTTGAATGACAAAGGAAAAGCAGCCGTAGTCGTACCTACCGGATTTATCACCGCACAAAGCAGCATAGAAAAGAAGATAAGAGAACGCTTGATCGACAAAGGTTGGTTGCGAGGTGTGGTAAGTATGCCGAGCAATATTTTTGCCAGTACCGGCACCAATGTCTCGGTAATTTTTATAGACAAAGAAGCAGGGCAAGACCACATTGTACTGATGGATGCCAGCAAACTGGGCGAAACCGTAAAAGAAGGCAAAAACCAACGCACGGTTCTCACGCGTGAAGAGGAAGACAAGATTGTACAAACCTTTCACAGCAAAACAGTGGTGGAAGATTTGTGTGTGGTGGTGAATGCCGAAGCAGTGAAAGCCAAAAACTACAGCTTCTCGGCGGGACAATATTTTGAAGTAAAAATAGAATATGTAGATATTACCGCTGCAGAATTTACCGATAAAATGCTGGGCTTTGAAAACCGCTTAAGCCAACTCTTTACCGAAGGCAATGCTTTGGATCAAAAAATATTAGAGAATTTAAAAGGGTTGAAGTATGAGTAAAGTTACAAAAATGCTTCTTGGAGACTTAGTAGAATTTCAAAGAGGATTTGATTTACCTAAATCAGAATTCAAAATTGGAAATATACCTGTTATATCTTCAAATGGAATATTAGGGTATCATAATGAATCAAAAGCAAAAGCTCCAGGAATTACAATTGGGAGAAGTGGAACTGTTGGTAAACCACACTTCATTAAGCAAGATTTTTATCCTCATAATACTTCATTATATATTAAAGATTTCAAAGGGAATGATCCAAAATATATCTTCAACTTGCTCAAAACTTTGAGATTAAATGAATATGGAAGTGGTTCAGGTGTTCCAACTATGAACCGAAATCATTTACACCCAATAAATGTTTTAGCGCATAAAGATATACCCACCCAACAAAAAATAGCTTCCGTTTTATCGGCTTTGGATGATAAAATAGAACTCAACAACCAAATCAATGCTGAGCTGGAAGCGATGGCAAAAACACTGTATGATTATTGGTTTGTGCAGTTTGATTTTCCGGTACAATCTAAGAAGAACCCTGAGCTTGTCGAAGGGTACAAGTCTTCCGGTGGAAAAATGGTCTACAATACCACCCTCAAAAGAGAAATCCCAGAAGGTTGGGAGGTGAAAGAATTGGAAGAAATTTCTAAATGTATTATGGGGCAATCACCCAAAGGAGAATCATATAATTCTGATAAAATTGGCATTCCTTTATTAAACGGTCCTGCTGATTATGAAAATGGAGTTTTAAAAGGTAGAATTTACACAACGGCACCAACAAGACTGTGTCAAAAAGATGATTTAGTATTGTGTATTAGAGCTACAATAGGTAATTTAGTGTACTCCGAACAAGAGTTCTGTCTTGGTCGAGGAGTAGCAGCAGTTAGACCAAATCATGAAAAATATTCCGAATTAATATATTTTCAATTACTACAAGAAATTGAAAGATATAAAATTCACGCGACTGGAAGTATAATTATTGGAATTACGAAAGATGATTTAATAAAGTCTAATTTTCTTATTCCAAATGAAAGTATTTTAAACTCATTTCATAAGCTAATTAAGATACAGTTTCATAAAATTAGGACTAACCTTCAACAAAACCAAGAACTGTCATCCTTGCGAGATTGGCTTTTGCCAATGCTGATGAATGGGCAGGTTAGGGTGGCTTCGACAAGCTCAGCCAACGAGGAGGAATTGGGTATGGTTGCGGAGAGTGGTGTTGAATATAAAAAGAGTTAGTTATGCAAGAAAATTTATATCAATTAAAAGAAACCTTTTTACAAGAATGGCCTTTACCTCGTATTCAAAATATGACATTAGAGGAATACACTAATTTAGATAAAACTTCCTTTTGCTATTGGGTAGAAGCTGTAACAACTGACGTAGGGAGTATATGGGGTGGTTCTGCTTATAAATTCGGAATATTTAAAAGACGAAATTTAGAATCTACAACTTTAAAGGAAAATCTATTAACAGATGGTGAATATAGTTGGGCAAAAAAATATGGAACTACTAAAGAAATTGCCTTTCAGAATATAAAAAACATTCTATTAGCTATTATAGAAAATACGCAAAACAATACAATTGAAAACATTGATGAAATTGATTTAGGTGATGTGTATAAATGGAAAATTGCATTTTTATATGGCGATTTTAATATAATAAACATTTTTAAAAGGGAGTCTTTATTAGAAGCAGCTCAATCTATAGGATATACTCAAGATAGTAATAATTTCAGTGTTTTAAATCGTTTTATTCTTTCAAAAAAAAACAATGAACAAGATTATTTTGATTACACGTCAGAATTATGGAAGAAAACCAAGTTAGCTAATTCAAAACAATATTGGTTATATGCACCTGGAGAAAATGCCAATAAATGGGAAGAATTTTACAACGATGGCATTATGGCTTTGGGTTGGGACGAATTAGGTGATTTAGAACAATATAAATCACGAAATGATATTAAAAATGCTTTGGTGGCTGCTTATGGTGGTGAAGGAGATAAAAAGAATGATGTTTCTGCAAATGATGATTTTATAAATAAGCTAAATATTGGTGATATTATTATTGTAAAGAAAGGCAGAAGTGAATTGTTAGGATTCGGGGAAGTAATATCTGAATATTATTTTGATGATAATGAAATTGAATATAAAAGTCGAAGAAATGTTGATTGGAAGTTGAAGGGCAACTGGAAAGTTAATCATAGTTTAGTACTTAAAACCCTTACTGATATCACAAAGTATAAATCAGAAGATCCTAATTATTCAAAGTATTATGAAATGTTGCTTGCCATAATGGAGGGAAAAAACCTTGGTGTGAGTTACAAACAAGGTTATTCTAATTATTTAACTACTATTTACGGTGAAAATAGTGGAACAAAAACCTCTTACATTAAAGCTATTGAAATACTTTCTAAATTATTAAGCTACAATATTTATGAAGTAAATGATATATTGCAATTACAACAATTATATGCTGATTTAATTAAAGAGCAAAGAAATAAAGAGGGTAAATATTTTCATCCAGATGCACCTTCCTATGGTCAAAACGGATTTTATTCAGCATCAATTAAAACTTATATCGATTTTCACAAACAACTAAAGGACAATTCTATGAATAGCTCTACATACATAGCGCCATTAAACCAAATCTTATATGGTCCTCCTGGAACTGGTAAAACCTTTAATACTGTTTTAGAAGCCGCTAAAATAGTTACAGGTAATGAAACTATAAGTTATGATGAAGCTTTACAAGTTTTTAATGAAAGCCTAAATAACCAAATTGAGTTTATAACATTTCACCAAAATTATAGTTACGAAGATTTTATTCAAGGTTTACGTCCAGATACTGAAAACGGAAAGGATTTGTCTTTTGAAAAGAAAGATGGGGTTTTTAAACGCATTGCAGATAGAGCTTTGAAAAACCTACAGGCTGCGAATAACCCTAAAAATGCTAAAAAAGAATTTGATATAGTGTTTCAGGAATTGATACAACCTTTGAATGATGGAGATGTTGATGAGCTGGAGATTAAAATGAAAAAATCTTCCTTTTATATTACAGAGGTTGGCGAAAAATCAATTGAGTTTAGAAAAAATATTGGGGATTCTAATCATACCTTGAGCATTAATACCTTGCGTAAAATGTATGAAAGAGGTGAAAATGATATCATACTTGGTGGGTTGCAACCTTACTACAACCCAATATTAGAATTACTTTTGGTAAAGGGTAAAAGTGAAGTAACTAATTTTTCAAGAAAGAACTTTGTTATCATCATCGACGAAATTAATAGAGCTAATATATCACGTGTTTTCGGTGAATTAATTACGTTGATTGAAGAAGACAAGCGTTCTCATGGTAAAATTCCTATGCGAGTTAATCTGCCATCAGGAGATTCTTTTATAGTACCTTCAAATCTTTATATTATTGGAACCATGAATACGGCTGATAAATCGATTTCTTTATTAGATATTGCATTGCGCAGACGATTTGAATTTGTACCTATGTATCCTAATACTCAAATTGAAGGTGTCAATAGTCCATCAGTTTTAGAAACGATAAATGCAGAAATCATTAAGCGTAAAGGATATGATTTTACTATTGGGCATGCTTATTTTATGTGTGACAGTTATTCTTTAGAGAAAACTATTAATAATAAGGTAATACCTTTGTTATTAGAGTACTTTATGAATGATGAAAAAGAGGTTACAACCATTTTAAAAGCAGCTGAAATTGAAGTTGAAGGATGGCCAATGAAAATGAAAACAACGTGATCAATCTTTTCGAGTATAAAAATAAAGTAACTTTTCCAGAGGAGCATTTCGAAAGTTTAGAAGTGTTCTTAGACGATATATGGAATAAAAGAGAGAAGTCGGCTTATTATACCGAAGAAGAGAACAGGGAAGAAGTGCAACGCTTCGTCCAGTTTTTTCATAAAACCAATGAATTAAAGTCGAATAAATTTGTTGGGGTTATTCATTTTCAGGAGCAAACGATTAACCTCTTACCTAAAATTTTCCATAGCAACGAAATTGCAACCGAAGATGATGTAAAAGTTATTAATGCTCATGTTCTATGGTGGTTGAGTTATTGCCGAAAATTGAAGTTCCCGAATTATTTATCGGGTATCAATTCTGAAAAAGCCGACTTTTTTGAAATTTTGATTTACTTGTTTAGTAAATACACCAAAGAACTTTTAGGTTCTTCGATTTATCAGAAATACGTTGAAGTTGAAAACGAGTTGAATTTTGTTAAAGGACGAATTAATTTCAATACCTACATCAAAGAGAATTTAGCCAAAGGAAGAAATCATAAAGTAAACTGTATTTATGATTCTTTTGAAATGGATAACGAATTCAACCAATGTATAAAATACGTTGCTAAAATGTTGTTGTCAGCTTCAAATGACTATCAGAATAAGCGCAATTTAAGTGATATTTTGTTTTTGTTAGATGAGGTTTCCGATGTTCAAATTTTGTCTGAGCAATGTAAAAGAATTCAGTTCAATCCCATGTTTTCCAGTTTTGAAACTGTTCGTGATTATTGTGATTTGTTTTTAGAAAACAGTATTTCATTTAATTACAAAAGCGATTTGAAATTATTTGCTTTCTTGTTGCCTATGGAATATGTGTTTGAAGATTTCATTTATGGATTTATAGACAAAGAAATAGAAGGTATAAATCCAAAAGGACAAGCTACAGGAACTTATTTAGATGAAGCTGAAAAATTTGGTTTAAAGCCTGATTTAATACTAGACTTAGGAATTAAAAAAATAATTGCAGACACAAAATATAAATTAGTTTACTCCGATGATTCAGATCCTAAAAAAGGAATTTCACAATCCGATTTATATCAAATGTTAGCTTATGCCGTTCGTTTTGGTATCCAAGAGATTAAATTGTTTTATCCAAATTCTGTTGCAACAGAATTGCAACCTAATGTTGCAACTATAGAAATAAAGGATGTTCTATCGGATGAAAAGCGAATTAAAATAACAGCTCATCAATTACCAATTGTAGACAAATCAATAACAGTTGCAACCCTAAAAGAGCATGATAAATTGTTGGACTGTTTTGAAGGGGTTAGAAAAGTGTTGAAAATAAGGTTTATAGAGATTTTTACATTATAAATATTATAACTTGGAAGTAAACTGTACTTTTTTTGGGGGAGCTTACACATTTAGACTCTTTAGATTGTTTAATAAACAACAAAGTATCTACTTATTCAATTGAATCGGTTACTGATTCAAAAATTTATTTTATTGACTATATAGAATTCTCAAAAAAGAAAAAAACAAATACTAATCTTCTAAATTTTGAATTAGAAATTTATAAAAATGAACTTTATAAAAAAATGCAAAGAACTATTTTTAATTCAAAATCGAATAGTATTGAAGATTTATATATTAATCTAACAAATGAGTATAAAGATTTGTATCATCTTATTCCTAGTAAACAATTAGCATCCTACTTAGGTATTACAGAAGTTTCTTTTTGTCGATTAAAAAAAAGATTATTAAAAACTAAAGTTTAAATTACTTTTTACGCAGCGCTTATGGATAGGTCAAATTTCTTTTAAAAAAAATTATAGACTATTTTGTTTGTAACAAAATTATTAAAGAAGGGCAGTGCTATTGCCCTTCTTTTATACAATTCTCGCAAATACCAGTACCAAATAATTTAATTTTATCAATTTTATATGCACTCGTTACATTTTTAGGAATTAAAAAATCATCTTTACATGTAGTTTGTTTACAAATGGTACAATAAAAATGCAAGTGCCAATCGTTATGAGTTTTTTCATTACAATCAACATTACATAAGATATATTTTGTTACGGTATTTTCTTGTATACTATGAACAATTCCTTTTTTTTCAAAGGTTTTTAAAGTACGGTAAATAGTTACTCTATCTGCGTTGTAAAAATGGTTTTCAATTTCAGTTAAAGACAATGCTATTTGCTGTTGTTCCAAAAATTCGTATACCAATATCCGCATACTTGTTGGTTTGGTTTTTTTTAGCAATAACTTTAGTTCAATGTTCTTTTTCATATTACGCTAATTTAATGTGCATGACCATGTTCACCTGTATCATTCATTTTTGCATTTACGAAAAAGGCTCCTTTTACTACAATATGTGCTCCGTTTGGAATTTCACTTATTGGTGTTATGGCGGTGTAACCTAATTGAGAAGCTCCTTTGATAACTTCGATTTTGATAAATTGCGTTCCTTTATTGGCACCGTTATCGTGATTACTATGATCATGCACTTCACCTTCTGTATGTTCGTGCGTTTCTGCTTTTAGTTCTTTAACTAAAAAAATGTAATTTTTTCCATCGGCATTTACTATGGCTTCACTTGGAAGTACATCACTTAATAAATTGTCTAAACTTAAGTTAGCAGTAACGCTCATTCCATCTATAAGGCCGGTTTTTTTACCAAAAATTTTACAGTGTACTGCAATTGTTTTGGTATCGCCGTTAAAAGATGAACCTATATTGTACACTACGGCACTATAAGTTTTTTTAGGGTTGTTAGTAACTACAAAATCAATTTTTTGCCCATTTTTAATAAAAGGAATATCTTTTTCATATACCTGTAAATCTAAATGTATTGCATTGTTATCTACTATTTCTACAATTGGAGAAGATACATCAACATAACTGCCCATTTTTACAAAAACATTGCTAACGGTTCCATTTATCGGACTTATAACTACCAATGTGGTTTTAAGGTTAGCATTTGATAGGGAAGACGGATTTATTCCCATCATTTTAATTTGTTGGTTTAACGAAGATTTTCGTGTTCTTAACATATTTAATTCGGTTGTAGCACTTTGCAGATTTTTCTTTGCACCGGCATTTCCATCATTCAACTCGCGCTGTCTAGCTAATTCCAGTTCTGCAAATTCTATTCGGCTATTAATACCAAGGTATTCTTCTTGTAACTGAATGAATTGTGGGTTTGAAATACTTGAAATAATCTGACCTTTTTTAACAAAATCACCAATTTCTACGTTGAGAGATTTTATTACACCACCAAATAACGAAGTTGCATTTGCCTTATTGCTATTAGGTACCTGCAATGCGCCATGAACTTTTAACGTTGCAGATAACTGTTTTTGTTCAATTGTTCCAAATTCAATACCTACAGCTTTTATTTGCTCATTTGTCAATATTGTTACATTTTCTTCGGTGAGTTCTTTTGTAGTTGTTTCAGCCTTAGTATTATGGTTATGTCCATCTTTCTCTGAATGTTTTTCATTGTTTTTGCAAGCGTTAATATTAAATACTGCCATCAATACAAAAACGTATAAAACTATCTTATTTATAATATTTTTCATTTTTTAATTACTAATTAGTGAATTGATAAGTGTTACTACTTCATTGATTTGTTGAATACTTTTTAAATAATTAAGTTGCGTATCTGTTGTTATTTGCAAAGCATATAGGTACTCTACATACGAAATTTCGCCTGTGCTGTATCCTAATTTTGCAGCCTTAATTATTTCGTTTGCATTAGGAAGGGCTTGCATTTTGAAATAGTTAAACTGTGATGTGTATTGCTTGTATTGATTTAATGCATTAACTAATTGTGTTTCTAATAACTGTTGCTGCCAGTGTGCATTTAACTCTATTGATTGTTTTTGATATTCAAGCGAATTAATTTTTGCTTTAGTTGTGCTAAACAAAGGAATGCTTACACCTACATTAAACACATTAAAACGTTGTCCGCGACCGTAATACTGCTCTATTCCATTTCTTTCGTGCATTCCCATTAACGACATATTAGTATATCCTAAAGTAAAATCGGGTAAACTATTTGCACGTTCCGTTTTTTTAGTTTGTTCAACAATTTTTACCTCTTGATATAATAATTGTACACTTGGGTGATTGTCGATAGCATTGTTTTCAATTTGAGAATCTAATAATAAAGGAACATAAGTTGATTGAGAATCTATTACAAAATCCTCCTGCGTTTGCATTAAGTTTTTAAGGTGCTGATAAACCCCTTTTCTAAAAACGTCGTTTTGTTGAAATAATAAATTTATTTCTCCTTTTTTGGTTACAGCTGCGTTTACATCTAATTTGCTTATATCTCCTGTTTTATATCGCAGTTCTGCAACACGAATAAAATCGGCATAAATACTGTCTAAGTTTTTTAATACATGAGCATTATGCTCTAAATATTCTAACTGATAATAATAGATTCGCACTTGTTTTTTTAATTCATTTTCTGTCAAAAGCTTTGTCCATTCCTGTGCTTTTATCTGTTCTTTTATAAGATTTTTTTTAATAACAAAAAGTGTTGGATAAGGTATGGTTTGCGAAATTTGAATACCGTCATTCTGTTCAAAACCATCGGTATTTCCATATTGAAAATTAGCTTCGGCCTTTGGTAATTCATAAGCCGCTTTGCTAAGGTTTTGAACAGATTGAATTTCAAGGTTTTTCGAACGAAGTTGCGGGTTATTCACTAAGGCTAACTCGATGGCCTTGTCTATATTTATTGGATTTTGAGCTAAACTGATTTGCGAAAAACCAAAAAAAGAAATTAGCAACAATATTGGACTAATAAAATTCTTTTTGCTGCTTTTAGTTGTCTTGTTTTTTCTCATAAATAAAAGGTATAATAAAGGTAATACAAATAAAGTCAATGCTGTTGCAGAAATCAATCCACCGATAACAACGGTTGCTAAGGGTCTTTGCACCTCTGCACCTGCACTTGTACTTAATGCCATCGGTAAAAATCCTAAACTTGCTACTGAGGCTGTCATTAATACGGGGCGTAACCTTGTTTTAGCTCCTTCAATAATTCTTGGTACAATAGCATCCCAGCCTTCTTTTTCCAATCTGTTAAAGGTGGCAATCAACACAATTCCATTCAAAACAGCTACACCAAATAAAGCTATAAAACCAATACCAGCCGATATACTAAATGGCATATCTCTTAATAAAAGGGCAAAAACACCCCCTATGGCACTCATTGGTATTGCCGAATAAACTAAAATTGCTTCTTTAAAGGAACGAAAAGTAAAATACAATAGAATGAAAATGAGCAACAGTGCTATTGGTACTGCAATTAGTAATCTGTCGGTAGCTTTTTGTAGATTTTCAAACTGACCACCATAAGTAAAATAATAACCTGTAGGTAATTTGATTTTTTCTGTTAATAGATCCTGAATTTCATTGACTACACTTGCAACATCACGCTCTTGCACATTAAAGCCTATATATATTCTACGTTTACCACCTTCACGACTAATTTGTGCTGGCCCCAACTTATAGTCAATTTCAGCAAGTTGAGATAGTGGAATTTGTTCTCCGCTTGGAAGCGGAATAAATAAATTACTTACATCTTCAATAGAACTGCGATGTTGCTCATCTAAACGTACAACTAAATCAAACTTGCGTTCATTTTCATATACTACACCTGCCGATTTACCTGCAAATGCCGTACTTACAATATCATTAATATCTGTTATATTTAAACCGTAATTGGCTATTTTGGTACGGTTGTATTCAATATTAATTTGGGGTAAACCGGCAATTCGTTCTATTTGTGGAGCTGTTACACCATCTACAGATTGAATAATTTTATTTGCTTTGTTTGCATATATTAAAAGGGAATCTAGATTTTCTCCGAAAATTTTCACAGCAACATCTTGTCTAATACCGGTCATCAATTCATTAAAACGCATTTGTATAGGCTGATTGGCTTCAAAAAACACGCCAGGGATAACTTCTAATTTCTCCATCATTTCGTTTGAAAGCGCATCATACGTTTTATTCGTTTTCCATTCATCTTGCGGTTTAAGAATAATCATCAAATCAGTCGCTTCTGGAGGCATAGGGTCTGTGGGAACTTCGGCAGCACCCGTTTTTCCAACTACCATTTTTACTTCGTCAAACTCCTTTATGATTTTAGAAACCTGCATAGATGTTTCTATGCTTTGGCTTAAAGAGGTACCCTGTGGCAAAATGCAATGGAAAGCAAAATCACCTTCTCCTAATTTTGGGAGAAATTCACCACCCATATTTGAAAATAGATAGATACTTAAAGTAAATAGTCCAAGTGTAATGCTTATAACTACATATTTTATCTGAATGGCTTTTTCTAATAAGGGTTTGTAAACACCTTGTAGTTTTTCCATCATTTTGTCTGAAAAATTTCTTTTTGTAATTGGTTTCTTTGACAAACACAACGCACTCATCATAGGAATGTAAGTAAAGGACAAAATCAATGCTCCTATAATCGCAAAACCTACAGTCTGTGCCATTGGAGTGAACATTTTTCCCTCGATACCTACTAATGTTAATATGGGTAGATAAACAATAAGAATAATAATTTCTCCAAAAGCAGCGCTGGTGCGAATTTTTCTGGCGGATTCAAATACTTCTGCATCCATTTCTTCTTGGCTTAGTTTGTGCATGCTTTTCCGCAACCCTAAATGGTGCATCGTTGCTTCAACAACTATCAACGAACCGTCTACAATCAGTCCAAAATCAATGGCTCCTAAACTCATGAGATTGGCACTTACTCCAAACAAACGCATCATTGCTAAGGCAAAAAGCATCGATAAAGGAATGGCCGATGCCACTATTAGTCCTGCTCTGATATTTCCTAGAAAAAGGATCAATACAAAGATTACAATCAGTGCTCCTTCTATCAGGTTGTTTTTTACGGTATTAATTGCTCTACCAATTAAATCGGTTCTATCCAAAAATGGCTCAATAACAATATCTTCAGGAAGAGACTTTTGGATTACAGGAATTTTTTCTTTTATATTTTTTACTACTTCAGCAGTATTTTCTCCTTTCAGCATCATTACAATGCCACCAACGGCATCAACTTTTCCATTAAAGGTTAAAGCGCCATAACGAATTGCATGTCCAAAACGAACCTCTGCAATGTCCTTAATAAATATGGGAACAGTGGTAGTTTTTTTGACAACAATATTACCTACATCTTCAAGAGAATTAACTAAACCAATACCGCGAATGAAGTAGGCACTGGGCTTTTTGTCAATATAAGCTCCTCCTGTATTTTGATTGTTTTTTTCCAAGGCCGTAAAAACCTCAGAAATACTAACATCCATAGCTTTAAGTCGATTTGGATCAATCGATACCTCATATTGTTTAAGCAATCCCCCAAAACTATTTACTTCCGCTACTCCAGCAGTGCCATATAGCTGTCGGGAAACAATCCAATCCTGCATGCTTCGTAAATCCATAGCAGAATATTTATTTTCGCTGCCTTTTTTAGGGTGAAGTATGTATTGATATACTTCACCAAGTCCTGTACTTACAGGCGCAAGCTCAGGTGTACCAATACCATCGGGTATTTGTTCTTCTGCTTCTTTTAGTTTTTCATTTACCAACTGTCGGGCAAAATAAATATCTACTTCGTCCTTGAATACAATTGTAACTACAGAAAGTCCAAACCTTGAAATGCTTCTAATTTCTTCTACTTTGGGAAGGTTAACTACACTTTGTTCAACGGGAAATGTAACCAATTGCTCTACTTCCTGTCCTGCTAAAGTAGGACATAGTGTAATAACCTGAACCTGATTATTTGTGATATCTGGCTGAGCGTCAATTGGTATTTTGGTGGCACTCCATAACCCCCAAATGATAAGTAACAAGGTCATAATTCCTATGAAAAACTTGTTTTTAACGGAAAATTTTATAATATTATCTAACACTTTATACTAGAATTAATGATAAATTAGTAATAAAAATCAGGAAATGATTTGCAGCCGGAAATACAAAGTACTACCGACAACTCATTGCGTTTAAAGGTTTTACATTAAACACAAATTCATTTTAAACATTAAAAATTAGGTAATAATCTTAGGGGGTTGCCAAATCTCACCGTAATATCTAGGTAGAAAAACGGTTTTATAATATATTTTTGGTTTAGGTAAGTTTAAAGCTAAAGGTTGTATTATTTCAATCTCAAAAAAATTCTGTTGAAGAACTACTCCCGTTACCATTCCACAACAGTTACATAAACAAAAAGGGGTGCACAAATCTTGCGCTTCATCATGTTTGTGAGTTTCTTGGTGGGCTATTTCAGTAGAGTGATTTTGAATCTGAGTTAAATTTTTTTCTACCATATCAGTACAAGGCATTATAAACAATACCATCATATAAAGTGCCATTATGGAAGAAAATAATTTCATATTATCTTCAAATTTAATAAAAATATGTTGCAATGGTATTGCATTTTTTTAAAGTTACAAAAGATAGTATGATCTCCTTATAATAAAAGGCAAAAGAATTAATCTTCGCTTTTTTATTCGGTATAAAGTTACCAATAGTCAATTAATGTATTAATTAAAGAATTATGAAAAAACAAGTGGTAATGTAGGCTTCCAAACATTGTTTTCTAAAGCATTTATATAATCTTCAGATAGTTGTATGTTTTGTTTGTTCATTCTTTGAGCAAAAAATAATGCAAAACTCGAAGCCAATATTTGAATATCTTTTTTACGTTCTTTTAAGGACGGTAGATTTATTGTAAAAACAGACAATCTATAAAATAAATCACTTCGAAAGTTATGATTCAATATTTCTTCGTCTAGGTTTTTGTTTGTTGCTGCAATAATACGAACATTAACTTTGACTGGCGTAGTATCTCCAACTTTTAAAAATTCTCCAGTTCCTAAAACTCTTAATAATTTTGCTTGTAATTCTAAAGCCATTTCTCCCAACTCATCAAGAAAAATGGTGCCATTATGTGCTTCTTCAAAAAGACCTTTAGTTTCTTTTACTGCTCCTGTAAATGCACCTGCTTTATGCCCAAAAAGTTCGCTTTCTAATATTTCTTTAGTAAATGAAGAACAGTTTATTGCAACAAATTTTTTATTATTTCTGTTACTAGCTTGATGGATTGCTTGAGCAAAAACTTCCTTTCCTGTACCTGTTTCTCCTAAAATTAAAACAGTAGTATCTGTTTTGGCTACTTGTTTTGCAAGTTCAATAGCATTGACTATTTGTTTTGTTTTCCTAAAATATTATCAAAAGAATATTTTTCTCCAACCTGTTTTTCTAATTGATGTACTCTTTTTGCTAATTCTACTTTTTCAATAGCCTTATAAATTAATGGTAAAATCTTGTTATTATCGTCTCCCTTAGTGAAATAATCAAAAGCTCCATTTTTAATAGCTTGCACTCCATCAGGGATATTGCCCTAAGCTGTAAGTAAAATTATTTCTAAAAGTGGATATTTCTCTTTGATATTTTTTGAAAGTTCAACTCCATTACCATTAGGTAGTTTTACATCACAAAGAACTATATCAATTTTTGATTTTTCTAGTTTGCTAAATGCAGATTTACAATCATTTGCTTGAATAACTTTAAATCCTTCTAAACTAATAATTCTTGCTAGCAAAGCTCTTAACTTTTCCTCGTCATCTATTATTAATATCTTTTTCAAAATCAAATTTATTTTTGTTAAACAAAATTAGTGTTTATATTATTAAAAAGCATTAGATACTTAATGTTTTGCTTTTACTATGACTTTTGCATACTGTTGTGTTGTTCTCAAATTGATGACCAAGCATTTTACTAACACTTTCAATAGGTACACCATTTGTAAATGCTACCGTTGTACCAAATGTATATCGGGCAATGTGAAATGTTATTTTTTAACAATTTCATAAACACCAGTTATTTCTTTCAAGCACCATTCGCAAAATAAATATTTTTAAATTTATACTATAATATAAAAAAATTCTATATTTGATAATAATTTAGATTATAATATAAATAATGTTAGAGTTTGTTACCATAAAAGATATTCAAAAAGCATTAGGCGAATGGTGTAAGTTATTGCGTAAACGCGAGAAATTAACGCAACAAGACTTAGCTTCTGAATTAGATTTATCGCCAATAACTATTTCTAAACTTGAAAATGGTGAAAATGCTACGCTTGAAACTGTTTTAAAAATATTACAATATTTTGATGAAATGAATAGTTTTAATCAGTTTATTCAATCTAGAATAACGAACCTAAACGAAAGTAAATCTTTGTATTAATATGGCTAAAAATCAAATCATATCGGTTGTTTATAAAGATACAGAAATTGGTAAAATAGGTTATGACCCTGATCAAAAAAAATCTTTTTTTCAGTATCATCCCGATTTTTTAACAAGTAATCGTTATAAAAAAATGTTTCCGTATATCTTTCGTAGAACACCAAATGTACAGGTGTTTTCTGAATTTGAAGGCGAAACATTCAGAGGTTTACCTTCTATGATAGCCGATTCACTTCCTGATGTTTTTGGTAATTTAATTTATAAAGAATGGTTAGAATTCAATCATAAAGAAGCTAAAAACATTAGTCCGCTAGAACAATTAGCCTATGTGGGTAACCGTGGAATGGGTGCTTTAGAATTTATGCCTTCAAAAACAATTTCTACAGAAGCTGAAATTAATATTGATGAAATTTCAGAGGTTGTAAAAAAAGTTTTAGATGTAAAGTCAACTATTCATGAAAAAAATCTAAGTGATTTAGCATTACGTAATATTTTTAAAATTGGAACATCGGCAGGTGGTGCTCGCCCTAAAATTTTGATTTCTGAACATAAAGCATCTGGAAAAATCATCGCAGGTGATTTAGAAGTATCTGATGCTTATAATCATTATTTAATAAAATTGGCTATAGATGAAGAATCGGGGTATTCAAAAGAAAAAGTAGAATTTGTTTATTATCAACTAGCAACTTCTATCGAGATTGAAATGATGCCTTCGAAGTTGATTGATGACAAACATTTTGCAACCTTGCGTTTTGATAGACAAAGAGGAGAGAAGTTGCATGTTTTAACGGCTTCTGGAATGACAGGATGGGATTTTAGAAAACCAGAAAATTCAAATTATGACAATCTTTTTAAATTAGCTATTGATTTAAAGGTTCCACATAAAGATATTCAGCAGCTATTTAAACGTATGGTTTTTAATTTGGTATTTGCTAATATTGATGATCATTTAAAGAATTTTAGCTTTGTTTACAATGAACTAAAAGACAAATGGAATCTTTCACCTGCCTACGATTTAACGTATCCTTTAGATGCTTTAATGAATTATACGCGTATTTCAAGAGCAATGGCAATTAATAATAAACGTACAGATATTAATAGACAAGATGTAGTAGATTTAGCCGAACGTTATTCAATAAAAAATGCAAAAGGAATTATAAGTGAAGTAGTAGAAGCAACCGAACATTTTAAAAAATTATGTAATAAGCAAAACTTGCCGGATAAAGTAATTCAAAAAATTTATTCAGAATTTAACTTTTTACTTTAAAATATATTGTACACTCAATCGTTTAGATTTACAATCCAAATCAAGAGGATTCAAATAAAATTGATAAAAAAAGAGGCTGACCGTAAAGGTCAGCCTCTTTTTTTAATTATTTTTTATCTTGCATAGCAAAAACGGTTTTTAAAACGTTTGTAGATCGCGCCGAAACATTGGTTCTAATATTTGCTTCTTCTTTTTCAATCATTGTAAAAACCCCAGCTAAAGCTTGTTGCGTAACGTGGTCGGTTAAATCGGGATTTACTTTTTTAACTGTTGGTATGGCGTTGTATTTAGTTATAATGTTATTCCAAACTTTATCGGCACCAACTTTTGTAAATGATGATTTTATAACCGGGTTAAATTTACTATACAAAGCTGTTTTGGTTGTTTTTTGTAAATATTGGGTAGCTGCATTTTTATTGCCCATTAAAATTGCAGTAGCATCACTAATTGTCATGCTGGTAATTGCATTTACAAAAATAGGGGTAGCTTCTTTTACTGCGTTACTTGCCGCTTTATTTAACGATTTTATACCCTCATCGGCTAAGCTGCCTAAACCAATATCTCTTAAGGTTTTTTCAACTTTTTGTAATTCACTTGGTAAACCAATTTTTACTAAAGAGTTATTGTAAAAACCATCGGTTTTTGTAAGGTTAACAACTTGTTTGTCAATGCCTTGTTGTAAAGCTTCTTTTAAACCTGCAGCAATCTGGGTTTGCCCAACGCCGCCTGTTTCAAGTATTTGTGGTAATTGGTTTGCAACTTGTTGTAAGCTGGTGCAGCTGTTTAAAATTAAAGCAGTAACTGCAATAGGAATGATCATTTTTTTCATACTAAATTTTTTATGAGATGCTTGTAAAATAATTGCGCAACAAATCTCTGTTAATCTTAGAAGGTGTAAATATTTCTAAAATTTGAGGTTGCGTATTTTGTGAGAATAACAATTTCAATGCCAGTTTTAATTCTTCTTCATTAATTGCCGATAAATAATTAAAATGATACATTTTTGCTAAATGTTCCGCCGTTAATTGATGCTCGGTTTCAAAAAAGGTATTAAAAGTTGTGTTTTCTTGATGGCCTGGTAAAATTCTAAAAATACCGCCGCCACTATTGTTTACAATAATAATTTTAAAATTGTTAGGTATGTAGTTGTTCCACAGTGCGTTACTGTCGTAAAAAAAACTAATATCACCTGTTAGTAAAACAACTGGTTTTTGGCTTGTTACAGCTGCACCTATTGCGGTAGATGTTGACCCATCAATACCACTTGTACCACGGTTACAAAAAACAGCTACCGATTCATGATTTTCAAACAATTGTGCATACCTAATTACAGCACTATTACTTATTTGAAGTTGAATGTTTTCGGGTAAATTTTCCCAAATAATTTGAAACGATTTTAAATCAGAAAAAGGTATTGTTGTTAAATATTGATTGTGTTTTACTTTGCGTTGTTCCATTATTTTATGAAAAGTAGAAGCATAGTTTGATTGTTTGATACTGATGTGTTTTTTTAACTCGTTCACAAATTCATTAGCAGTTGCTATAATATGTTTAGTTAAAATTCCAAAAGTATCGTAAGCACGTAAAGGATCAATATGCCAATGACTTTTTGCTGGGTGGTTTCTAAGCAATGCTTTTATTCTTTTAGAAACAATCATTCCACCAAAAGTAATTAAAACATCGGGCTTAAAATTTTCAATTTCATCATTAGTAAAACCAGTAATTAACGTATCAATATTTGAAACGATGTTTTTGTGATGTAGATTAGAATTTATTTCGGTTAAAATAGTAACATTAGGTAAATTAGCAATAAAATCTAAATTGCTTTTTGATAATATTTCAGGGTTTTGTGAACCTACTAAAATTACAATTTTTGATGCTTGCTGAATTTCAGTTAAATCAAAATTGTTAGTTATAGCAGAATCTAAAATATTGATGTTTTCTGTAATTTGAGATTGATAACTTAGCGAACTTACCGTATTGTACAAAGGCTCTTCAAAAGGAACATTAATATGTACGGGGCCTTTTTTGTTTACTGCTACTGAAATGGCTTTTTGTATTAAAACATCGTTAGTTAACGAAGCTTCTTCTGATAAATTTGCATTAAAAAGCGAATGATTTTCAAAAACATTGCGCTGGCGAATGGTTTGTCCGTCGCCAATATCAATTTTAGAAGTGGGTCTATCTGCAGATACAACAATCATAGGAATTTGGCTGTAAAAGGCTTCGGCAACTGCTGGATAATAATTTAATAAAGCCGAACCCGATGTACATAAAACAGCTGTTGGTTTATTTATTTGTTGGGCAATTCCCATTGCAAAAAAAGCTGCACAACGTTCATCTACAATACTGTAACAAGTAAAATAAGGATCGCTTGTAAAACCTATTGTTAAAGGAGCATTACGCGATCCGGGTGAAATTATAATATGTTTGATTTCCTTTGCCTTAAAAAGTTGCAAAATGCTTTGCGCCAAAGGTATTTCAGGATAATTCATTTCTAAAAATTAATTAGTCAAATATAAGAACTATCCTGAAATTTTAATGTAAATCCGTTTATTTTCCTTCAATCCAATTAATTATTTCATCATTGGTTGGCAAGGTGCGCGGACTTATCACTTTTACAAGTTTTCCATCTTCATTAATTAAAAATTTCTGAAAATTCCATTCTACATCAAAATCATCTAAACCATTTTCGGCTTTTGTGGTTAAATACTTAAATAAAGGTTCAATAGTATCGCCTTTAACTACAATTTTACTCATCATAGGAAAAGTAACGCCGTAATTTATCTTGCAAAATTCTGCAATCTCATCATTTGAACCAGGGTCTTGACTCATGAAATCGTTTGTAGGAAAACCAATAATTGTAAAATTTTGATCTTTATACTTTTGATACAATTCTTCTAGCTGTTCAAACTGAGGGGTTAGTCCGCATTTTGAAGCTGTGTTTACAATTAATACTTTTTTACCACGTAAATCGGCTAAATTAAATTCGGCTCCTGTGATGTCTTTAACAATAAATTGGTGAATACTGCTTGTGGTATTTTGTTGCTCCATTTTAGATTCTGGTTTTGTTGTTGATTTTTGTGCGTTGGTACAACTTATAGCTAATAAAGCAGCTGCAAAAACTATTATTTTCATATTATTGATAATGATTAAGGTTGTTTAAAATTACAAAAAAAGCTTTCTGTACAGAAAGCTTTTAAGATTTATTTTTTATAATGTTTCCTATATTTAAAATAGGTGATAGTTGCTAAAACGGCTACCGATGCTACCGATACCCAAATGAAAGTTGGTGTTACCACTTGGTCGCCTTTTGCATAGGAATGTAAGCCCGAAAGGTAAAAGTTTACCCCAAAATAGGTCATTAAAATACTATAAAAAGCTAAAGCCGACATTAAATTGTAAATCCATAATCCGCGTAAAGCAGGTACAAATCGCATGTGAATTACAAAGGCATATACCATAATTGAAATTAACGCCCAAGTTTCTTTAGGATCCCAACCCCAATAACGTCCCCAGCTTTCATTTGCCCATTGGCCACCTAAAAAGTTACCAATTGTTAACATAACCAAACCTACCGTTAACGCCATTTCATTTATATACGTAATTTCTTTAAGGTTAAGCTCCATTTTTTGTTTATTGTTTTTAGTAGTAAACAACATTAAAAGTAATGCAACAATGCCTAAAATCATTCCTAAAGTAAATGGTCCGTAACTACCTACAATAATAGCAACGTGTATCATAAGCCAATATGAATTTAATACAGGCTGAAGATTTCCTATGGAAGGATCCATCCAGTTCCAATGTGCTATCATTAAAATCATACTTGCTACAAAGGCTGTTGATGCAATAGTTAAAGCCGAATTTCGTCCAAAAATCAATCCAAATAAAACAGTAGCCCAACCAACAAAAATCATCGATTCATAAGCATCAGACCAAGGTGCATGTCCTGATACATACCAACGTGCTATTAAACCTAGCGTATGCATAATAAATAAAATAATTACCAGCACATTACCTATTTTTGTTAAAGTGCGTAGTATTTTATTTTCTTTAAAAATGCGAATAATTACAATGATAAATAAAATTACAGAAACATACATATAGTACGAAAACAGTTTTTTAAATACATCGTACTTATTATATAAAACTTCGGTTTTAATTTTTTGTTCAGTTGGCATTACTTTACTGCCGTATTTTTTTTGAAAGTTTATTATTGAAGTTAATAATTCACCCGATGCCTTAAAATCTTTGGTTTCTATTGATTTTAGTAACGAAGTGGTGTACATTGGTAAAATGTTTTTGGTGTAAACAGAATCCATGCCTTTTAAACCAGCTTCATTTAATTCTAAATACGAAACCCATTTGTTGTTTTCGTGTCCAGGAATTGGGAAAATTTTTAAAATTTGTCCACTAATTGCAGCGTATAATAAGTTAACTTTTTCATCGGCTGCAATAAAATCTTTTTGAAATTGATCTTTAACCGATGCTTGATAGGCTTTATCTAGATATTTATCTAATTTATAACCGCCTTTTTCGTTAAAGAAATCGGCTAACGATGCAAATTTAGCATCGGCAGGAATACCAATTATTGAACGAATGCTATCGTTTCCTTTTTTAAGATTAATGATAGGCACGTGATACCACAACTGTGGAAATTGTGTGATAGAAAGCATTACTTGATCAGAATCCATTCCTTGAAAATGATCATTTTTACTTACTTTTCGTAACAATTCAGATGAAAACGTATTAATAGGCTTCATACGTCCGTCGGCATCTTGTATAACAATAGTTCCAAACAAATCGGCGTGTTCTTGTGAAACAGTTGTTTTAACAAGCAACGAATCTATTTGCTGCGCAGTAGGTTTGTTGTGCGCGTGTTGTGCTTGTGAAGTAAATAAACCTAAAAATAGCATAAATGCAGTTAAAGCAGCTTTTTTAGCACGTACGTTTTTAAGTTTTCGTCTTAAATCATTAAAACGGGTATTTTTAGTAAATAAAATGCAAAGCATAGCAATATAAAGTAGGGTGTAACCAATGTATGTAATCCAAGTACCCCAAAAATCATGGTTTACAGATAAAATGGTTCCTTTTTCATCGGGATCAAATGATGCTTGAAAAAAACGATATCCTTTATGATCTAAAACATGGTTCATGTAAATGTGGTAATCAAATGTTTTTTCTGGATCTACAATAGTAACTTTACTTTCAAAGGAAGAATAACTTTTTTCGGTTCCAGGGTATTTTTGAGCAATAAAGTCGTTTAATTTTATTTGAAATGGAGTGGTGTACACCTTAGAACCATAAAACATAGTAAATTCTAAATTTCCTAATTTAAATGATTGTGGTATTCCCATTTGTCCTTTAGATCCCATTAATACCACTTCGTGCGTTTTGCCTTGTGAACGAACATTTAAAATTAAAGCATCGGTTGTACCTTTTGCTTTAAAATCGGGGGTTTCTTGTAAGGTTTTTTTACCAATTATTGGTCTGTCCATTACAAATTGTACAACGCCGCCTAAACTGTAAAGCGATCTATAATTAAGTAGGGCAGGGGTATTTGCTTTAACTTCACCAGTAGCTTGTGTAGCCATTATACGGAAATCACCACCAAAAGGTGAATTTATTTGCATTTCGCCTTTTTCGTTGGTGAAAAAATTTACAGCACCTTCAACATGTTTATTATAGGTATAAGCCATACCATGAATTTCTTGTTGTGTACCTTCTTCAATAAAATGTTCATGACGTTCACCATGACTAGATTCTACTAATTTTAAAAAGCTTTTTCCGTTTTTATCGGCAACAACGGTTTCTTTAGCGCCCATAATAAAATCTTTAAATTCAATTTCAAAAGGCGTTTTGTTAAAATCGTCGTTTATTAAAAAATGATTCGATGCAAAAGCGCTAACCAAATTATCTTTATCTAAAGCAGAAGAGAAATAACGTTGTTTTTCAATGGTTTTACGTTTAGGTTCGCCATTTAAATCGCCATCAACCCAAACCGTTAAAAAAGTTTTATCAGAGTAAAATTGATTTACAGTTTCTCCCTCTTTTATGGGCATCATACCTTCAAAACTTATATATCTTGTAACAAAAGCACCAATTAAAATTAAAATAAAAGCTAAGTGTAATATTAAAGTATCTAATTTGGCTTTACTAAAAAGTTTGTAACGGTTAATATTACCAATAAAGTTAAACACAAAAATTAGCATAATGGCTTCAAACCATTTGGTATTATAAACTAAAATTCGGGCAGTATCGGTATTGTATTCGTTTTCTATAAAAGTAGCAATACCCATTACGGCTGCAAAAACAAGGAATAACACCGCCATTAATCGTGTTGATGATAAAAAAGAAATAATTTTACTCATGGTAAATTGTTGTGTGCTTTGAAATTTCACAAAAATACTTAAATTATATAGGTTGTAACGTATTTTAACGTAATTTAAACAAATTAAAAAAGGATGTGTTTTTTTAGAATAAAAAACTAAATTTGCACAATTAAATAAACAAATTATCATGCCTAAGATTTCTAATAAAGGTTTGCAAATGCCCGAATCGCCAATACGTAAATTGGTGCCTTTTGCTGAAACAGCAAAGAAAAATGGAAATAAAGTATATCATTTAAACATTGGTCAACCCGATATTAAAACGCCTGATGTAGCTTTAAATGCTGTGAAAAATGCCGATATTAGCGTTTTAGAATATAGTCATTCTGCAGGTTTTGATTCGTACCGAGAAAAATTAGCAGCGTATTACCAAATCCAAGGTTTACCTATTAATAAAGAAGATATTATTATTACAACGGGTGGTTCTGAAGCTTTAATTTTTGCAATGGGATCTACTATGGATGAAGGTGATGAAATTATTATACCTGAACCATTTTATGCAAATTACAATGGTTTTTCTACTCAAAACGGAGTGAAAGTTGTACCGGTAATGTCGGGTATCGAAAACGGTTTTGCATTGCCACCCATTTCAGATTTTGAAAAATTAATTACCCCTAAAACAAAAGCTATTTTAATTTGTAATCCGGGTAATCCAACTGGATATTTATATAGTAAAGAAGAAATTCAGCAATTAGCTGCATTGGTAAAAAAACACGATTTGTTTTTAATTGCCGACGAAGTGTATCGCGAATTTACTTACGATGGAATGAAGCATTTTTCTGTAATGAATGAAGATAGTATTGCACAAAATGCAATTATGATTGATTCGGTTTCAAAAAGATTCAGCATGTGTGGTGCGCGTATTGGTTGTATTGTATCTAAGAATAAAGATTTAATGGCTACTGCAATGAAATTTGCACAAGCAAGATTATCGCCCCCTACGTATGCACAAATTGCATCTGAAGCTGCTTTAGATACACCACAATCATATTTTGACGATGTAATTACAGAATATAAAGACCGTAGAGATACTTTAGTTAATGCTTTAAATGCAATTGATGGCGTGCAAGTATCAATGCCTAAAGGAGCCTTTTATTGCATTGCAAAATTACCTGTTACAAATGCCGAAGATTTTGCAAAATGGTTGTTAGAATCGTATCAATTAAATGGTGAAACCGTTATGGTTGCACCAGCAGCTGGTTTTTATTCAAGTAAAAATGTAGGTTTAAACGAAGTGCGTTTGGCGTATGTTTTAAACAAAGAAGATTTAATAAAATCGGCCGAAATTATAAAAGAAGCTTTAAAAGTATATAATAATTAAGAGCAATTATTTTAGCCCTCAAAAAAAATAACTTTTTGAGGGCTTTTTTTACATTGTATATTTGGTTTTTTTTATATTTGATAAATTATATATTTTAAAATGAAGCTTAATCCGTTTAAAGTTATTCTTTGGTTACTGTTCTTAATTTTTGTATTATTAAACAGTGCCCGATTGTTTATTTACGGTTTTGTAATAAGCTTTATTATTGTAATTATTGACCGCGCTTTTTTTGGTACTAGAAAAAGATCCGATAAACAATTTTTAAATTTATTTTGCACTTTTACTTTAATTGGTGCATTTTGTTATTCGTTTTCTCCTTTTTTTAGATCGTTTGAGTTTAATATATCACACCCAAAATGGTCAAAATTAGAAGTGCTTTCTATTGAAAAAGATCCATCAAAAATGGTAGCAACCCCTTTAAATTTTCTCGAAAAAATTTATACTCCTGTTACTATTAAACACAAAGATAAAGACGGATATATCCTTACAAAAAAATACGAAATTAAACATTATGCACTTTTGGGTTTTGAACCTTTTTTTGCAAAAGAAACCATTCAAAAAGAACTTGAATATATACACAACCGCAGTTTAAATAAGTTTATTACCAATAAAGCAATAAATATTTACCAAAACCCAACAAAAGACAAGTTAAAAATGTTTAAAGGCAACGATGCTTTTGCTTTAAGGCATGCAATTGGTTTTCAAATAGCACTTTTTGTTACCTATTTGTTGGCATTTATTTTAACTTTATACTGTGTTTTTAACTTAAAAAAAGTAAAGTTTTGGTTAAAATCAAAACAAAAAAATGAACAAAAAACAGCACTTATAATACTATTTTTATTAATTTATAGTTACTTGGTAATTACCTTTATAGTAATACATTACCTAAAATTTAAGTAATTTTAATAAGATTGTATTTAAATAGCATAAAATAAATATATTACATAAAAAATCACTAAATTTGCACGGTTTAAAAAATAAACAAAATGGTTAAAGATTTATTTGAAAGAATTCATGATAATAAAGGTCCATTAGGAAAATGGGCTTCACAAGCAGAAGGTTACTTTGTGTTTCCTAAATTAGAAGGAAAATTAGGGCCAAGAATGCAATTTCAAGGAAAAGAAGTTTTAAACTGGTCAATTAACGATTATTTGGGACTTGCAACGCATCCTGAAGTATTAAAAGCAGATGCCGATGCAGCAGCTGAATTTGGTGCAGCTTACCCAATGGGTGCACGAATGATGTCTGGGCATACAGATTGGCACGAAAAATTACAAAATGAATTAGCTGCTTTCGTAAACAAAGAAGCTGCTTATTTATTAAATTTTGGTTACCAAGGTATGGTTTCTACCATTGATGCGTTAGTTACTAAAAACGATGTTATTGTTTACGATGTTGATTCGCATGCATGTATTATTGATGGCGTTCGCTTGCACATGGGGAAACGTTTTACATACAAACACAACGATGTTGAATCGTTAGAAAAAAACTTACAGCGAGCTACTAAAATGGCCGATGAGCAAAACGGTGGTATTTTAGTTATTACTGAAGGTGTTTTTGGAATGCGTGGGCAACAAGGTAAATTAAAAGAAATTGTAGCTTTAAAAGAAAAATATAATTTCCGTTTGTTAGTTGATGACGCACACGGGTTTGGTACATTAGGTAAAACGGGTGCAGGTGCAGGTGAAGAACAAGAATGTCAAGATGGTATTGATGTTTACTTTTCAACTTTTGCTAAGTCAATGGCTTCAATTGGTGCATTTATCGCTGCCGATCAGGATATTATAGATTATTTAAAATATAATTTACGTTCGCAAATGTTTGCTAAAGCATTACCAATGATTTTAGTAAAAGGTGCTTTAAAACGTTTACAATTATTACGCGAAAACCCTAGTTTAAAAGATAAATTATGGGAAAATGTAAACCGTTTACAAAATGGTTTAAAAGAGCGTGGTTTTAATATTGGCGATACCAATACTTGTGTTACACCTGTTTATTTAGAAGGTTCTATACCAGAAGCAATGATAATGGTTAACGATTTACGCGAAAACTACGGTATCTTTTTATCAATTGTTGTATACCCAGTAATTCCTAAAGGTATTATTTTATTACGCGTGATTCCTACAGCTTCGCATACGTATGAAGATATTGACCAAACATTGGCTGCTTTTGAAGCAATACGTAGTAAGTTAATTGATGGAACTTATAAAAAAATAGCTGCTGAAACAACAGTTGATATGGAAGCTTAATAAGTAGTTTCACAAAATAAATATCTGTATGAAAAAAATTGTATTAACATTAGTTACACTTGTTTCTGTTTCGGCATTGGCTCAAACAAATTTTCCTGAGTCAATGAATTCAGCATACGAGAAAAAACATGAAATTCGTTTAGGAGCTGTAAAGTTACTTTCGGGTCATAGTTTAGAATTGTCTTATGAACGTGTTAAAGACAGAAACCAAGGTTATGGTGTAAACTTTTTAGTAGGATTTCAAAGCGGTGAAGATGTTTTAAATCAAAATATTTCAATTGCGCCTTATTACCGTTTTTACTTTAATCAAAGTCAAGAATACGGTGCAAAAGGTATGTTTGTTGAAGGTTTTGCCGATTTGTATTCAGGTACCGAATATGTTTATGGCAATAGTTATGCAGTAGATCCTTACGGGTATTATTATTACGATCAAAATAAAGAAAATTTCACCGATTTGGCACTAGGACTTGCAATTGGTTGGAAAAAAGTAAATACCATTGGTTTTGTTTTTGAATTAAAAGCAGGCTATGGTAAAAACTTAATTCAACAAAATACAAATGCCTCAGGAGTTTTTAAAGGCGATATTAGTATAGGTTATAGATTTAACTAAACAAAAAGAAGCACTATTTAGTGCTTCTTTTTTTATATGCGCCATAAAAAATATCGTTTGGAATACTTTTGCAAAAATTGTTCATTGAATCTTTTGTAACATTTTCAATTACAATATGCGCTTCTTTTTGAGTAAAAATTACGCGTAAATAACTTTTATCATCGTTTAATTTAGCTTGTAATTGATTATTTTTATCTAAAATAGCTTTAAGTTGTTTGCTACAATTATTTAATGAATCTACATTATTATAATATGCTATTTTTAAATTATAACTATCTTTTTTTACATTGGTTATTCGAAGTTTAAAATGAGTGTTTAAAGTATCGCCACGTAAATAGATTCCTTCAATATTTTCAGCTTTAAAAGGGTTGCGCTTATGTAAAATATAATCATTGGCAAATTCACCTTGAACTTCTTTTAAATCGCTGCCCACACGTAATAACTGATTGTAATTTTTTATTCGGTAAAAAAGTTTTTCACGATCAAAAATAGCAGTAAACACACTGTCTTTTAATTTCCAAGTTCCCACTTTTGTAATGGGTAATTCGTTTCTATCTTGATAAAAAACTGTGCGCGAAATGGTACTATCGCTATAAATTCTAATAGACGATTCAATACCAGGGCAATCGGGGCAAGGTATTATGCCTTCAAACGTATTGCTAAAAATAGTATCTAACAAACCGGGTTGAATAAAAACTTTTTTTTCTTCTTTTTTATCGCACGATGCAATTACAGGTAAAAATACTGCCAGAAGAATAAAATTTTTAAAAGAAATCATAAGAAAAACAATTTTTTAACTTTTGTATCACTAACAAAAATAATTCCATTATTTATCAAATCAAAAAAATAATTGATAAAAGGTATTATATATTTTATAAATGCAAGATTTACATTACTTTTGCACAAAGACAAACAGCACAATGACACAAGGTATTATTATTTTAGATTTTGGTTCGCAATACAACCAATTAATTGCCCGCCGAATTCGAGAGTTTGGAGTTTACACCGAAATTATTCCCTACAATTCACCAATTAGCGAAATTAAAAAGCACAATCCAAAAGGAATTATACTTTCTGGCGGACCATCTTCTGTTTTTGGAAGTGAAGCTGCTTTAGTTGAAAAAGAACTTTTTGAAATTGGTGTGCCTATTTTAGGTATTTGTTACGGTATGCAGTTAATTTCACACATGTTAGGTGGCGAAGTTAAAAAAGGCATAAAAGGCGAATACGGAAAATCGGAACTTACTGTTCTAGCAAAAAATCTTTTATTTAATGGTGTTCCTGAAAAATCTACAGTTTGGATGAGCCATTTTGACGAGGTTGAAAAAGCTCCAGAAGGTTTTGTGGTTACAGGTAAATCAAACATTGATATTGCAGCTTTAGCAAACGAAACTAAAAATATTTACGCCGTTCAATTTCACCCAGAAGTTACACATTCTGAATTTGGTTCTAAAATGTTAGAAAACTTTGTTTTTGAAATTTGTAAAGCCGAAAAAAATTGGGTACTTAAAGATTTTATCGAAACAGAAATTAAACGTATTAAGGAAGTAGTTGGCGATAAAAAAGTAATTTTAGGTTTATCTGGTGGTGTAGATTCATCGGTTGCAGCTGTATTAATTCACCGTGCAATTGGCGATCAATTAACCTGTATTTTTGTTGATACTGGTTTGTTGCGTAAAGACGAGGGTAAAAAAGTAATGGAAAACTATGGAAAGCATTTCCATATGAACATAAAAATGGTGGATGCATCTGAACGATTCCTTACAAATTTAAAAGGAATTGATGAACCAGAGGCAAAACGCAAATCTATTGGTCGTGATTTTGTGGCTGTTTTTGATGAAGAATCACAAAAATTTGACGATGCTTCATTTTTAGCTCAAGGTACTATTTATCCCGATGTTATTGAATCGCAATCTGTAAAAGGGCCTTCTGCTACAATAAAATCGCATCATAATGTTGGTGGTTTACCAGAACATATGAAACTGCAATTGTTAGAACCATTAAGAGAGTTATTTAAAGATGAAGTTCGTAAAGTTGGAGTAGAATTAGGCATACCTCGTGAATTAGTGTACCGCCACCCATTCCCAGGACCAGGTTTAGGTATTCGTGTGATTGGTGAAGTTGATGCTGAAAAAGTACGTATTTTACAAGAAGCCGACCAAATTTTTATTGATGAGCTTTACAACCATAATTTATACGACGAGGTTTCGCAAGCGTTTGTAGTGTTACTTCCTGTTAAATCGGTTGGAGTAATGGGCGATGAACGTACTTATGAATACACTGCTGTTGTACGTTCTGCAAATACTATTGATTTTATGACTGCAACTTGGAGTAAATTACCTTATGAGTTTTTAGAATTGGTTTCAAACCGAATTATTAACGAAGTTAAAGGTATTAACCGTGTTGCTTACGATATAAGTTCAAAACCACCTGCAACAATAGAGTGGGAATAATTAAATTAAAACAGCCTTAAACTAAACTTTAAGGCTGTTTTGTTTTTACTTAAATAATACAAAAATTTAGTTATGCACAGTAATAATTTACACAATAAGCCTTATAATTTTAAAGAATTAATAATAAAAGTACCCGAATTATCGCCTTTTATAGTTAAAAATAAAATGGGTATTGATACGGTTTTGTTTGCAAACCAACAAGCGGTTTATTATTTAAACAAAGCTTTATTGCTGTGTTTTTATGGTTTAGATTATTGGGATATTCCAAAAGAAAATTTAGTACCACCAGTACCCGGAAGAGCTGATTATTTGCATTATTTATCTGAAATAATCCCAAATACATCTAAAACTACAATTTTAGATATTGGAACAGGTGCAAGTTTAATTTACCCTTTAATTGGTCATGCGTTATTTAATTGGAATTTTGTTGCGACTGATATCGATTCAAAATCAATACAAAATGCCCAACAAATTATAAATAATAACAAGCATTTAAGTTTAAATATTTTTTTGCGTGAACAATCAAAACAAAATCAAATTTTAAAAGGAATTATAAACGACACTGATTTTTTTGATGCAGTAATATGTAATCCACCTTTTTTTAAGTCTAAAAAAGAAGCAGATACACAAACATTACGCAAATTAAAAGGCTTAAATAATACAAGAAATGTAAAATTAGCTCATAATTTTTCGGGTAAAAATAATGAATTGTGGTGTGAAGGTGGTGAATTAGTTTTTGTTAAAAAGCTTATAAATGAAAGTTTACTATTTACCAAAAATGTAGGTTGTTTTACGGTATTAATTTCAAACGAAAATAATTTAAAACCCCTACAAAATATGTTGCAAAATAAAGTTAAGTATTTAAAAATCATGGAAATGAGTCAAGGTAATAAAAAAAGTAGAATTTTAGCTTGGCGTTTTCAATAAGGTAACGACACTAATAATTTATTTTTTTACATTTTTAATTTACCTACAAATTATTGTTTAAAACAATTGATTTGTTTTTATATTTGTTATTATGAAAAAAGTATTATTAACACTATCGGTTTTGTTTTGTGCTACAATTGCAAAAGCACAATCACCAACAAGTACTCACGTAGTTTTAAAGGGCGAAACAGTTACACAAATTGCAAAAAAATACAATACAACTAATAACGTATTGTTTATGCTGAATCCAGAAGCTGTAAACGGAATTAATGAAAATCAAATTTTAAAAATTCCTGCAGTATCGCAATTACAACACACCGTTCTACCTAAGGAAACTATTTACGGCATTTCTAAGCAATACCATATTGCTATTGATAAGTTGTATAATTTAAATCCAGGTTTAAAGGAAAATGGTTTAAAAATAGGACAAGTTTTAAATTTAACCAATACTTTAGCGCAAAAAACACCTAACGTAAATAGTAACTCAGTTACAAAGCCTACAAACACAACCACAGTTATTGTTGAAAGTGGTGAAACCATTTACGGAATTGCAGTAAAAAGTAATACATCAGTTTCGGTTTTAAATGAATTAAATCCAGGCTTGTTAGAAAACGGCTTAAAAGTAGGACAAGCTTTAAATGTACCAGTTTCTCAAAATATCAATACAGTAAATAAACACCCTATAACTATTGTTGTTCCTGCACATGCAACTATTTATAGTATTTGCAAAACACACCAAATTACACAACAACAATTGTTTCAGTGGAATCCTGATTTGGTAAATGGTTTAAAAGAAGGCGCAACTATAATTGTAGGATATGATAACGATTCAAATGGAAAATTATCTGAATTTACACCTTTACAAGAAAAAAAAATAGAAAATTTATTAAACAATAAAGTTGATTTAAATATTGTTAAAAATCAGTCTACTAAAGATTTGGTTATACTTTTACCTTTTAATTTATCTAAAAATAATTTTAATAATCCTGCGATTAATCAAAATATTAAAGAAGATGTTTTTTTAAACATGACACTTGATTTTTATTCAGGAGCAAAATTAGCAATCGATCATTTAAAAGATAAAAATTACAATGTAAACATCAAATTTGTCGATTCTAAAGAAACTAATAAAACGTTAGATGTTGCTACTTTAAAAAATGAATTCGATTTTACATCAACCGATGTAATTATTGGTCCATTTTTTCAACGTAACGTTGATGCCGTTTCCGAAGCATTTAAAAACCAACAAACAGTAGTTGTATCACCACTTTCAACCGACAAAGGCAAGCCGTATACAAACCAAGTGCATACAATGCCTACAAATGAAACAGTGAAAAAGGAAATGCTAGAATATTTATTGTCTAAAGATGGAAAAATTATAGCCATTACCGATGGGAAAAAGACTTCAATTGACTATTTTAAATCAAATTATCCTTCTGTAACAAGTTTTGGTGTTTTGGTTGATGAAAAAGTAAATGGTACCTTTCTACGCACTTTATTAATGCCTAACGTAACAAATTATATTGTGTACGATGCATCGTCGTTAACAACTACTGTTGAATTAATAAATACTTTAAAAACGTTGCAAAATAATTTTGATATTCAGTTAGTTACGTTGGAAAAAACAGATGTTCTAGATTCATCAGATATTAATATTTCAGATTTAGTAGCTTTAAAATATATGTTTCCATCTGTTACAAATGATGCCGATAACGATAAAAAACAAGCATTTGCTACTAAATACAGAGCCGTTTACAGTAAAAACCCAAGTAGATTTGCGGTTCGAGGATACGATGTTACACTCGATGTAATTTCACGTATGTTTGAAGCAGGTGAAGAATCAAACATTTTTGATTACGGTTCACAACAAATCGAAAATAAATTTACATATGTTAAAGAAAATGGTGGGGTTTATAACAACGCAGTTTATATTTTATATATTGATAAAGATTTAACAATTAAAGAAGCTAACTAATGAGTACCAGTAAAGTTGTTTATAAAGGCGATTTAAGAACAGAATCAACGCACTTATTGTCGGGTAGTGTAATTATAACCGATGCTCCCATTGATAACCACGGCAAAGGCGAAGCCTTTTCTCCAACCGATATGGTAGCAAATTCGTTAGCAACTTGCATGTTTAGTATAATGGGCATTAAAGCCAATGCAATGAATTTGAATATTGAAGGATCATCTGCAAATGTTACCAAAATAATGCAGGCTGAACCTAGAAAAATAAGCGAAATAATTGTAAATTTAGATATGAAAGGTGTAGCCGATGAAAAATCGAAAATTATTTTAGAACGTGCAGCAATGACTTGCCCCGTTTTCTTAAGCTTGCATCCAGATATTACAAAAACTGTTCATTTTAATTGGTTATAATTAAATGGATAACAATAAAGAGTTAATAGAACTTGCATATGCAAAAATGCCCTTTGGTAAATACAAAGGGTATTTTTTGGTAGATATACCAGAACCTTATTATGTTTGGTATAAAAACAAAGGGTTTCCGCCGGGTAAATTAGGTAAACAACTGGCAACTATGTACGAAGTTAAACTTAATGGTTTAGAAAGTTTAATAAGAAACATAAAAAACAAATATCCAAAACCATAATTAATACAATTGTACTTATTCTACTTTTAAAACTCAAATTATAATTGTAATTTTGCCAGGTTTAGAACAGCACAACACAACACAACATATTTTACAAATGAAACAATGTAAATATATTTTCGTAACAGGTGGTGTAACATCATCACTTGGAAAAGGAATTATTGCAGCATCCCTAGCAAAATTATTACAGGCACGCGGTTACCGTACAACTATTCAAAAGTTCGATCCTTATATTAATGTGGATCCAGGAACATTAAACCCTTATGAACATGGTGAATGTTTTGTAACGAACGATGGTGCCGAAACCGATTTAGATTTAGGTCACTACGAACGTTTTTTAAATGTTCCTACTTCTCAAGCAAATAACGTTACAACTGGTCGCGTTTATCTTTCGGTTATTGAAAAAGAACGCCGTGGCGAATTTTTAGGTAAAACCGTACAAGTAGTACCACATATTACCAATGAAATTAAAGAACGTATGCAATTGCTTGGTAAATCTGGCGATTACGATATTGTTATTACCGAAATAGGTGGTACAGTTGGCGATATTGAATCGTTACCTTACATAGAATCGGTTCGACAGTTATTGTGGGATTTAGGTGATAAAAATGCAATTGTAGTTCATTTAACTTTAGTGCCTTACCTTGCAGCTGCGGGTGAATTAAAAACAAAGCCAACACAGCATTCGGTTAAAACATTAATGGAGAGTGGTATTAAAGCCGATATTTTAGTTTGTAGAACTGAACATGAATTATCATTTGACATTAAACGCAAATTAGCTGCTTTTTGTAATGTTTCTCAAGAATCGGTTATTCAATCTATTGATGCTTCAACCATTTACGAAGTGCCTAATAATATGTTAGAAGAAGGTTTAGATACCGTTGCACTTAAAAAATTAGATCTACCTGAAAAAGGATTACCAGATTTAACCAAATGGAACGATTTTTTACATCGTTTAAAAAACCCAAAACATACCGTTAATATTGGGTTAGTAGGTAAATATGTAGAATTACAAGATTCATATAAATCAATCTTAGAAGCTTTTGTACATGCAGGTGCTGCTAATTTTGCTAAGGTAAACGTAGTGAGTATTCATTCTGAATATTTAACAACTAAAAATGTTGCCGATAAAATGAAAAATTTAGACGGTATTTTAGTTGCTCCAGGTTTTGGATCTCGTGGTATTGAAGGTAAAATAGAAACTGTACGTTTTGCACGCGAAAACAACATTCCATTTATGGGTATATGTTTGGGTATGCAAATGGCTGTTATAGAATTTGCTAGAAACGTTTTAGGTTTTGAAAACGCAAATTCAACTGAAATGAACGATAATACACCTTATCCGGTAATTACGTTTATGGAAGAACAAAAAACAATTACCGAAAAAGGCGGAACCATGCGTTTAGGTGGTTGGGATTGCGAAATTAAACAAGGAACAAAAGCTTTTGATATTTACCAAAACGAATTAATTAACGAGCGTCACCGCCACCGTTATGAATTTAATAATTATTACACCGAAGCATTTGAAAATGCAGGTATGGTATTCTCGGGCGTAAATCCAGAAACTAAATTGGTTGAAATTATTGAATTGCCAAACCATCCGTTTTTTGTTGCTGCGCAATACCACCCCGAATATAAAAGTACTGTGGCAAACCCACACCCAATGTTTTCAGCTTTTGTAAAAGCAGCTGTTAACAAAAAACTTAATTCGTAATGCTTCTTGCATTACTGAAGATGTAATAAATTTTTCAAAAAAATGGAAGAAAAAAAATTAGACAAAAGTAGCCTTATTGGTATGGCTATAATTACCGTTTTGTTATTTTGGATGATGTCTGGAAGTATGTTTTCAGATAAAAAAGAAGAAAAAACAAAAGAAACAGCTAAAAATGAAGTTGCTACAAAAACGCCCGTTAATCAATTAGCTGCAAACGCTGTTAATGATACCTTGGCTAATGCACAATTAAAAAGCGAATTAGGGTCGTTTGCATATGGCGCTGCTTTACCAACTGTAGTTGGTGCTAAAGACATCACTGTTAACAATGGTGTTTTAACAGTTGTTTTTTCTGGAAAAGGTGGTTATATTAAAGAGGCTGTTGTTAATGATCAAAAAAGAATTTCAAGCAAAAACACCGATTTAGTAAAAATTATTGCTGATAATAATTCAAAACTAAATTTAAAATTCAACACAAAAGACAATCGAGTTTTAAATACGAAAGATTTGTTGTTTGAACCTACTTTATCTAAAGAAGGTGAAAATTCTGTAGTTTCTATGAAGTTAAAAACTTCTGAAACGGCTTATTTAGAATATCGTTATGTGTTAAAACCTAACAAATATATGTTAGATTTAAGCATAAAATCGGTAGGTTTAAGTAATGTGTTAAATGCTGCAAATCCTGCAGAATTAACTTGGCAGCTAAAAGCAACTCGTAACGAAAGATCAATTACTTATGAAAATCGTTATGCAGAAATTGTGTACGAATATGAAGAAGGTAAAGACGACTATTTAAATCCTGCAAAAACTACTACAGAAGATGCTAAAGATTTAACCTATGTTGCATTTAAACAACACTTGTTTACGTCTGTTTTATTAACCGAAACTCCAATTAAATCGGCTAAATTAAGTCAAGAAAATTTGGTTAAAGATGAATATGCAAATGCAGCTTATTTAAAAGATTTTTCTGCAGTAATGCCATTAGAATATAAAGGGGGAGAGCTTACCTATAACATGAATTTGTATATGGGACCAACCGATTACAATATTTTAAACGACTTTGATAAAAATTTAGATGAAATTGTACCATTAGGTTGGGGTATATTTGGTTGGTTAAACAAATTAATCATTATTCCTTTGTTTACTTTGTTAACAAACTTAATTCCGCATGGTATTGCAATTGTATTGTTTACTGTAGTAATTCGTTTAATAATGTCGCCAGTTCAATACAAATCATATGTATCTCAGGCTAAAATGAAATTAATTCGACCAGAAGTTACCGAATTAAACGAAAAGTATGCAAAAGATCCAATGAAAAAGCAACAAGAAACAATGAAGCTTTACAACAAAGCAGGGGTAAACCCAATGGCAGGTTGTATACCTATGTTTATACAGCTTCCTGTGTTCTATGCATTGTTTAGTTTTTTCCCATCGGCATTTGATTTAAGACAAAAAGCATTCCTTTGGGCCGACGATTTATCATCGTACGATAGTGTGTTTACCTTACCATTTACAATTCCATTTTACGGAAACCACGTAAGTTTGTTCCCGATTTTAGCCGCTTTAGCTACTTTTGTTTATATGAAAATGACAACTGGTGATCAGGCAGCTATGGCACCACAACAAGAAGGCATGCCTGATATGAGTAAAATCATGAAAATTATGATTTATATTTCACCAATCATGATGTTGTTCTTCTTTAACAATTACGCTTCAGGTTTATCGTTGTATTACTTTATTTCGAATTTAATTACTATTGGAATTATGTATGTAATTAAAAACAAAATTGTTACTGAAGATAAAGTAAAAGCAATTATCGAAACGAACAAAACCAAAGAGAAACCAAAATCTAAATTCCAACGAAAAATGGAAGAGATGATGGAACAAGCGCAACAACAACAAAAAACAAATAAAAAGTAAAATAAAAATCTAAGCATCCCGTAAAAAGGATGCTTTTTTATTAGAATAAATTATGTAGTTTTATTGGTAAATATTAACTTCAATGAAAGTAAACTCATTCATTTATAAATATTCGTTTTTAACTTTAAGTGTTTTACTGCTAATTTTTTGTGTATATCGGTTGTACGTTATACCTAATAATTACGGTATTAACTTTACAGTGATTGATACCAATTCAAACCTAAGTTTAGAACCTATATTTTTAAAAGAAATTGATAAAATTACGCCATTACCAGGGCCAGAGCCAATGTATGTTTCTTTAAATGATGATACAACTGGTTGTGGCGGATGGAGAGATCAAGTTGTCTTAAAAGCTAATGAATTGTCGCTACAAGATTTATTAAAAAAAGTTGATAAAACAATTGATTCTATACGTTTACATGATTTGCAACGTAAAGTTAATTTAGAAATTAAGTTTTCAAATAATACCAAATATCAAACATTTATTTCTATTCTTGATTTGTTTGAACATAAAAATAGTATGATTTATGGTTTACATAAAGAAAACATTTATTGGATTGAATAAATTATAGACATATTTTTTATAACTAAATGTTCACTAAAAAGTATTGATTAAATAGTTTTAAACTGTACTTTTTTTGTGGAGCTAGCACTAATTCGTTTAAGAGTTGACTCAAATCACAGCTATACATTTAATCGCACACGCATTAGGGGCGGAGCTGTTTACTAGATTGTGTGGAACTTTTATTTTTTCATTTCTTCCATTACAACTTTCGCCATTTCTTTGGAACTGAAAGGGTTTTGTCCTGTTATTAAATTTCCGTCTACAACAACTTTTGAAGTCATAGGGATAAATGCTTTTGAATAGACAGATTCTCTTTCTTTCAACCCTTTTTCAAGATTGAATGGCACTTCTTTTTTTCTTCCTGCAATACTTTCCTCAAACCAGTTAAATCCTGTGATTTTTTTGTCTTTGATTAAGTATTCACCATTGGACAATTTTACGTTTAAAAGCCCCCCAACTCCATGACAAATTGCAGCTACTTTTTTTTCGTTTTCAAAATGTTCGCGAACAATTTTTTGTATTGTTGTATCCTCCGGAAAGTCGTACATTGTACCGTGTCCACCTGCAAGATAAACCAAGTCAAAAGTTTCATTCTCAACTTCTTTAAGCGTTTTACTGTGATTTAATACTTCCATAAAAGTAGAATCTTTATAATACGCTTTTGTTACTTTATCCAAAACCATTGGTTTTAAACTTTCGGGGTCAATTGGTATTGCTCCACCTTTTGGGCTTGCAATCATTATTTCATATCCCTGTTCTTTTGCTTTATCGTAAATATGAGTGAGTTCGCTCAACCAAAGTCCTGTCTCTAAACCACTTTCATAAGTAGCTATGCTTGTTACGATAATTAGTATTTTCATCATAAATTTTGTTCTTTTTTAATTTGGGTAATTCCGTTATCAAAGGTAGTTACTTTAAAATCGGGAAAACTCTTTTTGAATTTGTCAGATATAAAAATGTTGTCCTGATTGTAACGAGGCAAAAGTTCTAAAAGTTCTCTAAGTTTTTTATTGAAAAATCTACCAAATTTAAATTGCCACATTTTTACGATTGAATATTCAAATTTTTGCCCGTAAATATTGGAAGTTAAGTCAATCAATTCCTTATATGTAGGTCGGTTGTCATCACAGGGTAAATGCCAAGTTTGATTGTATGCGTTTGGAGTATTTCCGATTAAAGCCATTGCCCGACTTGCATCAGGTGTCCAAATTAAAGTCCGTTTAGTATTGGCTTTTATTGGCACTTTGATTTTCTTATTTAGCTGAATATTATCAAATATTAGCGTGTTAGTTATGCTTTGTGTTTTATTCGGTCCGTAAAATTCGGGGGCTCTACAAATAACGGCTACAATGGTTTTGTTGTATATTTCGTTTAGTAACATTTCCGCCATTTTTGCTCTAACTGTTGATTTTCTCCCAGTTGGTTTAAATGGACTTTCTTCTGTTTGCGGTTCACTTGTTTTGGCATACATATAGGTGTTGTCAAAGAACACCAATTTAGTTTGGTGTTTTTTACAAGCATTAATGGCATTTTTCATCATTGTTAGGAATTGGTCTTCCCACATTTGCGAGTTCATAGGTAATCCGACCGTTAAATACGCAATTTCACTTCCTTCAACTGCTTTCTCTGTGGCTTTTGCGTCCATTAAGTTTGAGGGAAAGAGTTGATCGGTTTCATGTATTTTTTTCGGATTTCTACTTACCAATCGAATATCTTTTGTATATTTTTGATACAATTCTTTGGCTAGTTCTTCAGCAATTTGTCCGTTTGCTCCGAGTATTGTTTGCATATTTTATTCTGTTATTTTTTTGCAGGTCGTTTCTTCATCTTGCTCACCACGTGATTGTATAAGATTAGTTGCGTGGTTTAAGTACGTAATTTAGCAAATAAAAAACGAATAGACAAACAGAGTGTTTTTTGTAAATAGATTTGAACTAGCAATTAATTATTTACAGTGTTGTGCGTTCGTTTTTTATTTTTCTCCAACCCAAATTTTACATTTTTGAATAAAATAAATATTTTCGTTATCTATTTCGATTAAGTTAATTTTTTCGGAAATAACTTTTCAACTTACACTGTTAGTGGGATTCTACCCATAAAAAAAGCAATAATTGTAAAATTACTGCTGGTATATTTTAAAGCTACACTTCGAAAACTCCATACTACATAAAGCTACTCCGGTGTGCCTGCCCTGAGTTTATAGAAGGGGTCAACGGGCTTTACTTCACTTGTTTATTATTTGTTTTGGCGTTAAGTGATTTTCAATTCATCTCGTGCCCTCCGGGCAAAACTACCCCAGGGCTCTGCCCCAAACAGAGCGAAGTTAAAGCTTAGTTATTACCAGCCGTTATTCTATTCTGTTGGTTCATTTTCTACTTGTTTTTTAAGCGTTGGATAAAGAATTAGTCCAACTACAAAACCACTTAAAAGTCCACCGATATGTGCTGCGTTGTCAATGCCACCATTTAAACCCATGAGTAAATTGTAGCCAATAAAAATCAGAGTGCTTGTAAAGAATGCTTTGCCGAAATCTGGAGGGAAAATTTTTGTCAAGAGTAACGCAAGGAATAATCCATAAAGGCCAAAAATAGCTCCTGATGCACCAACGCTTACTGTTGCATCATACCACCATAAACTTGCACAACTTGCTAATATTCCCATCAACAAATAGACTGTCAAATATTTTGTTCTGCCAAGCAAAGGCTCAAGGAAAATACCAACAAATAAAAGTCCATACATATTTGCTATGAGGTGTATTAGTCCACCATGTAGAAATGTGCTTGTTAATAGTCGCCACCATTCTCCATTTGTTGTTGAAGGTCTAAAGTTAGCACCCCAAGCAAGTAAGTCTTGTCCCTTGAATGAAAAAAAACCAAGACCTGTAAACACCATAATCATAAAAATTAGAATGTTTAGATAAATTATGATTGGTGTTATAAAATATCCTTCATTTGGTTTTAAGAAGTCTATAAATTCCTTTACTTCGTTGTCATTCGAAGGTTTTCCACTTTCAAATCGGTTAAGTTCACTCTCATCAAGTTTCGGAATAAGCAACATTATTAACCAAATGCCGCCTGTAATTCCGAATGATCCAAATATCCAAGCAAAAGTATTTCCATTCCTATTTTCAAATGGTTCATTTACTGCAAGGAAAACAGAAGTATTATTTGAATTGTATTTTGGACTTTTTTTAACTGCTTCTTTAAAACCATCACCATCGCCTGTGTTTCCTACTCTGTCAAGATAGACAAACTTATTAACATCTTTATTGTCAAAGTCCTTTTGACTTTCGTTTGCAAATGCTTGATATTTTTCTTCTTTTTCTTTGTATTCAAGTCTATTGCTAATTTGCTCGGAATATTCAACACCTAACCAAGCTAAGCAGTTTGAATTTGTAGTATCGGCTTCACTTCCAAGTATTGGCAAAACGACATAAAGGTGCATGTTGAAATTCTCATTATGTTTTCCACTGACGTCAAAAGATGAATGAACACCAATGTTTGTTTTGTCGATGTAGAAACTTTTAACCGTGTAGTATTTAGTCTGTTCTCCTTTGTCAATTTCGTTTATTGTTTCAAGCTTTGTCAATGTTCCTGATGCTTTTTCGATGTATCCTTGTGCAACGATTGTTGGAATAGCCATTGCCAATGCAGCAATGAACTGATATAAAAAAGGCAAGTTACCATTACCACTTGTTAACTTTAATAGTTTAATTCTTGGTCTAAGCCAAAGTAAGACAGGTATCCAAGGCAGTCCAAATGGCAACCAAAAATTCACAATGTCTTCTTTAATTGAAAACGTATTTGTCTTAATGAAAAGTAGCCAATTTAAAAAAGAGTAAAGCACAATAAATGAAATTGTCATTACTAAAAATGGCAAGTAAATAAGTCTAAGTTTCTTTGTAATTGTCTGCATATTTTGTGTATGAGTCGTTTATTATAATGGCTGGTAATGGGTCGGCGGCTTTGAGTTCGGACGGGTTTTGGAGCAAAAAAGCCAATTTTATTACTAGAGTTCAATTGAAAAACTGTCGTTGAGTTTTGCACTTCAGCCCGCCTGACGCAAAACCCTTGTTAGCAGCCGGCATTTATATGTAATGTTGTTTCAAGATTGTTTTATATTCTGTCGGATTATGTAACCAAGGAATGTGTCCACAGTTTTTTATTGTCCATACCTTTGCTGTTGGGTAACGATTTATTACAAAGTCTTTTTATAAGCATTATCCCTTCCTAAAATTCCTAAAAGATTGTTCATTCCCATTTTTGACCATTGCCAAGTTGTACATTTAGATTTATTGAGTTGCATTACTTCTTTTTCTGTTTGTTTCCACTCAATATTTGTACCTGAACCTGGACAACATAAAAACAAACTCAATAAATTTTCTGAATGTTTGTTGGCATAAATTTGTGCATAAAGACCACCCCAAGAATGTCCCCATAAATGAAATTTTGTAATTCCATAAAACTTTGCTACACTATCTATATCACTTAAATAAGCATTCATTGAATAATCATTGCTTGGACAGGGTGATTTTTTAGTTCCTCTTTGGTGAAAAGTAATAACTTGAAAACTATCTTTCAAAATCTCTAATACTTCCATTAAATCACTTGGAAATCCGGGTCCACCGTGAAGTAAAATAATGGTTTCCTTATTGGCATTTGGATAAATTGTTGAGTAAAGTTTGCCACCATTATTGTCAATTAAATTTGTCATTGCTTGTTTTTTTAGTTCGTTTGTTTGTGCAATTACATTCAAATTGCTGAATGCTAATAGCAGAAAAAATAATTGCTTCATTTTTTAAACTGATTATGTTTATTAATGAGGCAAATTTGAAACTAAAAAAATGAGCAACTGTTAACATTTGATAAAATCATTCATTTCTTACTTAATTCATTTCTTAATCGACTAAATGATACATTGGTAATCCCTAAATAAGACGAAATAATATTATGCGGAACTAAATTTTCAAGGTTTGAAAATTGTTTTCTTAAAGAAAGTAGTCGTTCTTTTGCATTGTAGGAACGAAAAACAACTTCATTAAAATAAGTTTGTGCAAGTTCTTTCTCTAAAATTTGTTGTCCAAACTCGTGAAATTCTTTGTTGTTGTATCTTAAATTGTCTTATTCATTTACAGGAATTTCTACAATTACTGTGTCTGTTAAAGTTTGCAAGCTAAAAATATTTTTCCCTTTATTAGTTCTCGCAAAGTGTGGTGTAATTACTGATTTTGGCATATAAAAACCTGTTGTTACAATTTCGCCTTTGTCAGAAATATTGTATCTATGTAAAACGCCTGAAATTAATAAATATTCAAGTTCGTTTTTCTTTCCCTCTGCAAAAATCTCTTTGGATTTTGAATATTCTTTAAGACTTGCTTTGTCCTTAAATAATTGTCTTGAAAATGTAGAGGTTATTCCAAAGTCGTTTAATATGTTGTCTAAAATTTCAGCCATTTGTTTGTCTATTGGGTCGTCTTTGCCTTGCCGCTAACGGTTTTCGGCTTGGCGATGTGGCGGATTTTTAGCACAAACGTTCAATAGAATTACTGCTGTTGAACCTTGCACAAGTGTTTCATAGTAGCACTTCAGCAGCCATATTGCCAAACCGATGTTAGCTGTTCGGGCATTTTTATTAAGGGTATTCAAATCCAAATTCATAATATATTAGTTTGTCTTTACAGAAAGTATATGTCGCATAATAAACAGGCATATTGTTATTTTCTAAAATTTTAGTTTTAGTGTCTTTGGGGTTTTCAAATCTGTAATAAAGTTCAATACAGTTTTCGGTGCTGTCTACTACGGCATAGCAATTACCAAGTTTTTCAACAAGTTGTTTCTTTGTCAGTCCAAGTTTAATACCTTTTTCAGTTTGAAAATTCTCAACCTTAAGTTGTTTGTAACCGTGGTCAGCTTTGTCGGAATATGAAACGCTAAAAACCGAAAATTGATTTTTTCCGTCACCTGGATGTTGTGTCAATGTTAGTGTTTCTGAGTCCAATAGTGAATAAAAATGATATTGTTCTTTTTCGTCAATTTTGTTGTCTGTCCCAATAACATTGTCAGCACTTTTTGAATTTCTCAATGTTATTCCGTTTAGTGAAGTGTCGGGCTCGGAAAAATCGCAATTATTTTTATTGAGTTTTTGAATTGCTTCGCCTAATAATCTTTCGTGTTTGTCGGGTTCAGGTACAAGTTCAAGTCTTTCATTTTTATCAACAGGTTTTGTCTGCGAATTATTGCAGTTTGTCAGAAGTGTAGAAATTAATAAAAGTGTTAAAATATTTCTCATACTTGTCATTTGGGTGGTGTCTGTTTGCCTGACAGCTAACGGGGCGGCGGCTTTGCGAAGTTCTTTTTCCGAGCAAGCTCGGAGAAAGGATTTAGCAAAATCGCATGATGTGCGAAGTTCGCGAAGCGACAAGCGCATCGTGCGGTGTAGGCGCCGCCCCGATGTGGCGAAAGGAGCGTAAGCGGATTTCGCCACATCGTTCCGCGGCTTGGCGCAGTAGCGGCTAATTTACAAAAAAAGTTCTTATGAAAACTGCGAGTTGAAAATCCAGCGGATTTTCAACCGAAGTAGAGTAGAAGCTATTGCGCCAAACCGCTGTTAGCAGTAGTTTTTATATATCTGTATTTGTGTCCAAAAATATTACTCAATCCTTTTCTAAATGATTTATCGAAAATTCTTCTTTTTATTTTTCCGTTCTTATATAATGAAAATTTCATCATTTCTAATTTTAAATACATTATTAGCTATTGATCCAGGTGTTAACTTAGGATTTAGCTTAATCGCATTTTCATATAATTCTTTTTCAGCTAAGAAAATATAATTATCAATTATTTCATATTTACCAGATGTTTCAAAATATAAATCATACTCATTTATTAGTTTGTATGTACCATCATCAAATAAAATCAAGCTTTCATACAATAATCCACGAACAACCATTTTATATTCGGCTTTTATTTCTTGCGAATAAGTAGATAATGTAAAAAGTACAAATGTTATTAAATAAATAAATTTCTTTTGCATCTAGATAGGTAAAATTACTGCTAACGAGAAACGGCTTGGTGCTGTGCGGGCAACTTTGACGAGATTTTCAAAGGAAAACCGAACAAAGCAAAAAACCATTTTCTTTTAGCTAAACTACAAAAATTTCGCAAAAAAAATGGTTTTTTTTGCGAATTTTCGAGACTGAATTTTCCTAGACAGACTTCAACCCCGCATTGCACCAAACCGATGTTATCTGTAGCCGTAGTTTTCAAGTTTGTTTTATTTAACACTTTATTTTCAAGAACAAATTCGTGGTTTTTTCAGTTAAGCACCATTTTTATCGCTAAAATTCAAAAATTTTTTCGAGACGAATTATTCCGCCAATTTTTCGACTCAATTTTTTTCAGTTTCGTTATTTTCTCCGCTTCTATTTTTCAAAACGTTCATTTTCAGAAAAGTTTTGTGTTAAACAACAGATTTTTTCTGACATTTTTTTGGAAAATCAAAGCGTTGGAATTGGAGCTGGAAATATCGTTATTTGGAATCGTGTTTGGCGATTTTCATTCAGTTTTTCAAGTCAAATTCGTTCAGTTTTATTCAGTCCGATAGAAAATGAATTCAAACCTTGTTTTCAACGCTGTTTGGTTTGGATTCAGTTTCTTTTACGATTCAAAAATGTTCAATTTCAGTTCGTCAAATTGTGCGGAAAAATGGTCAAATACGGTTACAGATAACGTCCTCAGGCTTTGTGTCTGTTGCGTAAAAATAAACTAAAACTTTAAATTAAACACTAAAAATAAAAGATTATGACTGAACATTTAGAAAACACCGAGCCAAGCAATAGCACAAAACCTGTGTTAACCACAGTGTTTTTAGCACCTTATTTGCCTTATGGTTTAAAAGGAAATTATTTACTATCCGATGTAGTTCCTGAAACAAAACATGAGTTAAGAGATAAGTTATTAACTACTGATAATTTTGATTTTTTCTTAAAATATGCTAAACCAATTTTAAGACCAATACAGGAAGTTGAGCAATATTTTGAAAGATTATACGGAAGTTTAGAGCATCAAGACGTTACAGATTATTTTGATGCTGATTTTTTAGAAAGCCACGATAATATTGAAATTGAGGAAATACAATTATTAGAAGCTGAACAATTACCATACGGAACTTTAAAAGTTTTACTTAAACACCATTTTGATGTTTTTGATTTAATCTCAAAAGGTTTAGCTATTTCTATACACGATGTTGAGTAACATTGTGGTTAACGAAAAAGTATTGGCTGAAGTGCGGGCTAAATTGGACTGAAAAGTTCAATTTCGACCAAACAAAGCCGATATTTTTTCGGTGAGACTAAATTAGTTAAAAAAGTTGAACTGAAAAATAGCGGCGACTAAAAATGTAGAGTAGGACAACCAAGACTTTCACCCCGCATTTCGCCAATATCCTGTTATCTGTAGGCGTGTTTTTCGATTCTTTCAATTTGTTTTAAATGTCTGAAAGTGTGATTATTCAAGAATCTAAAAGTATCACCAAGTCTTAACTTAATTAAATTTGAGATTGATATTTTAGTTTTTGTCTTTGTCAGATTTACATTTTTCGCTTTTTTCAGTAATTCAATAAATTTAGTTTGTTGAGAAACAAAAGTTTCAATCGTTTCCTTATTCAAAGTTGAGTTAATAGGATTTTTGTCATTTGCAGTCTTCATCTTATTCATTTTCTCTTTCGGCAACATACTTTTTGCAAAATAATTTCCTAAAATTCCGCTTTTAAATTCATTTTCTGCAACAAATTTTGAATTATTTATTGTTTTTTCAATTTCGGGTAAGTAAAAATTTCCGTAAAGATTTAAATGTTCAAGACATTCAAAAATACTCCAAGATTCAGAATTTTCTTTCCAATTTAGTTCAGATTCAGTTTTAGAAAATAATTTTTCGACAGTTGCGATATGAGAGTTTGTTTCTTCAATAATTTCGTCAAGTAATTTATTTGCATTCATTTGCATTCAATTATTTACGCAGAGTTTTGAGACGCTTACAGATAACGGTTTACGTATTGGCGATGGTGGGGCATTTGAAAGACGTCAGCCCAATATTTGCAGAAATGCCCAATAGAATTACAAGTGTTGAGTTTACAACTGTCAGCCCCACTATTGCCAATACGATGTTATAGCCAGTGCTTTCTGTCATTTGTTTAAACTTGTCTTGATTTCGTCAATAGCTTCTCTTACTCTTTTTTGATAATAGTCGTCAATTATAAAATTGTTGTTCAACAGTCCTTGAAGAAATATAAAGTCAGATGGATTTGGAACTGCTTTAGCATAACTTAAAAAATTGTAAATCGGTGTCGAAGAAATGCTTTTGTCAAATCTGTCTTGCTTTTCTATATGATACCAACCATTTTCGTATCTCAAAAAAATACCTTCTTTATTTAAGTTCAGTTCGTTTGAAATTATTTCTTGATGCTCATTCCCCTTTTCTGTGGTAGGTATGGAAACTTCTATCAAATATTTTGCAATGGGTTTATTTCCTTTTTCTATATCGGCTGTATTTTTAATGTATGCAATACAGTAATTCAGTTTATATCCTTTCTTTTCAAGGCTATTTGCGAAAACGGTCTTGATGGAATCTTCTAATTGCTTTTTGACTTCAAATAGTTTGGGATTTTTTCCGAAATCTTCGTTAAGTCCAAACCAGTCGTAGATTGATTTATAAATTAGTGGTCTGGCTTCTTTTACTTTTAGGTCAGTAAAAGTCTCTATATATTTTCGCGTCCAGTATTTTTGTTTACTGCTTTCTAGGGTGTCTTTGTATGTAAAAAAATGTTTGTAGTCCAACAAAAGGAAAGCAACTGTAGCACTATCATTGAAATGTCCAATACCACAGCAAGTTGAAATCGCATATTCGTAGTTAGGGTGTCTGTTTCGGTCGCAAGTAGAAATGAAGTTTTTGAAACTGGGCAAACACTCAACTAAACTGTCTTCGGCAATCATCATTGATATTTCAAAAATCAAGTCGTGAGTTTTTTTGTCTAAATGATTGTTTATGTAGGGTATATATTCCTTACTTCCGATATTTTTCAATGCTTCAATTACTAATTTAAAAAGGTCGTCATTGTCAGTGTCAAGAAGTAATAGTAAATCGGGAATAGCTGGTTTGTATTTTAATTCACCAAGTGTCTTTATGATTTCAACTTTGCCTCCGTCAATTCTATTCATTACAGGGTCCATAATATTTGACGGGCCAAAATTAGCATCACTTGAGGTTTTTAGATGCTTCAAAAGAATAGGCGCTACAATTTCTGCTTGTTCGTTTTTTAGTTGTCTAACTACTTCGCCTTGTACAATGCTATGCTTGTCGCCAAGCAAAGCAATCAAAATATTTCTTGATTCTACTGATTTGATATGGCCCATTAATTGAGCTAATGCATATTTTGAAGATGGGTTATTAACCTTTACATAGTTTTCAAAAATATTATCATATTGATTGTAACCGAGCAAAGACAGCTTCATCAAATTTTGAGAATTCAAATCACTTTCCGTTGCAGGTTTTATATTTGATATTAGATTATTACAAAAATCAGCTGTTTTAGATTTATTGTAATATGCAATTAGGAAACTTTCAAATTCACTTAATGAATAATAATTCTGTTTGCCATAAAATGAGGTCTGAACTAAGTCATATTGAACCGTCTTACCTTTTATCTTCAGGTCTCCAGAGGTTGGTGACCAAACATAATATGCTTTGTTATTTTTATAAGCCTCAACGTATTCTTTGAGTTCTGGTTTTGTTTTTAATTCTTCATTCCAATATTCAATTCTTTTTTCATCAGGCTGATTAAAGTTTAGAAAAACAAGATACTTGTCTCCTTTGCTCATTTTGTCGATTGGACCATAACGATTGCTGAAACCTGAAATATAAATCTCGTCACCTGTTTTTAGTTGCCCTTTATAAATAGTCAAAATTTTTGCGCTTGCTCTAAAGTCGCCTTTGCTTGTGTATTGGATTAAGGCAATTACGTCTGAACTGTCTAACATTCTTTTCCAGGTCGGGTCAACCCATGAGTCGGCTTTTGTCTGAAGCGCAAAAGTCAAGCAGGTAATTGTCAGTAATATTTTAATGTATCGTGTCATTCTTAGCATTGGCTATAACGAAAAAGTATTGGCTGAAGTGCGGGCTAAATTGGACTGCAAAGTTCAATTTCGACCAAACGGAAGCCGATATTTTTTCGGTGAGACTAAGTTAGATAAAAAAGTTGAAACGAAAAATAGCGGCGACTAAAAAAGTAGAGTAGAACAACCAAGACATTCACCCCGCATTTCGCCAATACGCTGTTAGCTGTAGTCTTTTTTTATTCTCATTTATATTAATCGCTGTATCAATTCCTTTTGAAATTTTGATATTTTTTGGCGACAATTTTTGAAGAAATTCTGATAAACATTGTAACAATTGTCCATACAGATAATGCAATTAATATTAAAAATAAATCAACATTGGTATATTTGAAGTCCAAAAGTTCTTTTATTTCTAATCCAAAGAAAATATCAATTATAAAATAAATAATAAAAAAAATTGAAATTGCTTTTGTAAGAGTTATTTTACGTTTTTTATTAATAACTAAAATTATTATCAATGATAATATAAAGGTAATTAATGAAGCTACCAAAACTCCAATTGGAGCCATTCCAATAACACCTCCTGGTAAATTTGTTGATTTAATATACTGGACGAAAATTGTAAAGTTTAAGAATCCCGCAAAAAGCATAATTCCAATTATTTTCGATATATAATTCAATGTTTAAGCGTTTTTTTTAAGATTACAGCTAACGTTTTGCCGCTTTGCGAAGGCGGGGATTTTCAGCACTAAACTTCATTAGATGCACAAAGCTTGAATTTAGCACTTCACTGTCATAGAAGCACGCCCCCCCCCCGCTTTTGCAAAACGTCTGTTGGCGGTATGTGCTTCTTTTTCAGATAGTTGTTGTCCCATTGTTTGTTTCTGTTAAAACGGTGAAATATGTTCTTACAAATGATTCAATATCTGTTTGTACTGAACTCCAAACAGCAGAGCTTACTCTAAATCTTATATTTTGGTCTTCAATTGATACAGATATTCCATCTTGACCGTTGTTAAGATTATTTTTTTTGATTTCAACGTCATTGAAATCACTAAACACAGTGTCAATTTTATGACCAATGTTACTTATAACTTTTGCATATCGTCTAAGATATTCAATGTCTGGTTCTGTCCCGTCCAATGGCACAACTACTAAAGAATAATTGTCTTTTTGTTCAGTTGCTGTTTTTGCTTGTAAGGGCGTCATAGAAGCGTGTTCCTTGCCTGTTGCCTTTAACTCAACAAGCCAATTATTTATTCTAAATCCTTCACGTTGATTTTCGCTATTAACTAAGTCAGATGATTCTTCAGTTAATATATAATCACTTCCAAAAGGTTCTCTATGAATATTTATTATGACACCACTTTCTCTAAGTTGCTCAATATATTCTTTAAACAAATCTTCAATAAGCTTTCCTATTGTTTGATTGCGACTAATGAGTTTCCGCTCATTTAATCTTTTTTCATATTCCTTTCTTATGTTGGGGTCATTAAATATTTCTTGAACAAGTTCTGGGTCAGCATCACTTGTAATCATATTCGTTATAGCCTTGTCCCAACTTAATCTAAGTTCGTCCGTTGGCAGGGTGTTTCTAATTAGGTCAGATACACCCACACCAAGTTTGTTTAAAAAATTTTGTTGTCTTGAACCTCGAATAGTTTTTACTAAAGTCTCATCTCCTTTGAGTATTTCGGAAAGATTTTTTGATGAAGGAGTTTCACTTACAAATTTCGTTTCAGAACCTTCACTTTCGGTTTTTACATTTACCCAATTGAGACGTTTAGCACGATAAACCCAAAGACACTCTCTAAATTGTATTGGATTTTCTATTCCTTCGATTGTTACTTCTTGAATATCTGAATCAAACAAAGTGTCTTTTTCTACAGCTTCTGATAGAAGAAATTTCAATCTTTCTAAACTTGACTTTTGTGTTGTATTTCTTCCGTAAATATGTCCGTCTGATGCGGTCAAATATGCAAAGTCAGAATAGGTTATTTTGAATTTATACTTAAGTTGCCCATCTGAATCTCTTAATAAATTAAGGTCTGATTCTTTGATTATTAAATGTTCTAATAATTTTATGGTTGCCGTTTCAGTTTTGATTACTAAAGGGTTTAAATGAATAAATCCGTTTACATTTAAAAAGTTGTAATCTGCTTCTTCTAAATATTTATTATAAATTTTATTGAGGCAATCCTTGTCTCTGACTATACTGGAATAGAGCGGAAAGTTTGATTCAAAATATGGTTTAGGAGTTAGTAAAAGGTGTTCAGATTTCGGAAAATGGTCATAAACGAAACTTTCGTCAACCTTTTTACTTTCTCCGGTTAAAATCTTCAAGTCTTTAATTACTTCTTTTTGGTCTTTAGATATGAGCCATTTTAAAAACCTTGCACTACACTCTTGATTTGAGTTGTAAGTGAAGTCTGATTCATCAAGTTCATTCAAATTTGTCTTTAAGTCATTAATAGCATTTTGTAAAGTGTAATTTTCAACTCCATTGATTTGCAAAACATTTATTTCTCTTGAAAAAAGCTTATCGGCAAAATTCAATTCTATTAAGTCGGAAATTGAAATCAACTCATCATCATTGCATTTATCCCAACAAATGCCATCTGCAACTCTAAAATTATTTCTTTGGTTGACACAAATCTTTATATCTAATGGGAAATGTCCTTTTATCTTAATGATAAGAGAGTAAAGACTATTCAACCAAGAATTTTTATTTGCAGTAATAGAGCTTTCTAATTCTTCAAGTGATTCTTTACGTTCAATGAATTTTATTAAGTCACTTACTCCCCAAACGAAATTTAAGTCATAAGTTTTTTCAATCTGAGGTTTAAGTAGTGTAATGCTTTCTGATATATTAACCCATTTCAATAATTCTGATGAGATAGGAACTTTTATGCTTTTTACCATAGAAAGGAGTTCCCATAGTTCTCTAGTGTTGCTTTCTTTTTCAGTGAAAGGAATTATTAATTCGTTTAAAGATGCGAATCCATTTTCATCACTGTGATAATTAATAATTTCTTTAGAAGCAAGCAAATCAATTGTTGATGATTTAATGGCTGTAAACCAATCTTGGTCTACCCATTTAAGGTCTTTGGAAATCTTGAAATCAAACAATTCGTAGATGCCTGCTATTTTTTTGGTTTTGAATAATTCTGCGAAAGCTTGTAAGCTATTAGTTAATGCGTTATTAATTATCTCTTTATTGTGTGATTCGTTACCGCCATCTGCTACCTTTTTTAAATAAATTCCATCACGTTCTACTCTTGGGTCAAACTGCGTTGAATTTATTATTATTGGTATTCCAATTTCTTCAGTTCCAATTAAAGGAAATGTGTAATAAAGTCTTGGATAATTTCTCGTTAAAGGAAAAATCTCTTCACTGCCGTTCGTTTCTTGGGTTATTATACAGGCATCAAATTTCTCATCTTTTTGAATGTAAGCTTTTAGACAGGTATTATCAGAACCATCAATCAGCGTTGTGATTTCCCATTCGTTAATTGAACCTAATTCGTGGGTATTGATTAAGGTCTTTGAAAATGTCTTTGATGAACCGTTTTCAACTACAATGACTGATTCAATTTGCTCATTAAATAATTGAGTTATAGGAATTAATTCGTCCAAGCATTGCAATCCAACTTTGGCTGTTGCTTTTCCTTTTTCACCTAAGCTATATGAAAATTTTGTTTGAAATTCATTGTCTCCCAAATAGCTTTCTTCCCTAATGGATTCATCAAACTCTTTGTTAGACTCTTGCTGTAACTTAAAAAAGTGTTCATTGTCGGTTGCATTTCTGTTTAGTAAAAAGTGAAAACAACCTTGATTATTGTTGAGTTTTCCAGTAATATAAACTTCTTTTGAAAGAAGGTAAGTTGTCATAAAGCCAGTTCCAAATCTGCCTGTCTTACCTTCTTTATTGTTTTTTGATGAACCTTGAATAATTAAGCTAAGAATATCATCTAACTCAAATGGGTATCCTGTATGTGAAAATGAAATTTCGTTTTCAGAAATTTCGATTTTCACCTTTATACTTTGGTTTTCTTCTACAGAGTCTTTTGCATTTTGAAGTAATTCCCAAAACCAACGCTTTTCATAATCTTCTCTTTCATTTTCTCTGGCCACAATATCTCTATACACACTATCAGCGTGTCGAACTTCTGCTATATGTTGACGTCTTTGTTGTATTTGTTCTTTTTGAATCATTGTTGTCAAAATGAATGATTATTATTGTTAAGCAGGGTCTTGTTAGCATTACCGCCAACGGGGCGGCTTTGCGAAGTTGGGGATTTAAAAGGATAAAGTTTCAATTTAGCACAAATGCTTAATAGAAACACAAATGTTGAAGTTGACACTTCAGCCCCAATTTCGCAAAACCGTTGTTAGCCGTTCGGTGTTTTTTCGTTATAAAATTTATCTCTCAATTTGTATGTTAATTCGTTTATATATTCACGATTAGGAGTTTCAGGTAGACTAGAAATTTCAAAAGCATTTTCCATTTCAAGTTGAAGTTTGTCTGCCATACTTAACAATTCTTCGTATTCGTATTTTCCAGATTTGACTTCTAACAAAAAATCTCTGTTAGGTCTTTTTACATTTATTTTATTTTCAGTTCCAATTTCACAAGCCATTTCTAATAATCTAAAAACGTGCATCATATTCTTCGCATCGTAATTTTTGCCGTGATTTTGTGTATTTTCATAGCGTTCTTCATTTCGCTTCTCTACCCATTGCCAATATTCTCTATATTCTTTGCAATATGTTGAGTAACCATCTCTATTGAAATATAATAAAGCTTCTTGTTCTATTTCTTTGGGAATAGAACTCAAACAAACATCGTTGGCTTCATCGCTTCGTATTATTCCATTAAAATTTGCTGTTTCATTGTAAAACAAACCATACATATCTTTCATATGTGGAATATTTATGAGTCCGCAATTTTCTTGTTTCCATTGTTTAATTTCTAAAAATTTCAAAAGAGGAATTGCTCCTTGTCCATAATTCACATAACAATAAGACAAAACACTATTTCGTTCTTTGCTCATTGGATTTACAATTTTCTTTTTCAATCCTTTGGCTTTTTTTATTTGAGAATATGCGAATTTTCCGAAAGTGTCTTTGCAAAGTTTTGATAAAATTTTTTCTGTTTTAATTTCTTCTAAAAATGGGTGTTTATAGATTATTGCATTTTCGGGTGTGTTTAAAAGTTCTAGAATATTTGGATTGTTGTAAGAAAGCAATTCCATAAAACGTCCTAATTCATAAAAAACTTCATCGTTGGTTTCGTTATTCACTTGCTCAATATAGTTTAATCCATAATATTCACTTTTAGGTAGAATAAAAACACCTTTTAAGTCTGTGTCAGAAGTAGGAGTGTCCAATCCATAAGCTTTACTTCCGCTTATACATTCTAAAATAATTAAACCCTTTTTTCGTAAATCTTCAATTGTCATTTCAATGCAAATTCTTAATAAAAAATGAATTTAAATCTTCAATTTTACCTTTGGAAGAAGGTAATGTATTTGCCACTTTTTCAGCATCTTGAATACACTTTTCTATTAAATTGTTGATTGCAGTTTCTTCACTATGAAGATAGTCTTCATTTTTTGTTGCTTTCAAATCAATCAATTCATATATTCTTTGTCTTACATTTTCTTCTATTTCCAATTCTTTGAGCATTTTTTGAAATACAATCGGTGGAATTTCTTCTTTATCTATAATCCACTTACAAGCAATTGCAGTTCTTAATGCGTAAAACAATTTTTTGAGTTTTACAGTTGGATTGTCTTTCACTTCTGAATACATTTTTTTAGACATACTCAAATAATGGTGCATAGTTGCAATTTTTGAGTAAGAATGTTGAGCCAAATCATTAATTCCATCCAAAAATTCGGTGTCAGAAATGTAAATAATTGGTGATTGAATTCTTTCCAATAAAGGTGGATTTGATTTCCAAAGAAGATTTAAAGATTTTTTCAAATCCCAACCCGACAAATCGAACTCGTTGTTTTCGTACATTTTTTCAATGGTATCTTTTTGTTCATTTAAACTTAAATACCAATTTTTTTTATGTCGATAAATAAAACGTACATCATAATCGCTGTCGGGCGAAGGAAAACCCCAAGCTCTTGAACCTGTCTCACAAGCTAATAAAATTTCAATTTCTTTTTCTTCTTGAACTTGTTGTAAATATTGTAAAATTTTGTCTTTCATTTGTCGGTAGTTTCTTGGTACGTGCGGTTTTTTACACTGACGGCTAACGGGGCGGCGGCTTTGCGAAGTTCTTTTTCCGAGCAAGCTCGGAGAAAGAATTTAGCAAAATCGCATGATGTGCGAAGTTCGCGAAGCGACAAGCGCATCGTGCGGTGTAGGCGCCGCCCCGATGTGGCGAAAGGAGCGTAAGCGGATTTCGCCACATCGGTCCGCGTATATGTGTCAGGAGCGGAAAAGGAAGCCGAAACTTTCAATTTTGCGCTGACGTGAGCAAAACCGTTTTTTTATTTGCTAATTTACATTTTTTATGCCAATAAAAAATGGTTTTTGCGACATTGAAAACCTAAACTTCGATTTAGCTCTTAACCCGCTCTTGCACATATACGATGTTAGCCACAGTAGCTTTTGATTATTATTTCTGATTCATTTTTCATCCTCTCAAATGTCGCAATAAATTCGTCACAACGTTCTTTCACGATAGGGCTATTCTTTTTTACATATCCTGCTCTTTTACCTAAAAATTCAAAATTGTCGTGATAGTCCCAACATAAATCCCAATTACATCCTTCAACATTTGGGACTGCAACTTTTAAAAACGCATATTCATTTGTCTTGAATGTTGCTCGTCCAATTTTTATTTTCTTGAGTTTCTTCAAATGTAAAATGGGTAAAAACGCTGGATATTTTGATTTATTGATAATAAAACCTAAAGAGAACACTTCAAGATTTGGAAGTCCTTTTAAAAACTCAAAATTTTCAATTGGCTGATTCCAATCAAGTGTTCCGTCAATATGTATATATCGTAAACTATCAAGCCCTCGAAGTCCCTCAAAATTTGAAACTCTACGTAGATTTTCAAAATGTAACGATTTTAGCTTTTTCAATTTGAGTAATGGTGTCAAGTCTGAAAAGCCTGACACATACTCAAGAATTAGTTCTTCTACATTGTAAAGATTGCCAATAAATTCGATGTCTGTCGCTCTAAAAAATGTTACTCGAAGTCTTTTGAGTTGTGTCAATTTAGTAATTGCTTGAACCTGTTCTTTGCTTGGGTCGTGAAGTGTCAGCTCTTCAAGATTTGGACAGTCAAAAACTTGTTCCCAATGTTCTTTGTCCTGATGTTTGCTTATTGTCAGGATTTTTACTTCGATTTTGTTTTCAATTTTAAAGTCAGCAATGAAAGCAAATCTTTCTCTGTTTGGAATTGATGTCCAATAGTCACCTGTCCTGTCTAAAAAATCTCCAAAGTGATGTTTCATTGTCTGTGTAGTGTCGCTTTGCTATTGTGGCTAACGTTTTCGGGCTTTGTGTTCGGGCGGGCAATCGAAGCACAAATGTTCAATTTATTACTAAAGGTTCATAGAAGCACAAAGCTCCAAGTTTGCACGTCAGCCCGCCTGACGCAAAACCCGTGTTACCACCAGTTATTCTTCCTTCGTTCTTGTCAGCCACGGTGTTATTGTTAAAGAAATTAGTCCTTCGGAAATTGCTGTCACGATTACGTTTCCATATTGTTTGAAGTCAAGTCCGCTTAAAAGTCTTACTGTAACAATTGTCAAAGTTAGTCCTGTTAAAATTGCCCAATATTTAAAATTTACATTTTCGTTTTCAGTCGTGTTTGTTGGCAGTTTATAAATAGCAAAAGCAATTACAAGTCCACCCAGTAAAGTCGAAGAATGTTGCAATATTTTCAAGATTGGAATTTCTCTACCTAAAAAGTCAACAGAGTTTTGTAATGCCGGAATTGTCTGCACAAAATAACCGTGGTCATGAGTAAAACTGTCCCAAAAAATGTGCGAAGCTGCTCCAATCAAAATTGAAATTGTCACTACTAACCAATTTTGTTTGAAGTGTATGTTCCAGTCTAAATTCTTAAAAGTCGAAAATCGTGATTTTAAAAATGTCGGCAAGTTGTCGAATAAACTATCTCGAACAATGCTGTGAAAAATGAAAGCAAGCAACAAACCTAATGGTAAGTCGAACCAAAAAAGTCCGTCAATTGTATGGCTGTAATTACTCTTAATTCTCATTCTTAAAAAATATTCAAAGTCAGGTGTCAAACTGCCGATTACAAGTCCAGTCAATGAAAACCATTGTCGAGGCAAAAATGTCAACGGTAAAACTATGGCTGGGTGTGAAAATGTAAATGGCATTTTTTTGTTTGTCTGTTTGTTAATTAGTTTCTCTGTCGTCCTTTTATAATTGGTGGTAACGGGGCGGCGGCTTTGCGAAGTTCTTTTTCCGAGCTTGCTCGGAGAAAGGATTTAGCAAAATCGCATGATGTGCGAAGTTCGCGAAGCGACAAGCGCATCGTGCGGTGTAGGCGCCGCCCCGATGTGGCGAAAGGAGCGTAAGCGGATTTCGCCACATCGGTTTACCGCTTTGCGAAGGCGGGGATTTTTAGCACTAAACTTCATTAGATGCACAAAGCTTGAATTTAGCACTTCACTGTCATAGAAGCACGCCCCCCCGCTTTTGCAAAACGGCTGTTGGCAGCTGCCCTTCTTTGGTTGTCAAGGTTGTTACTCACAGTTACAAGTCGTTCCAAAAATTAGTTTATAAATTAATGTATCTGATAGTTGAGTCAAGTTATAGGTGATAAACAAGAACAATGTTGAACTTGCTAATAAAACTACAACAGTAAACCACATTCTGCTATATGCTTTTCTTTTTTTGTCTATAAAGTCAAGGTCTTGCTGAAATTCGGTGTCATTATTTAATATTTTCTTAATGTCGTCAGATTCTAATAAGTCAGTATATCTTTTTTTTAAGTTTTCATAACTATTTACAAAACGAGTTCTCTGAACTTTGATTTCCCATCTTGAAACGCAATAATAGATTAGTGAACCACTTAAAAAAGCTAAGGACAATATAGTAGCATCTAAAGAAAAAACATTTACAAAGTCGCCTTTACTTAGAACACGAATTACAATTGCAGAAATATAAAAGCTAATCAAAGCAAGAGTGCTTTTTTGAAAGCCACTTGCAAAGGTTTCTACTATTTTATTAGCTCTATTATTAAAGTCTAAAAGTTGGTCTGAAATTTTATTTCTAATTTCAATGTATTGCTTAATATTTTGTTTTTCATAGACTTTAAAGCTTGATTTTACTGATTGAAAAGGATTGCCTGTAAGGTTTAATTCGCCTGCCGTTCTAAAATGAAGGGAGATAATATTTCTAGACAGTCCAATTTTGTCAGTTAGATTACCACCATTGTAAACCCACTCAAAAATGTTGTAATATTCATCAAATTCTTGTAAATGTAATTTTGCAACATCTGAAGTTCCTTTTATTGACTTGTAACCATTGATTTTAAATTCGATTGAATTCCCAATTATTGATGTTATGTCAAATAGAAAAATGATTGAAATTAGATTTGCATATCTGTTCATCAATTCGTTTAACTCTGATTGGTCTTCATCTTTTAGGATTAATTTAAAGTCACTCGGTACTAAACAAAATTGTTCAACATTTCCAAAATGACATTGAGCCTTGAAATAATCAAAAATCTCTATTCTTTTTAAGTTTTCTTGAACGCTGGTATCTTCCGATAATGGTTCAAAGCGAATAGAGCTTGTATAGAAGGCTTTCTTAAGTCCGAAAATTTTAAGTCTAAAAAACTGTCCTAACTCAAATAGTTTAGAGAAGATTTGAAAAAATTGACTTACATCATAACCATTTAAAGTGCTTACAAAACATTGGAAGTCGTAAATTGTCCAAGAAGAATCCTTTACAGTTTTTCTAATTGTAACTACGATTGAAATAACTTCACCATCTAAATGTAATGCTTCTTGTTCTAGCCCTTTTATAAATCCTTCAAAGTCAATTTTGCTTGAATTTAAAATTATAGGGTCAGACTCTCCAAAAGTTACTGCAATATGAATAGAATCTCTATCCTGTAAAAAGGTAAACTTAGATTCAAGAAGTTCTTTCTCGACAGTTTGAAATAGACTAGCTTTCAAACTTGCCTTTAACTCCTGAATGTTCTCTGTTGAATTTTTAACAGAATAGTCAGGGAAAAGTGTTTTTATGAATTCATCGATGAATTTCATTGGTTGTTTACTTGTTCAAGGTTTTTGAAGTATTTGTAACCTTCATCAGATTTGATTTTTACATATTTCGCACCGTCACTTTCTTCAGTGGCAAAGATTGTATTGTCCGCAAAGTCACCTTTTATATGTAAGTCTATTTCAGGTGTTAGTTTTACTTTGCTCAAAAATCTCGCTTTCACTTTGTCCTTTATGATATTGAATTGATTGTCAAATGGCGAACGTGGTTTAGAGGGTAGTTCTCTAATTTTATCTTTTAAATCTGGTATTTTTAAATTGGTGTCATATGGTGTATAGTTTCCTATTGCATTATCTAAAAAGTCTTGTATTTCAAATCTGTCATTAGACCGGAAATACTTAACAGTACTATTTCTTAGATATGTGTAATCTTGGGGATGGTCTTTTTTCATCTTTGTGAATACCGCTTTGTCAATTGCGTCAAAAGCCTTTTCAGTATTATCTTCATCTGTAAAAACCATACTAAGTTCTAACAATTCTTTCCACCAATATTTTGTGTCAGACGGGTTAGTGTCGTAAACCAAAATCCCATCAATAGAATTGTCAGAATGCAGATTACATACAAATGCTTTAAATGCTTTTTTCTTAACAGGAAGTCCACGAGATAATTGATAATTTACTTCATTCAAAAATTCGTTGTGGTCGGCTTTACAAATAATAAATTTGTCTTGACCGTGTTCAGAAATTTTTGCTTGCACTAAAATGCCTTTTTGAATTGTAATGCCAAGTTTTGACATTTTTTCTTGAGCTTCAAATTCAACACTAAGAAGTCTATCAGCTATAATCTTTGTAATATCTGCGAATTCTTCATTGTTATTGATTCTTGTTATTTGTCCCCTTACTTCAGTTGTTTCTCTGTCAAAGAGAAACTGTCTGCCACTACTTCCCGAAATAACAACTCCAAAAAGTTCTTTTAAATATTCAACCAAGTCGTCACCATATGTTGAAGAGTCAATTACTTCAACATCTTCTTCGTTCAGGTCAATTTTAAAGATTTGAATTTCACTTATGTCCATAGTTTATTTTTTATTGTTATTGTTCGGTTCTGTCTTTTTAGGGTTGCTGCCAACGAAAAGGTATTGGCTGAAGTGCGGGCTAAATTAGACTGAAAAGTTCAATTTCGAGCAAACGAAGCCGATATTTTTTCGGTGAAACTAAATTAGGTAAAAAAGTTGAAACGAAAAATAGTGGCGACTAAAAAAGTAGAGTAGTTCAACGTAGACTTTCACCCCGCATTTCGCCAATACAATGTTGGCAGCAGTTATTATCATTTCTTTCGGTTGTCAATTGTTACTCTAAATTCGTCTGAACGTTCAATTGCGTTTCCTAAACTGTCAACCTGATACAAAAATAAATCGGTTTTACCTTGTTCGAGTTCTTTGTCTTTTATTTCTAAAAATTTAAAATTGGTCAAATTGTCTATCGTGTCTTTGTCCATAGTGATTTTGTTTTCGTCAATTCTGTAGGTTCCATAAAAATAATCACTTATTCCAATTGCTGAATTGTCAAAAATATATGTTCCGTCAGTTTTGAAGTCAATTCCTGTTCCGTTAAAGTCTCCATCATAGAATACTTTCAAAAGTGTCGGCTTGTTGAAGTTATTACCGATTCGTATTTCCAATATCAGATTGATTGCAATGAAAAATATGCTTAATAATGTCAGACCAAAATTCAGTAGTCGTCTTTCTGTCTTAAATGACTGAATGTCTTTGAAAATTGTCCAAACAAAAATTAGTGAGCCAATTAGAATAAGTCCCAACCATATTATTGCTTGAAAGAAAAATGTTTGGTATTTCGTTTTGTAGGTCAGATAAGTCAGAAGTCCACCGACAAAAAGAATTAAAATTAGTCTTACTATTTTCATTTACGTTCGGGTTTCGCTAATTGATGCCAACGTTTCGGGGGTTTGCGATGGCGGGGATTATTAGCACTAAACTTCATTCGGAGAACTGAACTTCCACCTTGCACAAATGTGTCTGCGAAGCACGGAACCCCCGCTATCGCAAACCCCTTGTTAGCGGCTGTTTTTTTCTTCATTGTTGTTGGTTCTTTTAGCTTTATAAACTGAATAAATTAGTCCGGCAGATACAGATAAAAGCGGTATCAGTATTACTAAAATTTCCAACGCACTTGTTCCATTGTTCCTATTTATACCTAAAATTTCTTTGAAACCTGCCGTGGCTAAAATATATCCTGCCACAGCAACAAGTTCTTCAACTGTATTAAGTCCTTTTTTGGAAGTAACAAGTCCATAAGTAAGTAATACGGTTAGAAGTAGAAAAATTACAGAACTAATCATTACAAGATACTTTTCTGTCGAAGTTCTTGTTAGTATAATGATTTCTTTATCCTTTTGGGAAAAAGAGAGTATTCTACCTGGAATTCTCTTTTGAACTTGAAAATTCAACTCGCAATACTGTCCGTTCACATACAAATCAACCAATGGTCTAATTTGTATGTCATCATATGGAAACCCATTCAAAGATGGAGCAATTGGTATTAGAAATCTGTCTGTCTCAAAACCAGAATAAAAATATCCGTAGGTATTTCGCCTTAAACTATCCGCAAAATTGAACGTAAAATTTAAACCTGTCGGTGAATAGCTATAGCCATCAATTAACCTGACCATAAACTGCAAAGTATCGGCTTTAAAGTTTTCAAATACTTCACTTCTGTTATAATTAATGGCTAATGATGATTCTATAGAATTTTCCTCGCCAACATACTTATGCAATATGAGTGTAATTGTCGGCAAATTGCTGGTTTGTTCTTTCCCAGAGTTAACCAACTTGAAAGATTGTGTTTCAATTAATCTTCCATATAGGTCTGAGTTCAGAACATTAACTGAAATTATCATTCCAAAAAATATCAGAGTGAGCAATGCAGCTAATGCTATAATATACTTGAGTCTTCTCATTACTTACTTAGCATTTGATTATTTACAATTTTGCTCTAAAAGTTGGTTTTAACACTGTCGCTATAGAATTGCCGCTAACGGGGCGGCGGCTTTGCTAAGTTCTTTTTCCGAGCTTGCTCGGAGAAAGGATTTAGCAAAATCGCATGATGTGCGAAGTTCGCGAAGCGACAAGCGCATCGTGCGGTGTAGGCGCCGCCCCGATGTGGCGAAAGGAGCGTAAGCGGATTTCGCCACATCGTTTTGGGTATTGCCGAAGGCGGGGAATTTTATTACAAAAGTTTAATTGAAGAACGAATGTTGAACTTTACACAAATGTCCAATCGAAGCCGTTCAGCCCCGCTTTTGGCAATACCTTGTTGGTAGCAGTATTTTTATTTTCGTTCAATTTTTACTAATCCTTGTCGAGTTGCTAAATATAAATTCCCATTGTCGTCAAAAGTCATTGTAGATATGTAAGAAGTGGGAATGTCTGAATTTTCATTATGGTAATTTTCCCAACCGTCTTTTAAATCATATCTCACTAAACCTGCTCTGTCAGTTGAAATCCAAAGAACTTTTTCAATTTTGTCGTAAAGGACGCAATTTGTGTGGTTAAATGGTATTCCCGAATTTTCTGTAGTAAATTGTTTGAAAGTTCCGTCTGCGTATCGAATTGCAATTCCCTCGTCATTATTTACTTTGCCTTTTTCTTTTCTATCAAACTCATAAAGTGTAAAGTAAAGGTTTCCGTTTTCATCTTCGTCCATAGATGTGATACATTTCCCTTTCAAAATGGTTTTTGTATTTTCAAAGTTTGTTACGTGATTGTTTTCGTCAATCATTGCAGTTCCGCTGAAAGTTCCAATCCAAATTCTGTTTTTTGAATCCCTTTTTGCAAATGTTACTCTATTTGACGGCAAATCTTTGAGCTTACTTTTATTTATGTTTGTCCATTTTCCGTTTTTGAATATTGTCAAACCTTCATCAGAGCAGAAAAATACTTCGCCTGTTTTTGGATTGTTAATTATCTCATAAGCTCCGTCAATTCCTATTTCCGTTGAGTCGTGTTTTGTCCATTTTGTATTGTCAAAACTGTAAATGTTTTTTGTTCCATAAACCCACTTAATATTGTTGTTGTCAGTTGCCAATGCGTAATAAGAAAAGAATTTTCCTTTGTCTGTAATATTTTGTTCAGCATTTTTAAATTCTTTGCCGTCAAATGTTACCAAACCTTCATCAACAGTTAGCCAAATCAAACCATTCTTATCAATAGTAATGTTGTCATTCATATTGTTTGGAAGATTTGAGTTTTTAGAGTTCCAAACAGTTATTTTGTAATTATTTAAGTTTTCGTTCTTGTAGTCATATGTTTTATTATAAATCTCTGGACTTTTCGCATTGTCAAACGATTTTTTGAACGCAGTCATATCAACTCGTTCAATCTGTCCTGAAATTTTATTGTCGCTTATTGCAAAAATCAGGTTGATGGAAGATTTTTCTTCTTTTTTTCCACTTGTAATTGCAGGTGTCCATTTTTTGAACTTGTTGAGTTCTTCAATTATTTTTTGCGAAATAGGACTGTTTGATTGGTCTGTATGGCTCAAAACACAAGCTCGTCCTTTTGCATCAACAAGAACTTGAAATTTTACTGCACCTTTAATTCCTTGTAAGTTTAATTCCTTGTTTAAGTTGTCTTGCAGTTTAGTAAATTCTTCTTGGTTGTAACCTGCTTTTGTATCACCACAATCAAGGCAAAATCTCTCAGTTTTGCAGTTGTCTAATTTTACAGGGAATAAGTTTTGTGCATTCAAATTCAATGTAAATGCTGTCAAAAAAATAAAAATCGTTTTTTTCATTTGTTTCTTGTTATATCTCTTTGTGGTGGGTAGCTCTAATATTGCTGCCAACGTTCCGGCGCTTGGTGAGGTTGCGAGCTTCCGAACCGATTATTTTCTGTTAAAGATAAAATTTCTTGCGAGAAATAAACGTGAATTTACTACAAAATTCGCAATCTCGCCAAACGCTTGTTGTATGCTGTTATTTTTTTCGTTTCAATCTTTTTTCAGCTCGTTTTGCTTCTTTTCGTTTTCGTTGCCATTCCCATATTTTATGCTGAATAATTCCAAGACTAATTATTGAAAATCCTTTAGTAGGTTTCTTGAGTTCTTCAGGAATATTCCATTCAGAATTTTGTTTACTCCAATCAATTCTTTTTTCTCTGTCAGTTGGATTATATTTTAAGTTTGACTTTTTAAATTCTTTATTGTTAAACTTTTCTACAATTCTTTTAAGCAACAAAAAGGTATCTTTTTCGTATTCCGAAATTTCACTTTCTGATTTCTCAAAGTAATAATCAGGTTCAGATGTCCAAAAAATAAGTGATGCAGTTCCTTTGTCACATTTTTTACTTTCAATTATCCATTTCAATATTTCTACACCATCATCCCAGTTATAATTTTCAGCAAGATAATATTGGTCTGTCGAATTTAGTTTTTCAAAAAGTTTAAAATTTGGTAAGTAATTTTCATCATCGCTATTAAATGAAAATTCAATAAAATTTTCACGGATAAATTTTTCTTGAGAAGGTAATATTATCATTTCGTTTTGTTTTCAGCGGTTTTCAAATATAATAGCATACAACGGGGCGGCGGCTTTGCGAAGTTCTTTTTCCGAGCAAGCTCGGAGAAAGGATTTAGCAAAATCGCATGATGTGCGAAGTTCGCGAAGCGACAAGCGCATCGTGCGGTGTAGGCGCCGCCCCGATGTGGCGAAAGGAGCGTAAGCGGATTTCGCCACATCGTTTTGCAGATTGGCGATGGGCGAGCTTTTCAGCACAAAAGTTTGTGCGGAGAACTGAACTTTCGGCTACCACAAATCTGTCAAGCGGAGACGAAACCCCGCCTATTGCCAATCTGCTGTTACCAGCTGGTTTTCTTATCGTGTTAATTCTATCCATACTTTCATTTTGTCTGGTAGCAAATGTGTCTGCTCGTATAAAAATTTCCTAATTGTGTCTGGTTCTATTGTCTGAACATTGGGTTTTATAGTCCCGTGATATTGTCCACTTGTTGCAAAAAGAAAAATATCAGTATCAAGTTTGTCGTAATCGTCAATATTTAAAGATGTCCAACCGCTTTTTACTTGCACTACAGCACTTTTACCTGTTTTCCTATGCTTTAGCTCAAATTCATAGGTCATTGTGTCGTCCTTGCATGAACTTGGAATTATATGGTAATCGTGAACTACTTGTAAATAGATGGCTAAAGCGTCCTCACAACCATCAGTTGATAGTAATGAAAAAATATCTTCGCCAGCGAGATTATCAACTTGGTAAAAAGTGCTGTTGCTTTTTTGATTGTAAACAATTTGAGAAAAATAATAAACCGTGTCATCGTCTATACATTGAACTGTTCTTGCTGGTCTAAAACTACTTACAACCTTTCCTGGAACAGCTTCTTCTGTTCCAATTTTTTTCCAATCACACTTGCGAACATTTATAATGTCAGCTTTTGAACATTCATCCGAAGTGTCATAATACCAGTCAGATGTTAACCTACCTAAGAAATAGTTGCCTTGCCAGTCTCTTGTCCAAATTAGGTCGTCTAATTGCATTCGGTTTTTCATTGCATTTAATGCAGTCCACCAACTAGTATCTCCATAATCACCTTTTGCAGTTTCATAATATTCGTCCCACGAAACTGGTTCGTTTTCATAGTCAATTTGCCAGCCAACTCCAACAATTCCTTTGTCCAAGCAAAGTTGTCGCTGGTCAACACCTGCCTGAGAGTCCGCCTTTAAATGTATTCGCCAAATATTCATAATTGTCTAAAAGTGTTTTGTTAATGTTTGTAATGTCGTTGTCCAAACTTGCTGGTAACGGTTTGCGGCTTGGCGTAGTGGCGGATTTTTAGCACAAAAGTTCAATCGAAGAACTACACTTGAACCTACCACAAAACTGTCATATGAAGCACTGCACCCGCCATTACGCCAAACCGCTGTTAGCTGCTGGGCTTCTGTCGTATATTTTGTCGATAATGAAGTCGTCATAAAATAGTATTTTTTCAATGTCTGTGTCCGAAAAAGTCAGTCCGTTGATTTTATATTCAAGAAATTTCAACATTTCTTTTCCTCTTTTAGCTATTTTGTCTTTCGTCCAAGTGTCGTGTTGGCTTATGTCTATTTCGTTGTAAGAACCTGTTCTAAATCGTTCCTTCTTATCCAACCAACTTTTATTGCCCAAAGAAGAGTTTTTTCCGTTTTTAAGAATTGTCAAGTTACCTAGTGAATTTATCAGAACTTTTCTTGCTTGTTCAATGTCCTCTTCTTGTAAGCCGTTTGTAAAACCATTTACTGTGTCTTGCCAATTGTCCCAAAATTGCTGTGGAATTACGTGTTCTATTGTTGTTTCTAAATAATCATCAATGGTAACTTTGTCGTTAGTTTCTTGTGCTTTATGTTTCAAGTGTTCTTCGTACTCAAACAAGAAATATTTTAATGCACCCCAACGATGAAAACCTTTATTTCCTCTTTCGTAAGTAAATAATGATTTAAACGATTGAATGATGTTAGGAACAGCAACGGCAGTTCCTAACAAGTTAGTTTGCTTTTGATTGATTCCTTCAATGGTATCTTCGGCATTGTAAATATCTCTCGCCCAATTTGCCGTTGTTCTTTCGTCCATAATACCAATTCCTGGAACACGATTTCGGAAAAGAATCTTTTCTAAATTCTCAAAAGTGATTGCGTGAATTGATGTGTCATTCGTTTGCTTCAAAATTGCGGCAAGGAATATTTTTATGTCTTTACGGCTTTCAAGAGTTAAAATGCGTTTTATCAATTTGGAATTGGAATTATGAATTTGATACCAAATTGGAGCCAACTCAGAAAGTTTTAAAATGTAATCGTCTATCTTTTTGTAAGAAATTGGTTCTTCTTTTTTGCCACTTTCGTCTAAATCGTATTTCTCGGGCTTGTTACAAAACATCTGAAAAACCTTTTCTTCTGCGACCTTCTCTGAAAATGTAGATTCAACGGGTTTCCTATACAAAGACAAGTGAGCCGATAAAAACACATCTTCGTCAAGAATCTGTTCTGGGTTTTGTGCTAAGCAAGTGTAGATTTTTCCCCAAGCATCGTTGATTTTTTTTCGTAATGCCTTTTTGTCTTCGTCTGGATTTGTAAGTTTTTCTGTTAGATAAATAAGTCTGTTTTTAAGTTTTTCAAGAGTTGAAAGCGGTTTTCCTCTATTGTTCATAGTTTCAAATACAGCTTGAACGTCTAAGTCTTTTTCTATTGTTCTTATGTCAAACTGAAGTGAGGTTGTAATCTTCTTGAATAAAATGTTTTTTTGAGAATCGTCAAGTGTTGCAATTTTGTCTTGAAAGAATTTTTTCGCAAATGCTAAATTTTTGGTGTAATGGTTTAAGTGTCCTTGATTAAGAACAATTTTATTGTCCTCAAAAATTGAATGGAGCAAAAAGTTGAAGTTTTTGTCAGAAGAAGCGTAGCTAAACTTATAGACTTTACTCTCTCCCGACATATTGGATTCATAAACAAATGTTTCTATTAGTTTTTCCTTTTTCTTTTCAGCATAACCAATTTCAGTTGCTTTCAGTAATTCAAAAAGTAGAATGCTAATAGAAGTTAATCTTTGTTGTCCGTCAACTACATTGTAAAATTTAACACCTGAAAGCCACTTTTCAGCTTCTGTAGGATTGGTTTCTTCAAGGTAAATTGTTCCCGTGTAGTGTTTTTTTAATTCGTCATCTACAGCAGGAATTTCGTCTAAATCGTCCCAAAGTTCATTTAATTGTTTTTCCTGCCAAGCATAGCCTCTTTGGTAGTCGGGTATGCGAAATATTCTTGTGTTAAATAAGTCTGTTAAATTTATTGCTGACATAGTTTAATGTTCAAATTTCTTTTTGTTGGTTGCCGTCATAGCCTTGCAGCTAACGTTTCGGAGCTTTGCGTTCGGGCGGGTTTCGGAGCGCAATGTTTCAATTTATTACCAATGTTCAATAGAAGCACAAAGCTTCAAATTTGCACGTCAGCCCGCCTGACGCAAAGCCCGTGTTATGGGCTGTTTTTTCCTTTCTTGATGATGTTCCCTTCGTTGTCATAAATGGTTGTATAGTCGTCATTGTAAGTTCGACTTGTCACGCCAAGTTTGTCAAGCAGAGCATTTGCTTTAAGTCTTGTTGCAACCCAGGCTTCGTGATTGTCGATAAATTCCCAGTCCCAAATTTCAGAAGAAATGTCGTCTGTCCATTTTTTAAACTGTAGCAACTCGTCTTTGAAAGATTTGTCAATTAAGCCATTTCGGAAAATTGTGTCGAAACAAACTGGAGTGAACGCGTAGTCAATTTCTGATTCAAGTTCAGTCATTGGATTAAATACAGGTCCAGCAAGTTCTTCCAAATCTTTTGACGTCAACGAAAAAAGAATTATCGAGTTTATCAAGTTTGAATAATAAAAATCAACGTGTTTGTCATATTCAATTGCCTCATTGTCGACTGATAAGTTGTCTGTCGATGTAGGTTTAATGCCAAATATTGATTTCAAGTTTATTTTCATTGCTGTCGGTCGTCAAAATAGCCCATAACGGGGCAGCGGCTTTGCGAAGTTCTTTTTCCGAGCAAGCTCGGAGAAAGGATTTAGCAAAATCGCATGATGTGCGAAGTTCGCGAAGCGACAAGCGCATCGTGCGGTGTAGGCGCCGCCCCGATGTGGCGAAAGGAGCGTAAGCGGATTTCGCCACATCGTTCCGGCGCTTGGCGAGGTTGCGAGCTTCGGAACCGATTATTTTCTGTTAAAGATAAAATTTCTTGCGAGAAATAAACTTGAATTTACTACAAAATTCGCAATCTTGCCAAACGCTTGTTGTGTGCAGTTTTTATTTAAATTCGTTTAACATCATTTCAGATAAGTTAGTTTTGTCTTCTATCTTTTCAAATACTTTTTTCGCTTTTTTGATTATTTTTTCGTCATTATTAGACTTTCCAATTTTTATTAAACTGAAAGCATAATTCATTCGATACTCATCATTTTTAGTGATTTTACCACTCATTTTTTCAAATGCTTCAATACTTTCAATATATTTTTCATCTCTTGTTAGGAGAATTCCTTGGGTAAAATAAATTTCATCTCCAATATTTATTCCTTTTTCTTTGAATTTACGTATTGCAATATTTAAATTTTCTAAACCATTTTTTGTGTCACCAATAAAAATTGAAGTTGAAGCTATACCATAAAACCCTTCGGCACTTTCTGGGAAATATTCTTTCATTTCATTATATTTCTTTCTTGCAAGTTTAAAAGAGCCCATTTTAGAAGCCATAAAAGCTAAATTTTGTTTGAAAATTAAATTCTTATTGCTCAAACTATCTGCCATGTAGTAATACGTCAAAGCAGCTTTGTCCATATTTGAAAGTCTATATGTGTAACCAGCGAAAAAATATGCGTCGCAAAATGTGCTATCCTTTTTTATTAAATCTAAAAATAATCTATTTGCCCCGCCAATGTATAGGTTCGCTTTTATGCAATCTATTCCTAATTTAAAATTTTCTTTAGATTCCTTATCATTTGGAATTGGACAAATTGTATAATTTCCATTAAAATAATCTACTTGAGAATTACACAATTGTGATATAAGTAAAATAAATAATATGTAGTATTTCATATTTGTATGTTTTAATTCATTCTGATTTTTAGCCTTTTAGGGCAAATTGCACACAACGGTTCGGGGCTTTGCGTTCGGGCGGGATATCGAAGCACAAAAGCTGGTTTTATTACTAATGTTTAATTGAAAAACTGCCGTTGAATTTTGCACTTCAGCCCGCCTGACGCAAAACCCTTGTTAGCGGTTCGGCATTGTGTTTTAGCAATAGTCGTCAATTGTATCAGCTCCTGTCCATTCAAGTCCTTGTGCAAGAGTAAACTGTTTTTCTGCACCATCTTTCTCGAAAAAAGTCCCAAGACTATTATGAACGAAAACGTTGTTCTGATAGGTTATCTCTGCCAAAGAATAAGGTTTTATCGGGTTTTCATCTCCACTTTTACACATAATCCACAATGTTTTTTCGTCATTTGAAATTGTATAACGTTCAATTATTGAACTTGTATATTGATTTCGGGAAAATACGTTCTCTGTTTTCAAATTTGCACAATAGTCAGCAATTGGATTAAGTGAATTTTCTTGTGGGCAACAAGGAAATTCACTTGGTGTTTTCCAATTTCGGACCTTTTGAACAGCATTTGGGGTTAGCGAATTTATAAACTCTAATTCTTTTTCAACATAGTCAGTAGTTTGTCTTGATATGCTTCTATTAAATATCCATTCTCCCAATGAACCACCTTGTAATGGCTTATCTTTTTCTGCCCAAGCCAATAATCTTTCTTTACTTGCTTGTGCTTCTTCACGACTTACTGCACACATCCATTCATAATTTGGTTCTTGGAATTTGTCCCGAAATTTTGAAGGGTCGGCAAGAAATACTTCGACACTTCCGCAAACTATTTCAATACGTTTTGCTGTAATTGGATTAAGCAAAATATTTTCTAATCTTGTTACCCAACGTAGGTTGTCTGGGCGGTTATTTTGTTTGTTTGTGTCTATGTGGTCAACAACGTGTTCCTTTGTTGGCGGTTCTCCGTGAAATGCAGTCGCAACTATTCTATGAATACGAATTGATGCAATTTCCAAATAACCTGTCTTGATGTTTAGTTTGCCAAAAGTCCATTTATTGTCTGTTGGGCGTGTTCGTTTGTTTATTGGCGAGTGTCTTAATACTGCACCATTATCCCGAACAGAGTAATACTCGTCCTTGTATAAGCATTTGGCTTCTTGTTCAAAATCGTCCAAAGAAATCATAGTCGACTAATCAATTGGTTTAATAACTGAAACAATACCCCTTTTCTTGGTCTCCAAAGACCATTGAACTTGAACTACTATTCCACTAATTTGGTCAAGCAATAGAAAATTATACATATTTTCAGTTGGATAAAGGGTAAATCTCCCATTAACTTCTTCTTCTTTGTCAATAAGAGCTAGAGAATTTAAGACTAATTCACCAGTAGTGCTATCATCTTTTACAGAAAAATGGACTTGCCACATTTTTCCATTTCTTGTGTCTAATTTAATAAAAGTCCAATAGTTTTGAGTTGGAAAAAGTTGGTAAATGGCATTTTCAGAATTTTTTTTCTGTTGAACCGTATTGGTTGGCTTAGTTTGAGTTTGTCCAAACGAAATAGTTGTAAATAGTAAAAATGCTAATGTAAAAAAAACAGTCTTCATTTTGTCTGTGTCGTTAAGTGCAGGGTCGTTGTATGCTGACCGCTAACGGGGCGGCGGCTTTGCGAAGTTCTTTTTCCGAGCAAGCTCGGAGAAAGGATTTAGCAAAATCGCATGATGTGCGAAGTTCGCGAAGCGACAAGCGCATCGTGCGGTGAAGGCGCCGCCCCGATGTGGCGAAAGGAGCGTAAGCGGATTTCGCCACATCGGTAAACGGCTTTGCGATGTGCGGGTTTGATGCAACTGAAAGTTGTATTAAAACTGCGCTAAGCAAAGACTTTTTCTATGAACTAAATTAGAAATAAAAAGTGAAATAGAAAAGTCTTTTGCGTATAAATTTTGCAAAAATTTCAACGCAAGAGACTTTCATCCCGCATATTGCAAAACCGATGTTATCTGCAGCCAAATTTTTCATTTTGTTAGTTTTTTAAGGTCTTTTACTACAAAAAAGTCACTGAATAGAATAGGAATATTTAATTTATGATTTTCTTTAAGCATTGTAAAATATATTTTATTTTCCTTTACAATAAATATTCGGCTTATTTCGTGACTTGAATTTATGCTCATTGAATTTGGTATGTTGTAAATAATTAATCCATTTGAATTTCTGCGTATTTCATAGCCGTCTTTTAAGCAGTAATCTCGAATAATTTCAGCGTTTTTTTCTTCAGAATTTCGGGTTACAATTTTGTGAAATTTTTTTTCACGTAATTTTTTATAAATAGCAAAAGCTGAAAAAATTGTGAACGCGAATGGAATGTAATATTCAGGTCCATTATCTGATTTGTAAGGGTCAAAATAAATTAGAAACGGTAGAATTGCGCCCCAAAGAAAAAATATACAAAAGATAATGGTGTCAATCTTGTCAAACCAATTTTCTTGAAAAACTAATTTTTCTTCTTCAATGCTTCTGCTTTTATTTAAGTTCTTTAGGTTACGCATTTTTGGATTGGTTGCAGATAACGGGGCGGCGGCTTTGCGAAGTTCTTTTTCCGAGCTTGCTCGGAGAAAGGATTTAGCAAAATCGCATGATGTGCGAAGTTCGCGAAGCGACAAGCGCATCGTGCGGTGTAGGCGCCGCCCCGATGTGGCGAAAGGAGCGTAAGCGGATTTCGCCACATCGAGCAGGGCTTTGCGTTCGGGCGGGAATTCAAAGCACTTCCGATGATAAATTTACTAAAGTTTATTTAATATTTAAAAGTTGAATTTTGTACTTCTGCCCGCCTGACGCAAAACCCATGTTGGCTGTAGTTTTTTTATTCATTCTTTCGTCTTACTTTTTTTATCACAAACCCACAAATAAAGATTGTCGCTGAAAACGTTAAGGCAAAAATAAACCCTGTTATAAATGCAAAATTTCTGCCAGTGTCACTTGTGATTTTCCGCATTGCTTCATTCTGCTCATTTGTAAGTTCTTTACCTCCAAACATTCCATCTTTGTCAAGGTCGTAACGATTTAAGTCCCATTGATAATAAATACTGTCGAACATTGCAGTTCCAACAATGAGTAAATATAAGCAAAGAAAAATTGTTATGGAAGTCCATAAAAGTTTATTATTTGCAAATAATGTCTTTCGTTTTAGAAGTATTGTCAATAGTCCAACTATACAAAAAAAAGTCGGAATGGCTAAATGATATGGAATTGTCAACTCGTCCATAACTTTTAAAACTGTTGATTTCTTAATATCAACCAAGCAATAACATATAATGTAAACAATACAAATGAAAGTCCAATAGTCAAAACCAAAGTGAATGAAATTGCATTTTTGTTTTTTAGTTGTGGTCTAAATGTCAAAATTAGTTTTCTGAAAATGAAGTATAAAATTCCTGTCACTGCTAAAAGTGTCAAGTAACTCAATGGGTGAATTGATGTTATGAAAGTCAAAAGTTTGTTTATGAAATATTCAATTCTGTCCATAGTGTAGGTCTTCCAAAATTACAGCCAACGGTTCTGGGCTTGGCGAAGGCTGGGAGTTGAAAGTAATAATGTTCAATTAGTTACCAAAGTTCATTAAAAGTGCAAATGTTCAATGTTTTACTATCGCCCAGCTTTTGCCAAACCCGTGTTGGCAGTAGTGCTATATTTCATTTAGTTCTATTCGCATCAATTCAATAATTTGGTCTTTAATGTTATTTATAACCATTGCAGAAATTTCGATTTCTCTTTGGTTGGCTTTCATTTGTGCCTGATTATTAGTAAGCATTAGAGATGGCAATGAACTCATTATTTTATTTGAGACTTCCATAGACTTGTCATATGCTAGGTTAAGTATATCTAGTTTATTTAAAATTTCGTCACTTGCGATTAATCTAATGGTATTTGTTTCTTGTTTAATCTTAATTAAGTCTTGACTAGCATCAAATGTCAGTTTTTGTATTTTTTTAGACATTGTAGTAATTGCGTTAGTTTCATTTCTTTTATTATTCTGACTTGAAGCATTTAAGTAATTTCTGTTGAACTCGTCTAAAATGGGCAATAGTCTTTCTTGGTTTTTTACATTATTCTCCCTTGTAAATTGGTCAAGTAATTGAAAAAATTTTAAGTAATTTTCTTTTTTGCTTTCATATTGATATTTTCTTTTTGTAATATTAAGTTGATGCTCTCTTTTAATTTCTTCCAATTCTCTATTGTATTGAGATTTTACCTGTTCTGTTTGCTCTACAATCTTTTTATTTTCAGACCTTAGAGCTTTTAGCTTTGCTTTCTCTTGAATGTAAGATTTGAAAAATAGCAATGTCGTTGTAATAAGTCCGCCAACTATGTAAAGAAAATAAGGTTGTAGTTTGTTAATAATTTCCATATGTTGTTTTGGGTTCTGGCATTACTGCCAACGTTTTTCGGCTTGGCGATGTGGCGGATTTTTAGCACAAAAATTCAATAGAATTACCGCTGTTGAACCTTGCACAAATGTTTCACAGAAGCACTTCAGCCGCCATATTGCCAAACCGATGTTATGCGATGGCCTTTTTCTTTCGTCCGCTTCCATGTCAAATTGTTAAGAATTGTTCGTAAAGAATTTTTGCATAATATTTTCCGTATCTGTTTATAATTACTTTGCTAAGTATAATTGGTAAAAAGTATATTGAGGTTAAAATGAAACCCAAATTTCTTGTCGCAATGTCGCCAGTGTAATATGAAGAAATAAGAATAATTAGTGAGATTGCAAACGCTAAGAATGAACCACCAATTAGGTTTCTGAAAAAACCATATTCAATATTGTGTTGTAGTAGTAAAGAGTTATCTCTTAGAACATTTCTAATCTGAGAAACAGTTGTCGCAATTAGTTTTCTTGCTCTTGGTTCGTCTGCCGATTCTTCAATTGAAGAAAGTAAAGTAATGTCAAACTTGTTTTTTATTTTTTCGTCAATTTTTTGCTTTATGCTTATTTCAAGCTCATTGTTTGATTTAAGTAATAAGTTGGTTGTTGGCATATTAATTTCGTCCTTGAAATAAAGTCTTTGAAATATCTCTTTGGATAAGAACCGATTTATTTGAACTAGCAAAAAAATTATTGCACCTGAAAAAACCAAATCGGTGATTATTGGAAGTGCTGTGTAAATATTTTCGAGTTTATCATGATATAGTGAAGCAACAAAATTGTTGTAAAGAATTAAAGCTGGTATTGATGTCAATACCGTTGGAAACAATCTAGCTTTTAAATAGTATGTGTTTACAGCCATAACTTTTATGCATTTAATTGTCCGAGTAAATATGCTTTATGAACGGAATTATAAGTAGGAGCAGTCCAATTACGTTTAGGATTTAATCTAAAGTCTTTTGCAAACTCAAAGTTCTTTACAAAAATTTCAATTTGGTCAAGAGCAATATCTAAGATGACATAACCTGCCTGATTATTTGTTATCCGTGTCTCAGGATATTTTTTGTATGCTAAATGCTCAGAACTTGCATTTCCAAATAGTGTTACTTTAGGTTTAAGGGTGTCTAAAAAATCATAATTCCTACTCGAATCTCTCCCATGATGTGGTGCAAACAGGATATCAACATTGGAAACATCACTTTTATGATTTTTCAAAATGTAATCCCAGGAATCATTGTGAGTATCTCCAGCTAATAGTATTTTCCATTTACCACCGTTCTTTTTTGGTGGAGTGAACAATATTGCATAGGAAGAATCATTATAGTCTTCCGTTTCATTGCCTAGTTTAACCAGTTCCGCAGTCGGACATAAGATTGTAATGTCGTCTTCGTTGAAATACAGATTATTCGTTTTCGAGAAATATGTAAGTCTTTTGGTAGTTGTAACTTTTCCAGCTCTTAAATTTGTGTAAAATTTCCAGTCTTCTTTGTTATAGCCTGCAAAGAATCCAGTCAAGTCTATGTATTTATCATTATCAGTATCCCATGTATTTGTAATTTCAAATTCATCAAACAAGTCTTTTATGCCATCTAAATGGTCCATGTCTGGATGAGAGATTATAAACCTAAAAATATCATTGACCTTTAGTTTGTTTTTCAAATAGTCGATTGGATTGTCAGGGTCTTTCTTTTGATGATAATTCTTCTTGTCTGATGGAACAAAAGTTCTATTCCGCATTTCTTCTCTTTCTTTTGACGCTTTTACAGCTTTTTCTTCTGCTGTATCTTCGTCATTGTAAGCGTTACTTACATCCATAACTGTAACACGTCCAGAGTCATGTTGGATTATGTTACAATCTCCTTCAAGAACATTTAAAAAATGAATTGTCGCCATATTTCTTATTTGTCAGTTTTATGTTGTGATGTCGGTTTTAGGCTTTCGCATAACGGGGCGGCGGCTTTGCGAAGTTCTTTTTCCGAGCAAGCTCGGAGAAAGAATTTAGCAAAATCGCATGATGTGCGAAGTTCGCGAAGCGACAAGCGCATCGTGCGGTGTAGGCGCCGCCCCGATGTGGCGAAAGGAGCGTAAGCGGATTTCGCCACATCGTTTTTCGGCTTGGCGATGTGGCGGATTTTTAGCACAAAAGTTCAATAGAATTCCTGCTGTTGAACCTTGCACAAATGTTTCATAGAAGCACTTCTGCCGCCATATTGCCAAACCGATGTTAGCGGAAGTTTTTAATTCCACGGATTTTTATGTTTAATTAATTCTGTCAATTCGTTTTCAATTCTTGATACAAGTTCTTTACCTGCAAATGTTATTGTCCCTTCGTGGGAAATATAAATTAACCAACTTGTTTTGAAGTCACTATATGCTGATTCAATCCAATCAATGTCAAACGATGAAGTCTCAACTTCGTAGTTTATATTATCTTCTGTCAGTAGAAAAATTCTATCGCCTGAAATTGATTTTAATATATCAACTATTTTCTGAATGTCTTCAGGTTGGAATAAGTCGTCTTCAAAGTAAATTGTCTGAACAGAATTTTTAGTTTTAGAAAGTGGTTCCCAATAATAATTTTCGTCTTTCCAAGAGCCGAAATCAAACGTGTCCTTTAATGATTTTTCAAGACTTTTAGATTCTTCATTTTTTAAACGTCTTTCAAAAGAAATGGTTAAATCGTCTGAAAGTTCATTTGTATTTAATTTGTTTACAAAATTGATAAAGTCGGTCTTAATTCTGTCAACCATTTTCAAGTGTCCAATCTTGTCAAAAACTTTGGTTCGTTCGTTAAACTCTGCCAAACAAGTTGTCAATATTTCATCTTTGATTGTGTCAATACCGTCCTTTCGCCCAACAAAAAAGTCAATGCCGTTTTTTAGTCCTGTTACCATATTTTGGTGTGTGCTATAACCTTCCGAATAAAGTTTCAGAATATATTCTTTTGTCTTGTTTACTATTTTTTCGGTGTCGGTCATAAAATTTCCGCTAACGGGGCGGCGGCTTTGCGAAGTTCTTTTTCCGAGCAAGCTCGGAGAAAGGATTTAGCAAAATCGCATGATGTGCGAAGTTCGCGAAGCGACAAGCGCATCGTGCGGTGTAGGCGCCGCCCCGATGTGGCGAAAGGAGCGAAAGCGGATTTCGCCACATCGGTTTACGGCTTGGCGATGTGGCGGAATTTTAGCACAAAAGTTCATTAGAATTACCGCTGTTGAACCTTGCACAAATGTTTCATAGAAGCACTTCAGCCGCCATATAGCCAAACCGATGTTAGCAGTAGCCGTTATTATTCATAATTTTTAATTGTCGAATGTAGTTCATTTTTGAAATCATAAATTTCATCTAACGAACCAATTAATTTTTTCTCACCATTATCTTTTCCATTATTGAAAAGTTCAACGTATTTATTTGACGAATTAAAATGAAGTCTACATATTGGTTTTCTGTTATTATCGTCTAATAGTATTCCAAAATAAGATTGTGTATCTCTAAATGCTATTCTTGAAGATGGAATCACTTCTCTTAAAATTGCTTTTACAATTTGAGATGCTTCCACTTCCTCTTCGGTAGTTATAAATTTTGGAATTTCTGAATTTGCATCAACAGATTCAATTTGCTCTACAGATTTAGAAGGAACATTTTCATTAATGTTCAATGCATTTTTCAGTCTATAATTTATTGAATCATTTATGGAATTTGAAAACGCTTTTCTTGTATATTCTTTGAATGTTACAAGTCTTGATGCTGTCATAGGTTTGTCAAAAAATCGGTTCACTAATAACCGAACAATTTCATCTGATGGCTCTTGAAGTTCCTTCTCAAATTCGTTTCTGATTGCTTTAATATATTTTAATGCTTCCGCAGAATCCAAAATTTCTTCTAAATTGTACCCATTTTTAGAGAATTTTTCAAGGATTTTTATATTCGAATCTTTTATGTTTGATAAATCCAATGTGAAAAATGGCTTGTCGTCCATTATATTTGGTTTCTCTAAATCAGAATAAAAATTATACTGATGTCCATTTGTCAAAACACCAAATCTTGATTTGGAAACGTGATAGTAACGATGTAATTGCGAATTATGAGCATCAACATTTTCTTTCCAATGTTTGCACTCAATAATTAAAATTGGTTCGTTATCTTTTTTAATTACATAATCAATTTTTTCACCTTTTTTAGTTCCTATGTCGCAAATAAATTCTGGAATTACTTCCGTTGGATTAAAAATATCATATCCAAGAATTTGAATAAACGGCATTACGAATGCATTTTTAGTCGCTTCTTCTGTGTTAATTTGGTCTTTAAGTTGGTCAACTCTTTGATGTAATTGTTCAAGTTTAATTTTCAAGTCTGATTCCATAAAAGTTTTTATATTAGGTGTTTTTAATTATTTCAATGATTTATATTTCTCTGAGCGTTTTTTCTAATACGGTTACTGCTAACGTTTTCGGGCTTTACGAGGTTTGGGGAAAGCCAGTCCCAATTTTCAAAAAATTCTAAATGTTTGTTACAAAAAATCAACTTATTTTAATCACAAAAGCCCAAATCTTGTAAAATTATTGTTAGCAAATCGGCTTTTATTCTATAACCTCTACATTCATAGACCTTGCATAATTTTTTAATCCATTATCGAAAGTTACTATAATGTCAGTCTTTAGTGTTGTATCTTCAATCATTTCTTTAATAATTTCATCTACTAAACTTATGTCGTAATTTACAAATGAAAATTGTTTAAAGAAATTTTCTAAAGCTTTTTTGCGGTATTTTTCATCATATACTTTTTCATATTTCTGTTTTGAAAGTTCAGTTTCTAAATGAAATCTTTGTCTACCTTTTCGAGAAAGTTTTGAATTTAAAAATTCATATAATGTGGGGAAAGGTATTATAATTTTATAATTGTTTCCGTCTATTAACTTTGTAATATGTTTGACAACATTTTGCTTCTCTTTCTCTTTTTCAGGGTTACACAAAGCTATCCAATACCCTGTATCAAGTAATATTGTTTTCATCTTTAGAATGGTAAACTATCATCAACTTCTTTTTCAGCGTATCCATCCCAAACAGGTGTCTTTCTTTGTCCAACTATAAACTTTCCGCGAGGTGTTCCATCAATACTGTGAACAATCACATATATTCTGTCACTTTTACTGAAAGTAATTGTTTTGTCTAAATCTTCTTTTAACTGCTTAAACTTATCTTCGTATTCTATATCAGTACCTTTGAAACTATATTCAAAAAAGCAATTTGAATTACCACAATCTATTGCTTTATTTGTATCTAAAAATATATATAAGTTGTCGTATTCGCCCCTAATCCCTAAATCGTAGTTTAAAATAACAAAATTTGAGTAATTCATTTTATTTTTTTTTAAATTTAATATTTTTCTTTACACTTGGTAGTGAGTTGAGTTTATCTTGATTGCAATTTAGTTATTTTTTCTTACTTTCGTCATTCTAATTTATTCTTTATGTACAAACTTTTAGCGGGAAGTAAAATACGTTTCTTGGATGACGTATTAAGTTTTCTTGAGTCAAGTGTCGAACAACAAGACGAAGATATAATAGCTTCAAAAACTTGTTACAATGAACACAAAGATAAAATATTCGGTATAATATATTCATTTAAACCTTTTTTAACAAAAAATAAAGAACGCCTTTATTTAAGAGTTGCAATGTTACATTTAGAGAAAGAAGGTTTAATTTACAATTATCCTAACCTAAAGAATACCGAAGTACCAGTTTACCTTATAACCTATTCAGGTTTAATATTGGTCAGAAATGGTGGCTACTGTAAAAAAGTAGTGTTAGACCGACTTAAAGAATTTTTACAAAGGTTAGCTTGGGTATTTGCAATAATAGGGTTATTATTAAATGCTTATATATGTCGAGATAAACTTACTTCCTTCTGTACTTCCACTCCTCAAGAAGAGCAGGTAAAAGAAGTTCAACAAGAAAAAACCAAAGTAGTCCAAGAGTAAAAACTATAACTCCAAGAAAAGCTATTCTATAATCTAAATTTAACATTTGTCGAGTTTTTTATTTCAAAACTTCACAAACTCTTTTACCAATCTTCTTTCTGCGGAATTTTTGGTAAGCTGTTTGCTAACGGGGCGGCGGCTTTGCGAAGTTCTTTTTCCGAGCTTGCTCGGAGAAAGGATTTAGCAAAATCGCATGATGTGCGAAGTTCGCGAAGCGACAAGCGCATCGTGCGGTGTAGGCGCCGCCCCGATGTGGCGAAAGGAGCGTAAGCGGATTTCGCCACATCGGTTTGCAGCTTGGCGAAGTGGCGGAAATCAAAGCACAAATGTTCAGTTTTGCACAAAAGTTCAATCGAAGTACTGCCGTTGAATTTAGCACTGAACCCGCCATTTTGCCAAACTGCTGTTAGGCGTAGTGCTTTTTATTTCGGTGTTACTTGCCAAGTAATTGTGTCAAAGTTGAAATTTGAGAACAATTCTGTTTGAGTTATTATTCTAACATCGCCACGTCTTGTTTCTCTGTTAAAATTGTAAACTCTATAAATAAATGCAGAATCTCCATATTCTTCAAAAAAATGTCTTTCGTTTTTACTCATATAAAATGGCTGATTAAAACCACCACTTGTAGTTTTTACTTCAATATAACGAGGTGAACCGTCATCATTTATTGAGGAAATATCATAACCAAGACCGTCTCCTTGCAAACGGCTTAAATGCTGAACATTTTGTGTCGCATTTGTTCTGTCTATTACAAGTGTTTCGATTAAACGGTCTATTTCAAACTCTAATACAAATTCTTCGCCTTGGTCTCCAATTTCATTATTTCTGTCACGTGCTTTTTCCCAATCAACTTTACGAGCAATAAAGCGTCTTGTTTTTTCCTTTATTGTTGTTACTTCCGCAGGTTGAATAACAGCTTGTGAAATAGGGTTAATTAAAGAAAATTTAGCTGGTCGAAAATTCTTGTCAAGTATAAAACCTTCATCGTAGATTTTTATTGTTTCTGTTTGGTGAGCAACAATATTTCCTATTCTTTGAATAATAAGAACTTCGTTTCTTGTTGCAGAAGGTATATTGTCCTCTTCACTAAATTCTAAAACTGTATGCAATAGATTTTTAACTTCTGAGGTGTTTAATTCACCATAAACGGTTAATAACGGCTTAATCGCTCGTCTTATCTGTGCTTCTGTATGTGCTGCCATTATTATTTTTTAATAATTTGTGATTAAAAGGTGTTCAACATTTTTGTCGTTTCTATTCATAAAACTAACTAAATAGGTTTTTTCAAACGATTGAATATTTAATCCTTTGTCATTGTATAAATCAAAAATGAAATCAGTATTTTTAATTATCATCATCCATTTTGCTTTGCAACTATTTATTAGATAGTTTGCTAATCTTTCTTGGTCTTTTCTTGTAAATTCATTTTTAGCATATGTGCTAAATTCGCTATCATATGGTGGGTCAAGAAAAATAAAATCATTCTTTGTCGGCTTGTGAAGCTCAAAAAATTGTTCAAAATCTTCGTTTTCTATTATTGTGTTATCAAGTAAAGATTTTAATTCCTGTGTTTCTAAATATTCAATTTTTTTACTGTAATTTTTATTGTTGTAAGCAATTCCACCATAAGGAACATTAAAATCTCCACTTGAATTATAGCGAAACATACCACTGTATGCAAAATTTCTTATAAATAAGAATATTGCTGATTTAAAAGCATTTTGAATATTATATTTTTCAGTATTGTTATAAATGTGTCGAAAGTGCATATAAAATGCACTTTTAAAGGCTGTTTCGATATTGTCTAAAATATCAGAATCTGGTAGTTTAGATTTTAAAATTTCTAACTCTTTCATTCGCTTAATTTTGCGAATAAGATTTACTTTTATTTCTTTTATGAAATTTTCAATATTAAAATTAAAAATTGTAGAAAACATTCCATTAAATTGTTCAGCATTTTTAAGTATAAACTCAAAAAGAACGTCTTTTAATTTTGTTTCTGTAATTTTATTTTCAGAAAATTCCTTGTAAGTATTTATAAAAAAAGTTGAGTTTTCTTTTGTTACAATACCTAATAAATCCCAATTATGAATTATTTCTTTTGTTGCTTGAAAAAATACCTTTCTATCACCGTTTGTTAAACTTCTATATAATAAAATTAGTTCTTCAGATTTATCATTAATAAAATATTTGTCAGCTTGAATAGCTGTATAAACAGCACCACCACCAACAAACGGTTCATAATAGTCTGTAAATTTTTCTTGTGGTAAATTTGGAAGAATATATTTTAATTCTTGTTCTTTTCCACCTGCCCATTTCAAAATTGGTGATAGTTTTCTTGTATCAACATAATTTGTCAAACCTAGTCCGATTTGGTTATATGTTTCTACTGGTTCTGATACAATGTTTTCCATTTCGCAAATTTACAAATTTTATTATGTTCTCTGTCTGTTTTAGTCAAAATGTTGAGTTTAGCACGGTCGCTGGTAGCATTACGCCTAACGAAAAAGTATTGGCTGAAGTGCGGGCTAAATTGGACTGAAAAGTTCAATTTCGACCAAGCGAAGCCGATATTTTTTCGGTGAAACTAAGTTAATTAAAAAAGTTGAACTGAAAAATAGCGGCGACTAAAAAAGTAGAATAGTGCAACCAAGACTTTCACCCCGCATTTCGCCAATACAATGTTGTGCGACGTTTTTTTTAATCCCACCAAAGAAAAAATGATTTGGAATCTTTAAGAGCTTCAATAAGTTTGTCTAAATCTCCAACTCCTTGGTCAACAATATCTGGACAAAAGTCATACATTTCGGTAGAAAAAGATCTTAAGTCATCGGGAAGTTTTTTAAAATCACCTGACAAATAATCAAAACCAACCCCATTTAATTCAATTCCGTAAAGTTTATCCCAAACTTTAAGTTTTTCTATTAATTGAGGTGTATTCATATCATAATTTACTGCATTTGTTCCTTCAAAATAAAGTGGTTCATATTTATTTTCGGATTTTAAGATAGTTATTACATCATCTTTTTGGTTATAATTTTCTTCAGATTTGTAAATTATTAGACCTTTTTCGATTAGTTTTTGCTTAAAGTCTTTTACAATTTTAGTTGCAATATCTTCCTTTGAATTAATTTTGATAGCTTTAGGTAGTTTTTTTGAATAATTTTTTAGTTCTGGAATATCATCATACAAATTTTCGCGGTCTTCAAATCCTTTTGCAAGTTCAAAATTTCCATTCGTTAGACTTTTTATTTCTTGTGCAGTTTCTTTGTCAAGTTTTAATTCGCCAATTAGTTTGATTTCAGAATCGTTTAAATTATTTTTTTGTCCATTACAAGAATTTAATCCAAGCAAACAAAAAATCGAGAATATTATTTTCTTCATAGCGTTTTATTAAATGTTGCACAACGGTTTCAGGGTTTGCGTTCGGGCGGGATTCGGAGCGGAAAATCGTCAAACGGAGCAAATCCACCCGCCTGACGCAAAACCCGTGTTATGCCTTCGTGCTTTTAGATTATTAAAATAAAAAACAGAAATATGACTTTAAACGAATGGATAGTTTTTGGGGAAGTTGGAATGAGTTCAAAAACAATGTGGGCTGTAGTTTCAAACACTATAAATCCTAACAATATTAAAAAGTTCCGTGCAGAGATTCCTTATGATGCGGATGATTTCAGCAGGTGTTATAAACTGTGGAAAGATTGTAAGTTGTCAGATAGCGATTTGCTAAAAATAAAAGAAACTTATCCTATTTGGCAACCATTCATTGATAATTGGTATGAGCTTGTCAGACGTTATGAAAGCAACGAAAAGATGTATAAATATATGTCTAATCTTGTCGAGAAAGGTCGCCTAAATGCTGGATGGATAAAAGTAGATGCTAATACTTGGCGGTCTCCGTCTTTAGCATGAGGCATAACGTTTTGCAGATTTGCGATGGGCGGGATTTTTACCACAAATTTTTATGCGGAGCACAAAACTTTCGGCTACCACAAAACTGTCTGCGGAGTACGAAACCCCGCCTATTGCAAATGTGCTGTTAGCGGTTCGTTGTTCTTTTTCTGTCATTGTTTTTATTACTTGTCTTGCCTTCAAATAAATTACCTATCACTTCAAAGTTCTCAGATTTGAAATCAGTTGTCAAAGGAAATTCCTTATCCTTATTAATAAGCCAAGGCCACAATGGATTTGTCCGTTGTTTGTCTGAATGAGCTTCGTAAAAAAACTTCAATACCGTCTCTGCACTTGCGCAAATTTCAAAAATGTCCTTGTTGAAGTAAGTCTTATAAAAGTCAGTTCTCTCAATTGTCTTTTGGTGAATAATGTCGTGGCGATATTTTTCTAACTTAGTAAAGTAACTCCAAAATTTAGTGGTTTCAATTTTCTTTGTTTCATAGATGTCGGGTAAAATTTTTGATAATTTGTCGCCAAGGCTAACCCAGCGTTCAATTGCTTTCTTGTCATATAGCTCTACAATTCCTTTACTTTTTACATTAACCTTGTATTGATAAGTGTCGGTAATACTAAGGTTTGAAAAAGCCTCCAATGCAGTATAACCGAAAACTATACAAATTTGGATTGTCTCAATGTAGTCAGCTACCACTTTTGATTTTTCCTTTAAAAACTCCTTTTTGTTAGTCGCTGCGTCAACAAAGGAGTGGTTTACCAAATGTGGGTCAATGTGTTTTTTAAAAAGGTCTTTCGCGTCTTTTAAATGCCTTTTGCTAATTGAAAGTAAAAGTCCAACATTATTAGGAGGGAAGTAAGTCAATGGATTTTTTGTAAAGTTGACTTCGTCTAATTCTTGAAAAACCATAGAACCTGTCTCAACACCTTTGTCCAGTTGTTTAATACAAATAGGTTTACTAATACGCTCATCAAAAATGTCGTATTGGTCAGGTTGAATACAATATACTAATCCTTGTTTGTTCATTCGTTGTCTGTGTGTGTCGTCCTACAATGACCGCTAACGGGGCGGCGGCTTTGCGAAGTTCTTTTTCCGAGCAAGCTCGGAGAAAGGATTTAGCAAAATCGCATGATGTGCGAAGTTCGCGAAGCGACAAGCGCATCGTGCGGTGAAGGCGCCGCCCCGATGTGGCGAAAGGAGCGTAAGCGGATTTCGCCACATCGGTTTGCGTATATGTGTCAGGAGCGGATTTTGAAGCCGAAACTTTCAATTTGCACTGACGTAAGCAAAACCATTTTTTCTTTGCTAATTTACATTTTTTATGCACATAAAAAATGGTTTTTGCGATATAGAAAACCGAAACTTCGATTTATCACTTAACCCGCTCTTGCACATATACGATGTTAGCTACCGTATTTCTCTTTAAGTTCGAGCTTTTTAATTCTTGATTTAATTGATCCATTATTTCGTCCAAATATTTTACTTAATTCCGTTATCGTTTTTCCTTCGCAAAATAGAATTTCCAATTTCTCATCATTTTCCAGTGTCCATTTTTCATAAGCATTTTTATGATTTTTTTGTTTGTCGGTTTTGGAGTAAGATTTTTCCTTTCCTCTTTTTCCTTTCAGGCTGTATTTCGGTTTCAATTTGTCAAAAAGTCGCTCTTCTAATTCCTTACGTCCTAAATTTATTGTAATATATGATAAAGTCAGATGTTTTTGAATTCTGTCATTTAGCATAATTTCTATATCGTCCGAAAATCCTTTTCTAGAAGAAGGTTCTTCATAGCTCGGAAATTCTGAATAATGAGATTTTCCTAAATTCCGTCTTACAGTATGATTTTTGGTATTTAATATGTCAGTCATACGACCACGTAAACTTCCAGTTTCACCAACATAGCAAATTTCTCCTTCTTCTCGGAATAGGTAAACTGCAGATTCATTAGGAAATGATTTAGCCCATTCGCGAGTCAATTCGATTGAGTGTTGTTCTGATTCAATCAATAATTTATGTTCGAGTTTTACTAAATATTCTTCTATTTCCGTTTTTGTCATCGAAGATCCGTTATGATATGGTAGCTAACGGTTTGCGGCTTGGCGATGTGGCAAATTTTAGCACAAAAGTTCAATAGAATTACTGCCGCTGAACCTTGCACAAATGTTTAATAGAAGCACTTCAGCCGCCATATTGCAAAACCGATGTTATAGGCGGTTTTTCTTTGTCCGTCCATCATTATTGTTTCAATTTCTTAATTACTTCTTCATAAATCTCTCTATATGTTCCGTCCTTTTTAAGCCAGTTGTTTGTTTCTGTCGGCAACCATTCTTGTCCTGTATAATCCTTTTTTCCTGATTTTTTGGTGTCAAGTCTATACTGAACAGCACTAATAATTTTAAGTATGTAGTCGTCAAATGATTGGTCAAGGTTTAGAATATACTTTTCTGCTGAATTGATAATTGCTTGTCCTTTAATTTCTTTGAGTTTTTCAGCCAAATCATCAACAGTCGCAATTTTAGTAAGGTTATCTTTGAAAAAGTAAATTCCCGCTAAGGCTACAAGAACATCATTGATATAGTTGTTCTGAAGAATTTCGTAGCTGTTTATTTTTTCAGTCTTGATACGATTTACTCTTTCCGCAATTCTGTAAGCCAACATTAGTTTATAAAATTGGTCATCTTCATTGGTTGTCATACTGAAAATTTGGTCGTAGTAAATTTCAGAGAAAACAAGTTTATGTCTTCCAGCCGTTGAGATAGGAACTTGTAAATAGAAAGATAGATATGCAACACCCAAGTCCGTGTTATGTATTTTCAAGTGCATTGGACTATTACCAAATGGATTGCGGTATTTCTTTTTTGAAAGTGTCGCCCATTCACCATCTTTTTTGTCATAGAAAATACCGACTGCATCAAGGTTAGCGAATATTTTATTTTGTATTCTGTCGCCTGAATGTAAATCTCTTGCACTAATTGCATTTTGGCTATTGCTCGCAACAGCAATATCCATTGATATTTTTGAGGTCTGTGTCTTGTCTTTGATTTTTGTAAGTCGCATTAATATTTGGACTTCATCAGGTAAATCATTTACAATTCTTGTAAGTGTCTTTGTTGTTTGCCCACCGTTAACGATTTGAAAGTTCTTAATTTTTAAAGAACCGTTGTCAATTTCAAAATCTTCACAAACGGCATTTATACCGTTGTTTAAAATCCAAAAATTTGATTTTTTTCCTTTGGAATATTCTGTCTTTATTTTTGAGTTTATGTCATTCTCGCCTTTGTAATAGCGAACATTCAAAGTAAGTATTAGCTCTTTCTTTTCTTCTATTATTGGTTTCAATGAATTAGCCATAATACTTGTTACTATTGTTTCAACTGGCGTTTCAATTGTGTCGTGATAGCTTACCTTTTTAATAAAGTATTCATTGGGAACAACTTTCAATGTTACTTCATTTTTGGGAATTTCTATGTCATCATAAAGCTCTTCAAGTTCTTCATAGTTGTAAAACTTGATTTGAAAGTTAATGTCTTTGTCATTGTAATTAGTGTAAAGGGCTTTAATGTCTGTTTTTATTGTTCCTTCAAATCCATTGTCAATGTAGTAGAAGCTAACGCTGTAATTGTTTGTAGCTATATTTTCAGGCGTTAGAATTGGCGATATTTCTTCATTAAGTATTTTTTTCAGTTTTGGGTTTGGTGTCAAATGGTCTGGGCTTAAGTTTAAGATCCAGTCAACGAATTTTTTATTTTTCTTTATTTCATTGGTGTTCAAAAGCTGTCCACTGGAATACTTGAATTGAAAAACAATTATTTCACGGTTTTTCTGATTTGTAAAAATCGCATCATTTCCCAAGTCGTTTGCCATATCAACAATATGGTCTTTGATAAAACTGTCATAGTCTGTCCCATCATATTCAAAGTCTATGATTTTGTTAAAACATTCTCTAAGAATAAAATGTCCAAATGAAGTTCCGTCATTCGGGTAGTTAAACTGTCCTGTCAGTTCGGTTACTTGGTCTTTAATTTTTGCGTAAAAGCTCATATTTAATGTCTGTCTGTTTGTTAGTAGTGGTGTAGTTCTTAAAATCGCCTATAACGGTTTGCGGCTTGGCGATGTGGCGGATTTTTAGCACAAAAGTTCAATAGAATTACTGCTGTTGAACCTTGCACAAATGTTTCATAGAAGCACTTCAGCCGCCATATTGCCAAACCGATGTTATGGGCTGGTGTTCTTTTTTCAGTCCGCATTTTCGTTAATTAATATTTTTACTTCCTCAATTGTCAAAGGTGTTTTTTGTCGGTGAATTATTGAATGACAGTTTGGGCAAACAGGTCGTAAATCTTTTATTGGGTCAATTTCATAAGTTTGTCCAACAGTTGCAACTTGTGTCAAATGATGAACGTGAATAAAACCTTTTCCTATTTGCCCGTATGTTTTCTCAAAATTGAAGTCGCAAACGACACACGAGTAACCGAAATTTTCTAAACATTTTTTCCTTGCGAATGGATTGCGTTCGTATTTTGTTATTGAAATTTGATTTGGCGTTCCTTCGGTGTAAGTCTTTTGAGAATTGTTGTCTGTCGGAATAAAAGGGTTGTGTCTAATTTTTTGAGTTGTCAAAAAGTCAAACCAAACAGCTTCAAGTTCGTCAACAAGTTCGGTTCTTACAGAAATTCCAGAAGCCATAGGTCGCCAATTTTGTTGAGCTAAATTTCCCTTTTTTAATATGTCAACTGTCAAAATTGGTTCTTGGTCAGGATTGAGTAAGACTTCAAAGTCAACGTCAATGTATAATGTGTCTTTATTTTCTCCGCTCCAATGTTTTTCGTAAAAAGGTGTTGAGGTCGCAAAACCCGCTGCAATAATTCCTTTCGGTTCTGTCCCAACTTTGAGTAAAAAAATTCTGTCACCCGGTTGAATTGATTTTGTATTTCCACAACTCCAACGTTGCGAACATCGACCTGTTAAGTCCACTTGTTCAATGTCTTGTTCAAGTGTCGTCCAAGTCCACTTTTTAGGGTTCCATAAAAATAAATATGTGTTCATTCGTTGTTGTCTGTCGTTTTACACTTGCCCATAACGGTTTTCGGCTTGGCGATGTGGCGGATTTTTAGCACAAATGTTCAATAGAATTACTACTGTTGAACCTTGCATAAATGTTTCATAGTAGCACTTCAGCCGCCATTTTGCCAAACTGCTGTTATCTGCTGCCCTTTTTTCGATTTCGTTTGTCTGTCGTGTCGTGGTGCGTTGGCTTGGTAGCTCTTTTGCATTTTTGTTTGGCTTTGTGCGGTTGGCAAAATGCAAATGTGCTACCAAAAGCGTTGGGTTACTCTGATGGTTGTAGTTTTCCCGCATATGTTCCGTATGGTTTACCCGAATAATCTCCTGTTTTGAAATAGTCGCATAAAAGTTTGATTACATTGTCTATATCCTCTTCCGTTTCAAACTGAATTTTGCCGTCTTTCAAATTTATTGGTGCTTTTTTCTTCTTACCTAATGTTTCTAATTTCTTTATGTTTTTTGAAGTTAATGAATTTAGATTTCCGATTTTTTCCAACTTCATTAGCTTTTTGTGAATAGCAACTTTTGTTTCTATTTTGTCCGATAGAAGTTTTACATCTCCAAAGCATTCGTGTTTAGAAATTGAAGTCGCAACATCTTCCGCTCTCTTTTTGTATTCTTCTTGTAAACCAACGAGTTGCTCAAAGTAATACTTTTTCAAAACGTAAAAAGTTTCTTCGTAAAAAATGCAATCTATTTGCTTGTCTAAATAAACAGTATCACTTTTTAATAGCGACAACGTATTAGTATTGGTGTCAAAGTAGGTTCTTATTTGGCTACCTATACTTTTCTTTTCTCCGTCTTTTTCTTTTTCAACACCTACTTTTCCTGGTGAAATTTTTCTAAATGTGTAAAAAGATTTATCGCTGTCAATCTCAAACTCTATACAATATGCCCAAAGTGTTTCGTCTTGAAGTATATCGTTTAAATCTGTGATTTTTTGAGGACTTTGGTTTAATTGATTGTAAATAACATCTGAAAATGAGCCAACTTTATTTTCCATTTGATAAGTAAATAAATGTTCTGTTTCGTCTGCAATGACATCATAATCAAAGAAGTGTAAATCTTCGTTATTTTGAATTTTTTGGAACTGTTTTAGTGAAAGTTCATAAAGATACTTTCTTACTTCGTCTGTAATTTCAATTTGATAAACTTTAAAATCAAATTTCTCTAAAACTCGTGAGTTAGCTTTCATTCCCTCTTTGAGAATACGAGTTACAAAGTACATCTTCAAGTTTTCCGCACTTGCCTGACCGATTATATCAACCAATATAGATTTATCCATAATAAATATTTTTCGTAATTAGGTTTATTTTTACTTCTTGTCCGCTTTCCAAATCTTCTTCTTTTGTTATCAAAAGTCCTTTTTTCGTCTTACCTTTTTTATTGTAATCTATTTGGTAAAGCGTATGACTAATACTCAAAATTGGATTTATCACTATCATATTTGATTTGGTATAAATGAAAAAAATGATGACCAAAACAATGAAAATCGAAGAAATATCAAACAAATTGTTCGTGTCCTGAAAGATAAACGGAACGATGTAAGTAGAAATATAACTTATTGTTTCACTGTTTTTGTTTTCGACTTCAACTATTTTTACAAGTTCTCCATTTGGTCTTTTCTTATCTAAATTTGTCAATAAGAATTTCAATCCAACAAATCCAAAAATGGCAAGAAGAAAGAGAAAACCACTTAATCCGAATTTTTTAAAAGCCAATAGAATACTTTCTTGGTTGAAGTGTCCAAAATTCAAATACTCAATATTTTGTTTGATTTGTCGTAAGATTAACAATCCAAATAAGGGAATATACGATGTAATGAACAGCACCAAAACTGCAATATTATTTAGCTTTACTTTTTTCATTTTGCCATTGCATAATACTTTGCTCGTTCTTCCTTGAAAAGTCTTAATTGCTCAACGTGTTCTTTGTACAATTTATGCAGACCATTTTTTGATGTTTTCTGTTCGGGAAATGTCAAAGCAAATGCTTCTAAGTCGTTTGTATGAATAGCACTTTTAGGAACAATTTCTTTGATTTTTTCTAATGCATTCAAATAATATGTTTCGCTGATTTCACAAGCGGTTAAACTTAATCCTGCATTGTAACAAGCAACTGCAATCGTTCCGCTTCCTAAATGTGTGTCTAAAATTTTGTCGCCTTGATTAGCGTACATTTTTAAAAGCCATTCGTAAAGCTCGACAGGTTTTTGTGTAGGGTGGATTTTGTTTCTGTTCTTTCTAACGCTAAATTCAAAAATTTTTGAAGGTTTGTCTAATGAACTCCAAGCCATTTCAGCCATTGAAAAATTATTTAATGTTTCGGGTTGTTTTTTGTCCCAAATGATAAAGCCTTTGTTGTATGGACTTCTTGCCCAAAGCTGTCCAAAATAATTTCCGCCCCAAATAATTTGATTTTTTGAAACTCGAAATAATTCATTAAAATATTCGTCATCGGGTTTTACATCCCATTGACTGTATTCTTCCATATTAAATTTATGGTCTCCGCCTCGTTTGGTTTTGTTTAAGATTCCGTAAGGCGGGTCAACGATTGCGAGGTCAAAATAATTGTCTGGATACCTTGCCATTAACGCCATATTATCTTCTCTTGTAATTGTAATCATAGCAAGTTTTATTTTTGGGTTGCGAACCTTGAAATGGTTAAGTCCGAAATGTTTTTACTGATGTCTTTTCCTAGATTATTGACGATAATACTGTCAAAATCTTCATAGTCTATTTCTCTAATATCGTTGTCAATGCAGTTGTACAGATATTCCGAAAAAGTATTTGCTCGAATAATTACGATTGGACTTGTACGAATATCTTGAAGCACAGCAGGAACGTACCTTGGCGTTACAACGATGGTGTAAGCACCTCCAATTTTTTCACGGTGTCCTGCTAATCTTCCTGCGTTTACACTTGAAAGTTTATTTTTAGTTGATTTGGCTTCAACAGTAAATTTTTTCTTTCTGGGAATGTACAAACACTCTAAATCTGTATTTCCTGCTCCGCTAATTTTGTTTGCTTCTATGTTGTAGAACATATTGAAGCCGTCTGCTAAAGCATCTTCAAAAAGATATGCTTCCGCTCCGTCATTGTTGTTTGCATATTGCTCAATCAATTTTGGAAGATTAAGTAATTCAAATTTGAAATCGTCAACGGCTTCGCCTATTTCAACCAAAAGCGTTTTTGGATAGAAACCGTATATCTCTTTTACAACGTCTAATTTCAAACGTTCAGGGTCGTTGAGCAATAAAGGTTTCTCTAAAAACGAATATTCGTTTTCTAATTGCTCAATTAACGATTTCAAATTTTCGGGAATTGAAACTTCGTTTCGTGTTATTTTTCGGAATGTGTTTGTGTTGCCGTGTTGCAATTTGGTAATCACAACTCCGTCTTTTTTGTTCAAAACGCCTGAACTTTGAAATAAACTAGAAACGTAATAATCCCACTCATAAGCCGAATTTACTAATGCGTGTCGGTCTTCTTGAAATTTTTGAGCGAGTTGCTCATCTGAAAGTTTGCGTAATTCCAATAAATCATTTACCAATTCTTCGTAAGCCGTATTGTTTACCTCTTTCAGAAAAACAACCGAATAAGCCACTTCAAAAGCGTAAAGTTTATTTGAAAGTTTTGGTTCTGAAAGTAATTTGTAAATCAAACGAAACGGATGAAGTTGAAATTCGCTATCTGTTCCGCTATGTGGGTGTTGATATTGAACAGCCCAAAGCATTGTAAGAAATATTTTAGCCGTTTTCTCTTTATCTTCAACGTGTTTCAAAAACAAGTTGCCAAGCGGACTAAACAAAAATCTGTCTTGTCCGTCAACTTTGGCTTGGTAGCCAAACATATAATACGAAAGTTGATTGATTTTGTGATTTATCGCATCAAGCGGTAATTCGGGATTTCGTTCACTGTACAATCCTAATTCACGTAACTTTAAGTTTAGTTGCGTTTTTTCGTCTGTTGAAATCCCTGTTTTGGTGTATGACTTCAAAAATTCAGCAACCACACAAAGTTTGTCAAAATCCCTTGTGTGTCTGTATAAAATCCACTTTTTACTATCAATTCTTAAAGTCATATTATCGGTTTATTTGGGCAACAATGTTTTTAATGAGCAATGGTGGAATACATTCGCCAATACATTTTCTAATAAGCAATTCGGGTGTATTGTCGGGAATATTCCAATCTTGTGGTAAAGACGACAATAACATAAGCTCCAACGGTGTTAAAACTCTTGCGTCTGAATAAGTTCCGTTTTTCAATTTCCTGCCTGGATGTACATTCAGTTGTGAACTGATTGCATCGTTTCGCATTGTAATTGTCGGTGCAGGTTCGTCCCAATTAATTCGTCTGTACGATGTATTGTAACTTTTAATTTTTTCTCCATTTGGTTTTACTGGAAAATATTTTTTGTTTTCAAAAGCAGTTTGTCCTGTTGGCGTGTGTTTCATCCATTGAACGTGGCTATCCGAATGTTTTCGGGCAAAGTGCCATTTTATTTTTGATTTTTGTCCTGCTTCAATGCTTGGTAAAAAGCCAATTTTTTCTTCTACTGTTATTTGCTTTTCAGATTTTAATGGTTGTCCCCATTTTTTGCCTTTTCGGTACAATTTTATGATTGCTCTTGTTCGTCTTTGAGCAACACCAAATTCAGCTGCATCATAAACATTGGCTTCAATGTTATATTCTTTCCCAAACAGAAGATTTAGAATTTCAACGACTTTTAGTTGTTGATTTTTGTAGGGTAAAATCAATTTAAAAAATGTCGGAACATTTTCAATCAGCACAAAGTCGGGCGATTTGAGTTTGATAAAATCAATGATTTTGAAAACAAGATAATTCCTTTCGTCATTGAGCATTTGCTCAATATTTCTGTTTTTTCCTGCTACGCTCATTCCTTGACAAGGCGGTGAAGCAATCAAAAAATCTAACTTTTCAGGCGTGTTTTTTACAAGTGTTCTGAAAACATTTTCGTCCAAAATACTACCTGCAATCATTTTAGAATTTGGGTATAATGCTTGATACAATTCGGCTCTTTCCTGAACCAATTCGTTAGCGGCAACAATGTTTATTCCTACTTCATCAAAGTAAGTTTCCGCTATGCCTGCACTTGAAAATAGTGATGCTCCTACCATAGTTAAAACTTGAGTGTACTTTGTTGTTGGTTTTTAATTCTCATATATTTTGCTTTCTCTTCAGCAGCTAAAAACAGCTTTTGAGTTTCTTCCTCCGGATAAATTAGTTCTGCAATTCTTTCACTTAAATACTCGTGTTCTAATTTTTTTAAGTCAAGATTGAAAAATGATGAAAGTTTGGGTATTATTTCAGACGGAACATTTCTTTTACCGTTTTCAATTTTTGATAGGGTAGATTGGTCTATATCTAAAGCAGCAGCAAGTTTAGTTAATGTCAAGCCATTATCTATTCTTAGTTTGTGAATGTATTCGCCAAATGTTTCTTTCATAATCTTGAAATTTATTTCTTGACACTTTTGGCAAATTTAGTCATTCTGCTTCTGATGCCAAAGTTTTTAGCAAAATTTCTGTCAATGTTCGGGTGGTGGGTGGGCTTGGGAGCGTTGGGGTAAAATTAAATGTGGTGCAAATGCTTTGGCTTTGTGTGTCGGCTTGCACCTCTTTTAATTTTACGAAGCGTTGGTAATTTTCTTCTTTTGGTCAGAATGTTGAATGTTTGCAGGCTGTTCGTTAGGGTTGCAGATAACGTTTTGCGGCTTGGCGAAGGGCGGGCTTTTTAGCACAAAAGTTCATACGAAGCACAAATGTTCGGGCTTGCACAAATGTTTCTACGAAGCACGAAACCCCGCCTTTTGCCAAACCGCTGTTAGCTGCTGGCTTTCTTGTTGTTGTCATAAATGTGTCTTGTGTCTATATCTTTGTCAGGATACATTGTTGCTTTAGAAATGTTGGCTTCAGTAAGCTTCTGAACAATATAATCTGATAGGTCTTTATTTATATTGTAGCATTCACAAAACCTGTAGTCATCAGGTTCACTCTCGAGTTTAGCCTCGCTGTATTGTTCATTTCCTATTACTTCTAAGGGTTTTGAAAAATCTGCATTCCAAGTAAAAACTCCTTCTTGTCTTTTAATATTTTCACTATTTGTCAATGAAAAAGCTATGCCTGATTCAAAATCATTGTCGCTAAAAAAACTAAGTGGAATATTTACCATATGCTCAATTTTTGTCATGTGCTTTACTAAACCTGCTCCGTTCAATCTGTTCTTGTCAAAAAAACTTCGTTTCTTGAAGTGAGTTTCCATCTCTTTTTGTTGTTCTTCGTCTTTTGCTATTTGGGCTATTAGTCCAAGTTTCAATTGTTCACCAACAGTTTGTAAACTTTCATTTAAGAGTGTTCTCATACCACCACTATCAAAATGCTCCTCCTCAATAAAGTAAACGCTAAAATATTTGTCAATTTCTCTCGGACTTTCATAATTTTCAAGTCCGTCAACACCGAAGAACAGTGCTGTTTTAAAATTATATGTCCAATCAAGTAAAGGTGTCGGGCAATTGTGATGTTGTAAATATCCTAATACAGATATGTCATTGAGTGAATCCACATTAATTTCCTTTAGAATAGCTGAAATTTGATTTTCATATTCTTTGCGACCATTCTCAATAATACCTTTTAAAAACGCTGGGTAATCTTCACCATTTTCATTCATTTTATCCCAAATCCAAAATCTTTGTAAGGTGCTGTAAAGTCTCCACTTTGCTTCTCGTTGTCCTCTAAACAAAATATTCTTAGTGTCTTTGAACTTTTCTAAAAGTTCATCAACCTGTTCTTTTGTTTCAATTTTTTGTTGGTCAAAAAAAGTGCTTTTCTGTATGAAAGAACCATATTCTGCAATTTGATTGTCAATTTGTAAAGGTGGCAATGAATGTGAATGTAAAATTGCAAGCATAAAAGCGTTTAGTCTTGGTGTAATTGTTTCTGGTAAAGCTTTTCCGTTATTGTCAAATTTTACATTTATTAAATCTTGAAGCAAATCAACATCAAATATTCTTTGAACTCCACCTGTCCGTAGATATTCATTTGTCAACTGTATTTTTATGTCAAGGTTTGAAATTTCTCTCATATGTTGTGTCGGGTCTAAGCTTGCAGCTAACGGAAAAAGGCTTGGCGCAGTGCGGGCTAAATTGGACGAAAAGTTCAATTCAGACCAAACGCAGCCAATGCTTTTTTCGTGGAACTAAGTTACAAAAAAATGTGGAACGAAAAAGCAGTGGCGGCTAAATATTTCAAATCTTTCTAATTAGATTCAACCCCGCAATTGCGCCAAACCTATGTTACCTGCAGTAGTTTTATTCATTTTGTTTGGCTTGTTGAACATTGTGGTGTCCAATTAATTTATTTACTTTCTCGTTTCCATATTCTCTTATAAGTCCTGTATTTTGAAAAATAAATTCCTCAATAATTTTTTCACTTCTTTTTTTTCGGGAAAAACTTGCAAATAATTCTCCAATAAAGTAAAAGGGCACATTTATAATTCCACGAAAGGATAAAAATCCTAAAGTTGCAGTTTTGATATAACTCTTTTTTCGGAGATTTTTTCCGCAAGATTCGCAGACAATTATTTCAGAATCAAAACTGGAATCCAACGCGGAAAGATAATGAATGTTAAAACCTTGAACATTATTGAACTTTCTCCCACATTCACTACATTCAGAATTTTGAATTTCTTTTTTCAAAATTTGTAATTCAACGCCTTTGAAAAAGTTCCTTTCTAATTTTATCCAATCAAGAAGCTTTTTGTCAAGATTCCGTCTAAGAATTTCTGATTCAAGAATTGGAATAGCATCCTCACGTAAACTTTTGCTTTCATTCATTGCAAGATTCACGATTTTTTGGTCGTTAAATTTCTTGTAGGCTTCAGTTAATTCTTCTGTTGTGAGCATCGTTTTAATACTATTGCAGGTAACGTTTTGCAGCTACCCGAAGGTGGCGATTTCGAAGCACTTCACTGTCAACCAAGCACAAACTTTGATAGAAGCACAAAACTTGATTTAACCACTGAACCGCCACTTTAGGGTAGGTGCTGTTACCTGCTGTTATTTTCATTCATTAAGTTGTCAAATAGTCGTGATTTTAAGAATTTCTCAAAAGTCATTTCTTTATAGTTGACATTTTTGGAAAGTGTTTCATATCTATGAATTAAGTCTTTCGCTGAACTTTTATTGATTACAATTATTTCATTTTCGGGATTAAAGTGTCTCTTTACCAAAGCACGGATATGAACGTCAGCTTCAGGAAATGAATAACCAATAAATACTAATTTTTTAGCTCCACGTATTGTATAGCCTGCTTCTTCGTATAGTTTGTTAAAAATAAAGTTGTTGTTGGTTTTTAAATGCGAAGGGACTTGTATTAATGAAGTCAATTTATGTCCGTCAAAAGGGCAAGTTGTAATTTGACTTTCAGTAAATGACTCAAAAGTATCAGTTTTAAGGTTAATTCTATGTTGCCAAGGTGTCAGACCCACTTGAGCACAACAATTACAATACTTCCAATTTAAACTTCCGTGAATTTTTATAAGTTTTGTCCTGATTGGTGTTTGTTCACCAAATTGGGTTACCGGTCTATTAGGATTTTCCCACCAATCAAAAGGTGTTATGTTGTTTGGGTATCGGAAGTTTATTAGGTCAATGCAATAATCAACTAAATAATCACTGTAAATTTTGTCAAAAGCTTCGTCAATTAGTGTGTCATAATTAGTTGTAATTACACCAATTTGTTTTCTGTTTGTTCTGATTGTTTCCCAAAATTGTCTAAAATTTTCACTTGTCTTGGTTTTGCTACTGATTACATAGTGAAGTATTTTAGTCAGGTTGGATTTTAATTTAATCAATTCTGTTATTGTCCATTTACTTGATAAGCTAAAAGAGTTATTTAGGTGAAAGTCTATAAATCCAAATACTTCTTCAAGTGTGGGTAGTTTTCCATTAATCGAAAAATTTTCTTGTAAAAACTCTCTAATCTGTTTTCCTGGTTCCGATTTGGTTATTTGTAAGTCGTCATTATTCAAAATTATTGGAATAATGTCGGATTGTATTGGTATTCCGTCAGGGTATGAAGAACCTGCACCAAAAATGAAAACTAATTCAGGTTGGTCATTCTGTAATGGTAATATGTTGTCCTGTCGTGTCGTCATTTATAATAGCAGGTAACGTTTTGCGGCTTGGCGTAGTGGCGGTTTTTTAGCACAAAAGTTCAATCGAAGAACTGCACTTGAACCTACCGCAAAACTGTCATACGAAGCACTACACCCGCCATTACGCCAAACCGCTGTTAGGTGCTGGCGTTCTTGTCCTATGTTGTTGTTCGTCATTTTCCGCTTTTCCTTCTGTTGTCGTCCCTGCACAACATTTGACAATTTTCAGCACTTGTCTGTCCGCCTAAATGCCAAGGTGTAATGTGGTCGGCTTCCATTTCGTTTAGTTCAAATTTCTCACCGCACTTTACACAAATTCCTTGTTGTCTTTCGTATGCTTCTCGTTTCTGATTGTCAGTAAATGAACGAATATTTAAAAACCTTTCTTTGCGTGTCAAAACGTATTCGTAAATACCTTTTTTGTTGGTTACGTCTTCGTCTTGCATTAGTTTGGTGATTTCTTCTTCAAGTTTCTTGTGGTCAAATTTTTGGTCTTTGAATTGGTTGTAAAGAAAACCCCATTGTAAACCTTTCATTTCCTTGCGATACTTTGGAAAAATTGCTTTTACCCAATTTATGACGCTTTGAAAATACAACCACAAGTCATTTGCGTTTGGCTCGTGTTGTTGTTTAGCCATATAGTTTTTAATGCCGTCATCACTATTGTCGCCACAAATCCAACCAATAACTGTTTCTAAATAATCTTGTCTAATTGCAACACCGTTCATATAGTCACCGCCTAAACCATAAGCAGCACAACTATTTTTACTAAAATATCTTTTTGCATCTGAAACCCACGAACCTGAATAAACAGCATTTCTTAATTCTTGGTCGGTTAGTTTTTCTCCTGCAATGTTGATTGTCTTGAACCACTCCAATTTTTCACTGTCTTCACCGCTACACAGATAAACCATCAGTTTGTAGTTTAAAATCTGTTCTTGTTCGTCCTTTTGAAGATTGTGGAAGTATCGGCTTTTATATGCAAAATCTCCTTCAACAAATTGACTTATTGAAATTGTTCGTTGCTGTCCGTCAATTACTTCAAAGTTTTCATCTTCACGAACTGCCCAATACATTACATTCAAAGGGAAGTCCTTTGTAATGGTGTCTATTACTGCTTCACGCTGTTTCTCTTTGTAAATAAATTCTCGTTGATAGGGTGGTCGAATGTCTAATTTGCCACCATAACCAACAACTCCGTTTTCTTGGTTGTCTTCGTAACCATTTGTAAGGTCTCGGACTGTTATTTCTTTAAGTTCTATTTTCATTTTTGCACTTTCTTGTTTTTGATAACTATTCTGTCATACAATCTTTTGAATGTTCCGTCTCCGTTGTCTAAATAAAATCGTGGGCCACCTGCTGAATATGTTCCTTTTTCGGCAAACTTTGACATTGGAACACCAAGTGTGATACTTGAACCAATAATCACAAATTGTTCAGGATTGTATTTATCTAAAAAAGTTATCGGCACACCCATTTCTCCTTCATAGTCCACAGGAATATCTTTCACTTTACCGACTTCAATTGCATCATAATTGGCATATTTTGGATATTCTTCTTCGTTGCCATAATAATTTTTGTATAGAATTATGTCTTCGTGGCGTTTTGACATATCAAGATTTGTAAACCAATAGGTTGGCGTGCCAACACTGATATTTACAGCCCAATATTCTTTGCCTTCAACAACGTGTTTGTTAGCATCACTACAATACTTAGCGAATTTCTCTTTGTTGTCAATTAGAAAAAGTTGGGGTTTTGTAACACCTAGCCAAATTTTGTTGTCTTGAATATTTTTAAAAATCTCCTTGTATGTGATTGAGTTTCCGTTACCGATTATTAAAAATTTCTTGTCGTATTCAAGAAGTTGAGCTACATATTCACGGAACAGAGAAAAAGGCGGATTGGTAACAACAATGTCAGCTTGTTTTAAAAGTTCTATACATTCTTTGCTTCTAAAATCTCCGTCACCTTTTAATTCTTTGATACCAATTTCGGCTGGGTCTGGAACCATATTTCCGTTTTTGTCGCCTTCATATACCAAATAAATTGCTTGTTCAGAATTGTTTTCACTGAACAAGTCCATACTTTTATTCTTGTAGCAAGTAGCAATGAGTTTTTTTAGTCCGAGTTTCTCAAAGTTATATGAGAAGAAATGAAAAAAGTTACTTACTCTCGGGTCGTCACAGTTGCAGTAAACTACTTTGTCTTTGAAGTGCTTTTTATAATGTTTTAGTTCTCGTTCAATGTCGGAAAGTTGAGTATAAAACTCATCATTCTTTGCTTTTGAAGCTTTATTGAAATTTGTATTTTTTGCTATTTCTGTCATTATGTCGTTTACTTTTTTCTTTCGGTTTCAAAGTTAATATTTCGTTCTTCTGTCTGTCCGTTTTTGGTTGCGGTGTCGTCTTTTACGCTTGCACCTAACGGGGCGGCGGCTTTGCGAAGTTCTTTTTCCGAGCAAGCTCGGAGAAAGGATTTAGCAAAATCGCATGATGTGCGAAGTTCGCGAAGCGACAAGCGCATCGTGCGGTGTAGGCGCCGCCCCGATGTGGCGAAAGGAGCGTAAGCGGATTTCGCCACATCGGTTTGGGGCTTGGCGAAGTGGGGGATTAGAAGCACAAATGTTCAATAAACCACGAATGTTGATAGAAGTACAAATGCTCAATTTACCACGTCTGCCCCCATTTTGCCAAACCCCTGTTAGCTGTAGCTTTTACTCATTTTTTCTTCTTTTTTAAGTCTGATAAATTATCCACCAATACACAATTTTTCATAAGAACATTCATCATAAGTCCGTCACACTTACCTTGAAAAGTTACTCTCATTCCTTTTTGAAGTTGAGAAGCTGTGTTTTTGTCGTCAAAGAAACACTGTACATCTCTAAACATTTGGTCACCTTCAAGAATTACATAAATGTCGTCCATTATGTCTTTCTTAATATCACGAACTGTTCCTTCAACAAAGAATGTTTTTCCTTTGAAGTTTTCGTCTGCTTTTACTTCATTCTCGTCATAACTTGCTGTCAAGTTTGGTGCTTTGATTGTTTGGTCTTCTCTTTCCTTGATTGCAATTAGATTTTTTTCGTTTTCAATACTGTCAAGTTGTTGTTGTGTCATTGCAGGTTTATTTTCTGCAACTTTTTCAGTCGCAGTAGAATTGTCTGCTGACGAATTTGTCGTTTTCTTGCCGTCAGAAGTCACTCCAAATAAAATGAAGGAAGCAACCAAAGAAATACCGTAAATCATTCCTGAACGCTTTTTGGTAGGTTCGTTTTTCTTATCCCAAAATAAACTTGTCTTGGGTGAAAAAAAGCCAATTACAAGTAATACCAAACTTGCTAAAATTAGAAGTGCGAATAAATTTTCCATATGTTTAAATTATTTTTTTGCTCTTGTTAGTAAAACGAAAATTCCTAAAATCACATCACCTGCAACCCAAATGAAAATTATCATCATTGCTCCAAGTCCTGTTCCAATTGCAGCACCTGCTTGTGCTGCATCACTTCCTGCTTCTGCAACTTGTTTAGAAGCTCCACCTACACCAACTACCATCCAAAGTAGCATTAGTAAGTTAAATCCAATAAATGTCCATTTGATAAGTTTTCCAAAGAAACTTCTTTGAGGTTTTTTTTCTGAAATCTGTTGTTCCATTTTTTAATTGTTTTATTGTTTTGCTTACTCTAGTCGGTTTTCAGCTTCCCCGTTTTGCTGTGTTTAGGGTTTCTCCAAAGTTACAGCTAACGTTTTGGCGCTTGGCGAAGAAGCGGTTTTCGAAGCACTAAACTGTCTGCTAGCACTGAACTTGATACGAAGCACAAAGCTCCATTTAAGCACTGAACCCGCTTTTTTGCCAAACGCCTGTTAGCTGTAGTTTTTTCTTCTTGTCGCAATGTCGTATATTATTAGAATAAATGGAAAAGTCACAAACACTATCCAAATTGCAACGTGTCTTGGAAGAATTTGATAGTGATAATTTAAAGCAAAAATTGTCCCTGTAAATAGCACACAAAAGAAAGAATGTAAAATACTAACTTGTCTGTCTGAATACCTTTTAATGTGGTCGCCTTTAAGTTCTTTTAAGTCTCGAAAGTATTGTGCATTGAAAAAAGTCCCTTTACCTGGCAGAAAACCCATAAGCATAATGAAATTTTGGATTATGTAAATACAAGAAACTCCTAATAAAAAAAACTGAAGTCCGATGTAAAGTCCGTGAGTTATGTCTGCCGTATTTTCAATTTGTTCATTTTGATAAACTCTGTAAATATTGTCTGAAGCGAACAACATCATAATTATTGAACTCCAAATACTTAAAGTAAGTCTGCTTGTCCGTGATAAAATAGCATGAGTAAAAGCATGGAATACTGAATAAAGTGAAAACAAAAGTCCAATAATCATTACGGATTTTAACAATATACTATTGGTGTCAATAAAACCATAGTCCACAACCCAATAGATTACGGCTATAGATTGTAAAAGTGTAATTCCTTCTGTCAGCTTTGGAATAACTTTGTCGCCATGAAAAGCAATTGAAAATATAGCAAACAAAATAATGAACCAATAAGGAAACGCTTCAATATGATTTTCAAAATTGTAGCCATGTTCTCTTTTGCCAGGAAGAAATGCAAAAAAGCTAAATATAAATGAAGCCAAAGCTGTCAACAAAACTGTCGACCACTTGTCGGAAAGTCTCTTGCCCTCAAAAATTACTCCTGCAATAATTGCGATGACACTTATTGGTATTAATCGTCTGTCCGATGAACTTATGCGATAACCAACATAACTTGTCAATGCAAGAACTAAAAGTCCTATAAAAATCAACAATAAGTTTATATTTCTTTGTGCGTTTTTACTCATTCTTTTTGTCTGGTCGTTGTCTTTTATGTGGGTCGTCCAAAAATTACAGCTAACGGGGCGGCGGCTTTGCGAAGTTCTTTTTCCGAGCAAGCTCGGAGAAAGGATTTAGCAAAATCGCATGATGTGCGAAGTTCGCGAAGCGACAAGCGCATCGTGCGGTGTAGGCGCCGCCCCGATGTGGCGAAAGGAGCGAAAGCGGATTTCGCCACATCGGTTCGGGGCTTGGCGTAGTGGCGGCATTATAGCACTGCCGTTGATACGAAGCACCAAAGTTCAAATTTAGCACAAATGTTCATACGAAGCACTTCGCCCGCCATTACGCCAAGCCCTTGTTATAGCCAGTGGTTCTTGTCCACCGTCCTTGTGAACCATTGTCAATACTGCATTTCTCCGTCTTTGTCGTGTCGGGATGTGCGGTTGCGTATTTTTTATTTTCAGAAAGGGTGGAGCTTTTTTTTAATTCAATTTTGTTTGGGCGGAAAAGGGATAAGCTCTTTTGCAAACTTTGGATTGTGTTTCGGCTTGTGCGGTTTGCAAATGTGCTTACACCTGTGTCGGGGCTTACATATAAATTATCCTTACACTAATCGTTTTGTCTGTGTTCAATTCAAAACTTGCTTTGGAAAAATTAGGCCTGTTTCGCAAACCTATTGACTGATAATTAGAAAATCCAATTCCTTCTTTGGGCAAAAGAAAGCCTTTATCAACCTTACCGTTGCTGTTTTCATCGTGTAAAATATTCACGGCATATTTCCCTTTGGGCAGATTTTTAAAAGTAATTTCAGATTTGCCATTTACAATTTTCGCTTTCTCTAATCGGTAATATTTTTTGTAATCTTCATCGGGGATTGAATTATCTTTGTTATAGAGGGCGAATTGAACAACACCCTTTGAATTTCGTAAATTTTCTACCTTAACGGTCAAGATGTAGGTTTCTGCCTGATTTTCCGAAAACGAACAGAGAAAAAAACATAACCCAACTGTCAGTATAATAAAAATTGTTGCTTTCATTTATTGTTGTTTTTTATTTGAACCCAATTTTTCTTTTATTCTATCTACTCCGTAGTAAACCATTGGCACTAAATAAACCGTCAATGCCAATGAAGAGAGCAAACCGCCAATAATTACCCACGCCAAACCGTTTTTCCATTCGGCTGCTGTTCCGCTGGCTAATGCTATGGGCAACATTCCTATTGCCATAGATAAGGTTGTCATCAAAATGGGTCGCATTCGTTCTTTTCCTGCGGTAATCAATGCTTCTTTGTAATGTTTGCCCTCGGCTTTGAGCTGGTTGGTAAAGTCCACAATCAAGATGGAATTTTTTGTTACCAATCCCATTAACATAATCAAGCCGAGCAAAGCAAATAAGCTCAAATTGCTTAACGATAAATTCAAGGCTAAAAATGCTCCGATAGCTGCAACGGGTATGGCAAATAAGGCAACAAAAGGATAAATGTAACTGTCGTATAAGGCTACCATAATCAAATAAATCAGTAAGAATGAAATCAGCAATACCGAACCCAAAGCCCCGAAACTGTCGTTTTGCCGTTTAATATCGCTTCCCCAAGTCATTTGTATGCCGTTTGGTAAGGGATTGTTTTTGAGATATGCCACAACATCGTCTGCTACTGTTCCCGAAGGTCTGCCGAGTGCATCGGAAGTTAATGTAACGGCAGGTTGTCGGTCTTTTCGTTCTAAAAGCGAAGGCGAATTATCTCTTTCAATAGTTGCAAACTGTGAAACTTCAATCGGAATGCCCATTGGATTTATAATGTTGAGTTGGTTTACATCATCATAATTTTTACGGCTGAATTTATCCAACCAAATCCGTACAGGATATTCTTTTCCGTTTTCCGTTAAAGTGGCATCGTCATTTCCTGTAAAAGCGGTACGCAAATTCATTCCCACATAAGCCGTGTTCAATCCTAAACGCTGCATTTTGTCTTTGTCAGGAATGACTTTTAATTCAGGGCTTCCTGCTTCTACCGAAATCCGCACATTATCTGCTCCGGGTATTTTTTCAATGACTGTTTTTAAGTCATTACCTGTCTGCATTACCTGGTCTAAGTCGCTTCCGCTTAATGTAATTTCTATCGGTGCAGAACGTGGAATTAAGCCTAATGCTATCATTGAAAAATTGATGCCTGAATATTCTTTTTGCAAATCAGTTCTCAATTTTCGCATAAAGGTTTCGGTAGAGAGATGATTTGTTTCTTTCTTGGATTTTAGCTGAATGGTAAATTCGGTTTTATTGGCAGAGCCAACTCCCAAACTTCCAATACCGGTGCTTGGTCCGCCCACATTACTGAAAACTGTTGCAACTTCGGGTTGCTTCAAAATATAGTTTTCTATTTTTTCTGAAACCAAATTGTTTTGCTGAATGGAAGTACTTTTATCAAACTCTAATGCCAAACGGAATTTCCCTTGGTCGCCTGTGGAAATGAGTTCCTTTCCAATAATTCCCTGTTTCATCATTGCTGCCGTCCCTACGAACAGCAACAAAACAAATCCTGTAAAAATGAGTTTGTGATGTAAAACCCAATTCAATGTTCTGCCATACCAATTGATAAATTGGTCTAACTGATGTTCAAACCAAAGCAAAAAACGGTTGAAGATATTAGTCGGCTGCAAATCTTCTTTTTTCCCGATGCGTGAAGCCAGCCAAGGCGTTAAAGTAAAACCTACCAGTAAACTGGTAAGTGTAGAAGTGATAACCACCACCGAAAACTGTTTGAGCATATCGGCAACAAAAACCTGTAAGAATAAAATCGGCAGAAACACAACCACATCAACCAATGTAATAGACAATGCCGAAAAACCGATTTCCATTCTTCCGTCCATAGCTGCCGTTCTTTTTTCTTTACCCATATCCAAATGACGTTGGATATTTTCTAAAACTACGGTAGCATCGTCCACCAAAATACCGATGATTAAAGACATCGCCAGCAAAGTCATCAGGTTGAGCGTATAGCCCAAAAGCCACATCACGGCAAAAGCGGTAATTAAGGAAGTAGGAATAGCGACCAACACAATCAGTGAGTTTCTGAAACTTCGCAGGAACAGCAACATTACTAACGACACTAAAATAACGGCTAAAATCAAGTCAAATACCACCGAATTAACGGCTGCAATGGTGTTATCGGTGCTGTCATCCGTAACTACAAATTTTACATCTGCATTGGCATTTTGTTTTTCAATGGACTGAAATTTTTCTCTAATCAGTTTTGAAACATCAACGGCATTGGCATCGCCTTGTTTTTTTATCATTAAACCAATACCGTTTTTACCATTGTAACGGCTGTAAGAAGCGGTTTCTTTAATACCGTCCGTTACTTCTGCAATATCTTTCACATAAACAGGGCTGTTTGGAAAAGGCATAGCAACCTGAACATTCTTTATGTCCGTAATGGTGTTGAACTTTCCTACCAAACGTACCGAAATACTTTCTGTATCGGTTTGCAATTTTCCGGCAGGTAAATCAATCCCCGAACGATTGACGGCTTCCACAACCTGGTACAAAGAAATTTTATAGAGCTTCAATTTTTCTTTGTCCACCTTGATTTGAATTTCCCTTTCTTCCCCACCTAAAATGGTTATCTCTGCCACTCCTTTTAGCTGTTGGATTTGTGGCAGGTAATCGTCTTTCATTTTTTGATAAAACACTGTCGGCTCTAATTTGCTTGTTGCACTTACCGACATTATCGGCAAATCATTAGGCGATACTTTGCTCATTACAGGGTTTTGAATATCGTTAGGCAAGTCCTTTCGGATATTGTCAATATAGCGTTGAGCGTCCTGCATTGTTTTGTCCAAATCCGTTCCGTATTTCAGGTTGGCTATGATGATTGAAGCATTGGGTAATGATTTGGTAAGCAAATAATCTACACCCTCCAAATTGGAAAGTGCATCTTCAATTTTTCGGGAAACGGAAGTTTCCACTTCGTTGGGTTCTGCACCGGGATAAACCGTTCGGATTACTACAACAGGCTGATTAAAATCGGGCATCAGTTCATAGCTCAAATTCTTGTAGCCGATAATTCCCAACAGGGCAAATACGCTGAAAAGTACGATAATCAGCGAGGGACGTTTGATTGATATTTCTGTAATATTCATTTTCGCTGATTTTATTTAATCGTAATATTCGCTCCGTCAAACAGATTGATAAAGCCATTCGTTACCACAATATCGCCTGTTGCCAATCCGTCTGATACAATCGTTCTATTGCCGATATTTCCTGATATGGTAATAGATTGCAATACGGCTTTTCCGTTTTTTATGAGATACACTTTCGCTTTTCCATTTTCTTCTGTAATGGCAGATGTAGGGATAAGAATACCTTGCTCTTGCTTGCTTTCAGAAAGATTTACCTTGCCGAACATTCCCGATTTTATGGTTAAGTTTTTGGTGTTGGTAACCTGAAACTGTACCAGAAAGCTATTGCCCAGATTGGCTTTGCTTCCTGTTATTATTACTTTTCCCGAAAGGGAAATATCGGGATAAACATCAGCATTGATTTTGTAGGTTTGATTGTTTTGAAACTGCACCAAATCATTTTCGGGAACATTAACCGTAAAACGTAAAGTGCTTATATCCGTAATTTGTAGCAACGGAATACCCGGTGCTGCAAAACCGCCCTCCTCATTGAACTTGGCAGTTACCACACCATTGAAAGGTGCTTTTATAGTGGTTTTACTGATTTGCTCCAATAAAGTCGCTTTCTGAACTTTTGCAGATTTCAATCCCAATCTTGCTTTTTCCAATTGTATGCCCTGAACGGCATCGGCTTCCGTTAAAATGGTGTATCGTTTTACATCGTCTTCCAAACCCTCAATCTGCACTTCAACCGTTTGCAGTTGTAACTTTAACAACGAATTATCCAACTGAATAAGTGTTTGTCCTTTGCTTACATAGCTTCCCATATCTACCAAAACGGCATTGATTTTCCCCTGTATGTCCGCACTGATTTTTGTTTCCTTATTCGGCTCAAAAGTACCTGTATAAGTATTTGCATCATCAATAGTCTGCAAACGAATGGTGTCAGCATTTATAGTAATAGGTTTTTCTTTGTCATATTGATACACCTTGCTTTCGGTGGTTTCTTTATTGTTTTTCAACTTAAAAAACACAAGTGCTATTACCGCAATCAAAGCAATTATCCCGATTATTTTTTTCCAATTCATATTCTTGATTTTTTATCCGTTATTTTAATTCTTAATTGTTCCTGCCAGCTTTTTTAGCTCCAAATCCGCTTTCAGATAATCTATAACTGCCGACAGGTAATTTTGCTGTGCTTCACGAAGTGCATTATCAGCCAATAAAACATCGGTAAGTGTTGTCGTACCTTGCTTTTGTTGTAAAATGGTTTGCTCATAAATAGATTGAGCCAAAGTGATTTGATTTTCGGTATTGATGACTGTTTGCTGTGCAATCTTTCTTTGCCTTAAAGCATTTTCAGTTTCCATTTTGTTTTTATCGCCAATCAGTTGAGCCTGCAATTCGTTATTGCTGATTTCCAGTTTTTTTTGATTTATTTTTCGCTGTGTAACTGTTCCGTTGAAAAGCGGGTAAGTCAGTTGCAAACCTGCAAAGCCTATGGGATAAAATTTCAGAAAGTCATTTGGGGTTTTGTCGTAGCCAAAACCTGTTGTTCCGTAGGAAGCAATCAAATTAAGCGAGGGTAGAAATCGTGATTTGTTAAACGTACTCAATTCACTGTTCAATAGTTTGTTTTGTGTCTTAATAATTTTCAAATCCAATATATTTTCTACATTATTTTCCGTCAAGGTTTGCTGTTCGATTTCAGAAACAACGGTAATATTTCGCTCCAATGGGATACCGATGTTCAGTTTTAGTGCATTTAGAATTGAAATGTATTTATTGTGAACGTTTTCCCTTTGGGTATTTAACTGCTCGGCTTGCAATTTCACTTTACTCACATCTGTTCCCTTTGCCAATAACTGTTCTTTCAAAAGTTCCATATTCTTTAAGAGCTTTTGGGTATTTATCAGATTGCTTTCCAAAAAATCCAATTGATGTTTCAATATTTGAGCGTTATAATACAGCGTAGTGATGTCGTATAAAACCTGTTCTTCCGATTTTTGAAATTGAAGCTGTGTCAGTGCATTGGCAATTCTTGTATTCTCAATCGCTCCATAAACCTGCGGATTATACAACGGCATTGCCAACTGCACATTTGCATTGATGTTGTGTGGAACACCAAATTGCAAATCTCTGAATTGCCCTTCGGGTGCTTGCGGATTGAGTGCATTCATCGGCATTAGCTGTGTAGGCAATTCCATAAAATATTTGTAATCGGCATTGGCTGTAACTTTCGGAATGAGATTGGCTTTTGCTTCTTTTTCCCTTTGTTCGCTGATGCGGATATGGTTTCTGTTGATTTGCAGGGTTTTGTTATAGACCTGTGCCGTATCAATACATTGTCTCAGTGTCCAGACTTCTTGTGCCTGAACAGTAATCCACCCGATAAATATCAACGGAATAATAAGTAGTTTGTGAGTGTTCACTAACATAATTGAGCAAATTTTTTTGTTTTCTATGTTCATTCTATTTGAAAAATTCAAATTTTATTTCCTTTGGCATAAAGTGAATTCCTTTATAATCGCTAACGGCTTTGATCTGATGTTTTACTAATGCCGGAATGGTTGCTGCTTCGCCAGATTTCAAAAAGATTTCTTTATTGTTGATTCTCAAAATACACTCGCCTTCATAAATGAATAACATCGACTCCTGATCAGCGTGATGCAGAGGCATTACTTCCCCTGCATTGGCTTGCATCTGTTTAGTGGCAAAATCGGTACCCGTCGCAAGTACCGTAACATTTGGGATGACAGATTTTTCCATAATTTAATTTTTGTTATTGTTGGGTGTATTATTTTTCATTTCATCAAACCAACGAGTAAAATCCTGATTGCTATAAGAAGGAGTAGTGGGTATTTTTATCTTTATATACTCGTGTTTGGTAGCTTGGTGGCAGGTGTTACAGTTGTTGGTAAGCGTAATATATCCTCGTTTAAATTCCTCTTTATTTTGGTGTTCGATGGCATTGTCCACAGCCGCCATTCCTGGTTCTATCATCGGTATAGCTTTTGTTTCATCACGGTCGGGATGCATTGTTTTTATATCATCAAACAATTCTTCGAGTTCATGCATCGCAAAATCTGCCAATTCCCAATTTTCGTTGATACCCGCAAACCATAGTTTATTGTGATGATTTTGGATGCTGCCCATAAAATCACCAAAACCGGGTTTATAGGCATTGTCTATTTTAGCCTCTAATTCATCAATTTGTTTTTGCAGTTCTTGCTTGACTGCGAACAGGCAGAAATCATTAATAGTATTGTGATCGGGATAAATATCTTCCTCATATTTAATTATTTTTTGAGTTGTTTATTTTGTTGTTTTAAACATCGCGTATCATTGTCAGCAGCATTTTAAAGCGTTCAACCGCTTTCAGTGCATGGGGAACATTTGCCGGCATAATAATACTCTCGCCTTTCTTTAAAAGATGAAGCTTACCACCAATAGTAATCTCTGCTTCACCGTCCAAAATCAGCACAATGGCATCAAAAGGCGTTTTATGCTCGGATAATCCCTGTTCTTTGTCAAACGAGAACAAAGTCAAATTACCGCCTTTGCTTTTGATAACCTGTTTGCTGATTACACCGCCGCTTGTATATTCAATCGCATTTTCGAGATTGAAAATGCTTTCTTTTTCAAATGTTGCCATACTCGTTGTTTAATTAAAATACTGATGATAGTGCTGATAAGAATATTGCAGTTGCGAAACAATTTCATTTGCTTTTGTTGCATCTGTTTCATTTTCCAACGTCTTCACTATTTCAAGATGTGGATGCAGCCATTTGTGCAGTTCATCGTGGCTTTTTCCGTCCATTGTACAGCTTTTTATGAGTTGGCTATTTTGGTCTTTTACCTGTTGAGCTAATGCTTTATAATCTGTGTGATTATTTTGGATATAAGAATTTACCAGTTCTTCGCCTTTCAATACAAAGGGTTTCATTTCTTCGTTCACCAGCCATTTTTCACCATTGTTGAGTTCAATAGCTTCGGAACTCTCATCGTGTTGATGTTCTGTGTGATTTTCTGTTTCCTGATGTGTAGTTGATTTTTCAGTGGAATTATTACAGCTCCACAAAAGCATAAGGCTCATTCCAAATACAATTACTTTTTTCATATCTCAATTATTTTTTTTCAATCATTTTTAAAATTCCCTCCAAAACTGCTTTCCCGTCTTTCATCAGGTTGGATTTATGCCCTGACAATTTCCATTTCAATACGGTCATTCTCATTCCTCCAAGTATAATAGTGGTAAGCGTGGAAGCATTGATTAGCTTGCCGTATTGCTCTGCTTTTTGTCCTTTTTCAATGTTTGCATTGACATATTGGTGCATTAATTCCATTATTTCGGAAACTTTATAACTCAATCCCTCATCATAATGAAAAATACTTTCCGCAAAAATGACACTAACAATCGCAGGCTTATCTGTAAAGGTTTGCAGTTGCGATTTAAAAATATCCCTCAATTCATCTCCTGCCGTTGCGTTAGGATTTACAGGAATGTTACTTATGCGGTTTTTCATTCCTGTTATGAAATAGTTGAGCAAACCAAGTAAAATATCATTCTTGCTTTTAAAATGACGGTATAAAGCCGGTTCGGATAAACCAATATCGGCAGCCAGCGTTTTGATAGTCAGGTTTTGAATACCGTAAGCATCAATCCGAGCCGTTGCAGCTTCCATTATTTCTATTTGCCTATCTGTGAACTTTTCCATATTATTTGTTTGCTAACTAATCACGTTAGTTAGTATTCACTCGCAAAGGTAGAAATAGTTTTTTAAGTGACAATATTTTCTTGAAAAAAGTTTTTCACTTCTTTCAAATCGTCATTAAAAGTGTTGGAAAAAAGTGGCTCTTTTGGTTTGCCAAGCGTTGGTTTTGTGTGTCGGGCAAAACCAAATGTGCCAAATGCGTGTCGGCTAAAATTGAATTAAAAAAATGTGCGGTGGGAAAAATAAAAAATACAGAAAGGTAGGCAATGAGTGTCGGCTTACTTGCTGTTTAATTGTTAAAATGGTTACTGGCTGTTAATGTTCGGAGGGTTGTCCTACCATTGGCTATAACGTTTTGCGGCTTTGCGAAGGAGCGGATTAGAAAGACTAAACTTTCAATTTTGAACTAACTTAAGCAAAACCATTTTTTCTATTTGCTAATTTACATTTTAAAAGCAAATAAAAAATGGTTTTGCGGATTAAATGCACAAACCTTGAATTAACCACTTAACCCGCTCTTTTGCAAAACCGATGTTGGCGGTAGTTTTTTTATCTTATTTTGTGTAGGATTTCTTTCAGTTTGGGTTCAATATTTAGTTCATCAAATAGTTTTTCCGATAAATTTAATGAGTTCTCAAAAGCCAAAATGATGTTTTTGGGATTTAAATCTGATGTTACTTTTTTATACGCTGAATACCAAATCGTGTCAATGTCCTTTTCGAGACTTTTAGTCGGACTTTCCCAATGTTGCGTTTTGCTTGTTCTTGCTCTTATAAGCCAAAGCAAGTATTTCTGCACATTTGATAAACTGTGATGAGCGTGAGCAAATTCTTCTCGTTTAATCAAGTTGCTTGTTGTCAGTACAACATTCAGTAATGATTGGCTTAACCACAAAATATTTTCATTTGTTATTCTTTCAGGCGATTTCGTTTTGATTTGATTAAGCGTTTTCCTTAAAAGTCCATCTTTGTCGGTTAGGTTCATTTGGTCAAAATCGCTAAATTCAACAATTCCGTCCCAAGATTTGATAATTTCAATTTCCTCCGTTTTTAAAAAATGGAATTCTCCTCTGACCATATTCTCGAAAATAGCAACTTCACTTCCATATTCGTTTGTAAAATATAAAGCCAAAGGATGAATTTGATTTACCCATTTTTCTGTCGAGAAATTTTCTTTATTTTTCAAGAAGATGTAAAATTCGATGTCAGAATATTTGTCTCCTTCGTTTTTGGTAAATGAACCATACATAAAAACGGCGGAAACATTTTCGTCTTGTTGAGCTATATATTTTGTTTTGTCAATCATTTGTAACTGTGTCATTTTTCTAATTTTTAAATGTTGATAATAGAAATTTTCACTACTTTTCGAAAGCAATGAAAAAGTTTTACGTTGTTTATTTTGGACAGTTACTTATAGCTTCATCGGATTATACTTTTTTATGTTCAACATTCTGTTTGGTAAAATTACCGCCAACGGTAACGTATAAGCGTAGTGCGGGATTACAAAGCCAACACTTTCAACTTTATCAAAATGTTTGTTAATAGTTCATAAGTTTAAATTTAGCACTTTCGCCCGCATTACGCTTATACAATGTTGTGTGTAGGCTTTTATTTATATGTTTTTCTAAATTCATCTCGGACAAATCCATAATCTATAAAATTAGCAATTAATTCATTTACATTCTTGTCTTTCCAGACAAATGGTTTTGAATTGTCAATTGTTCCTAAATATATTCTGTCGTTTTTTATTAAATGTGGACTATGAACTTTTATAAAATCAATCACATCTTTGTTTTTAGCCCGTCCTTTGTTTCCAACTGTTAATGTTCCATCGTGCCAAAATGAATATTCATTATCGTTAATTTCCACAAATCTGTCTATTGAATATTCAAGGGACATATGACTGTTTTCAAAATCGTCTATTGCTACATTGAAAAGTGTAAACCCATTACTGTTTTTCCATTTTGGGTGGTTTTTTGTCGAAATTTTTCCCATAATTGAAATACTTACCAATTCGGTTTCTTGGTTGTCATTTTCTACAATGAAATATCTGTATTCTCCTGTAAAACTTCCTCCTGCTGCATTTCCAAATGTTGTAAATCTTATTCCACCATCACTAATGAAAGTTTTACTTTTTAAGTGAAGTTGATTTGCTTTTTCGCTATCATCATAAATCAGTCCGACCAAGTTTGTTATGAAAGGAACTAATTTTATATCTGTATCTTCTCCAAGATTATAATCAGCTAACAATATATCTCGGTTTTTTTCAATATTGTCTTTATGATTGGGTCTTTTCCATTCGTTAACTATTTCTTCTTGAAATTCTATTCCTATTCCTTTGATTAAGTCAGAATATTTTGGAATTGTTACAATCTCGAGATAATCTCTAATTTCATTATTCCAACTATACGAAATTGTTTCGTGTCCGTTAGTCATTACCATTATTTCTGGTTCTAAAAATTCGTCATAGTGCATTGTTTGTTCAAAAACTTTGTCAGTTAAGTGAACTGTTGGTGCTTTACATTCAATGACGATTAATGGAATTTTTTCGAAATTTTCTTTGTCGAATCCTGAAACAATAATATCTGCTCTTCCTCTTTTTCCCTTTTGATAATATGATAATGGAACTTCTACGTCAATCATTTCGATTGGAACATTAAATTCGGAAATTAGTTTTGATACAAATTCCTGTCGAATTATTTCTTCAGGTGTTATTTGTATCAGTTTTTTTCTTGAATGGCACAGAACACATTCTTTTCCGTTTTTAATGTATCGTTTCAAATCTTCGTTCGGTTTTTTGGTCAGCTTGCACACAACACCCAAATATACGAAAGTTTTTGTGTTTTCAAAAAGAACTTAAAAAGTTTTAAAATAGTTAATTATATTGCTGATTTTTAAGTAAATTTAGTTTCGTGTTTTTAATAGATATAATAAAAAATACAGTTTTTGCTATATTAAATCTATTTGTTTTACGAACTAAATTTTCTGTATTTATGGATTTTAATGTTTACAATTTTAGCTTTGGCACTCACAATAACAAAGAAGTAATTTGGATACGTTTTGCTAAAAATTACTTACTTATTCAAAATCTTAAAAACGCCTTTCCATCGGTAAAATTTAGCAATACCAATAAAGCATGGTATTTGCCCGATTTACCTAGCGTACGCACGGCTTTAAATCTTTCACAAAAAGATTTTGGTGCCACATTAATACAGCAAATAAATCAGGTAAATAGACAAGCTTTTATTAAATTTATTAATCAACTTAAATTAAAAGCGTATAGTAAAAATACAATGCGTACGTATGTTTCTGAATTTGCACATTTACTTAAAACATTAAATCATTTTTCTGTTGATAACCTTCCGCAAGAGCGCTTAAAAGACTATTTTTTATATTGTATTGAAAAAGAAAAAATTAAAGAAAATCATTTAAACAGCCGTATTAATGCCATAAAATTTTATTATGAACAGGTTTGCCACAAGCCTAAAATGTTTTTTGAAATACCGCGTCCTAAAACCCCAAAAACATTACCAAAAATGCTTTCTAAGGTCGAAATTAAAAAGATATTTCAGCATACAACCAATCCTAAACATTTACTTATGTTGCAATTATGCTACGGAATGGGGTTGCGAGTAAGCGAAATTGTTCATTTAAAAATAGAACACATTAACAGTACCAATATGTTGGTTTTAATTGCAGGCGCAAAAGGTAAAAAAGATCGTTATACTAATTTGCCAGAATCGGTTTTACAATTATTGCGAAATTACTATGTAACGTATCGCCCAAAAATATACTTGTTTGAAGGTCAATACAGAGGTGCATATACTACCCGAAGTGTGCAAAATGTGTTTAAACAAGCTATGAAGCGGGCTAAAATAAACAAAAATATTGGGGTACATGGCTTGCGACATTCTTATGCAACACATTTAATTGAAAGTGGTGCCGATATTAGGTTTTTGCAAGAATTGTTAGGACATAATTCTATAAAAACTACCCAAATTTATACACATGTTACCGATGTTGCCAAGACAAAAGTGAAAAGTCCGCTCGATTTTTTATAATCAATATCAAACCAATAAAAAATCTACCAAAAAATACCAAGCGGCAATAGTTACAAACGATAGGGGTATGCCGTAACCAACCATCATGTTGCTTAATTCGGGTTTTAGTCCGTAGGTCGATGCTAAAATGGCGCCAGTAATCATAGGTGCCATGGCAGCTTCAATAATACAAACTTTTGTAGCCAAATCGGTTTTACCTAAAATAAAATAGTACAAACATAGTATTACAAACGGAAGTAAAATTAATTGAAACGATAACCCCAACAATAAATACCTAAAATGCTTGCCATAGGTTTTAAATTTTAATTGATAACCTACCGAAATTAATGCAACGGGTGATATAGTTGCAGCCAATTGCTTAAAAGTAGTACTAAGTGCTTCGGGGAAATCAATTTGAAGTAAAATCATGAACAAACCTACCAAAAATGCCAATAAAGGCGGAAACGTAACCATTTTTTTTAGAATAGATTCGTTTTGCTTTTTTTGATTTGAATATAAAGTAGCAACTAAAACCCCTACGGTTGAAAGTACCACAAAAGTTCCAGGTAAATCTACAATAATAAGGGTATTTAAGCCTTCATCGCCATACAAAGCTTGTATAATGGGTATGCCTACAAACGATGTGTTGCCTAAACCAGCAGTTAGTATTAAACACCCCGTAAGTTTTTTTGACCAATGGAAGGTTTTTCCTAAAAAGTTGAATAACACAAACGATAAACCAAAGGCTATCCAAGCAACTAAAGCTGGTAAAAGCAAATCCCAACTTAGTTTAATTTTGGGTAAATAGTGTAATGCCATGGCGGGTAATGCCACAAATAATATGTATTGATTTAATACAACAGCCGTATTTTTAGGAAAATTTTTTAACCGTTGAATAGCAATTCCTATAAATAAACAAATAAAAAGTAAAAGTATGCTTGACATATTTGTGTTCAATAAAAAACCGAAAGAATTGTAAACTTTCGGTTTTTGTTATTTATTTAGCAACGGGAGTTCCGTATAAATCAAATTCGGTGGCATCGTAAATTTCAATAGCTACAAAGTCGCCAGTTTTTAAATAATGTTTGGTAGCATCAATAAGCACTTCATTATCTACATCGGGCGAATCAAATTCGGTTCTACCAATAAAATGAGTACCTTCTTTTCTATCGATAATGCAACGGAAGGTTTTACCTATTTTTTCTTGATTTAATTCCCATGAAATTTGGGCTTGAATATCCATAATTTCATTGGCACGGTTTTGTTTTACATCTGCAGGTACATCGTCTTCTAACAAATAAGCGTGGGTGTTTTCTTCGTGCGAATAAGTAAAGCATCCCAAACGTTCAAAACGCATTTCTTTTACCCAATTTTTAAGTATTTCAAAATCTTCTTCGGTTTCGCCAGGATATCCTACAATTAAAGTAGTACGAATGGTCATACCAGGTACAGCTGCTCTAAAATCTTTTAATAATTGGGTGGTTTTAGCATATGTTGTACCACGTCGCATTGATTTTAAAACGTTGTCTGCAATGTGTTGTAATGGAATATCAATATAATTACAAATTTTAGGTTCGCGTTTCATTAATTCCAACACATCCATTGGAAAACCAGTAGGGAAGGCGTAATGCAAACGAATCCATTCTATACCATCAACCTTAGCTAATTGTTCAAGTAATTCTGCTAAATTGCGTTTTTTGTAAATATCTAAACCGTAGTAAGTTAAATCTTGCGCTATTAAAATAAGTTCTTTAACACCATCTTTTGCTAAAGTTTCGGCTTCTTTTACTAATTTTTCAATAGGTTGCGATACGTGTTTGCCACGCATTAATGGTATAGCACAAAAAGAACACGGACGGTCACAACCTTCAGAAATTTTTAAATACGCGTAATTTTTTGGCGTAGTTGTTAAACGTTCGCCAAGTAATTCATGGCGGTAATCTGCGCCTAAAGCTTTTAATAATAAAGGCAAATCGGTAGTGCCAAAATACTGATCTACGTCTGGTATTTCTGCTTCTAAATCGGGTTTGTAACGTTCAGATAAACATCCGGTTACAAAAATTTTATCTACTAAACCTTGCTCTTTCTTATCAACGTATTCTAATATAGTATTTACCGATTCTTCTTTGGCATTGTTAATAAAACCGCAGGTGTTAATCACCACAATATTAGCTTCATCATTGGTAGCTTCATGGGTTACATCTTTTCCGCTTGCTTTTAATTGTCCCATTAAAACTTCGCTATCGTAAACGTTTTTAGAACAGCCAAGGGTAACTACGTTTATTTTGTTCTTTCTTAAAGATTTAGTTCTCATAGATTTAAAATTCAGGGTGCAAAATTACAATTTTAATTAATAACTAAGCGTTAAATTAAATTTTAAAAATGCCACCTACTGCAAAAACACCTTGGTTAAAAGTAAACCTATGCGATGCGTAAGCGTTGTTGTTTAAAATAATAGGTGCCTTTACTACGTGTATGTAGCCAAATTTCCACTCGTACTGCACAAAAAAGTGTTTTAAAAAGGTTGCGTTTACACCAGCTTTTACATTTGCACCCCAACCAGCTACTTTAAAATCATCGTAACGTTCGCGGCCAAGTACGGTTGCGTTGGTTTTAGGATACAAAATACCTACACCACCACCTAAAAAGGCATTTATTTGTAATTTATCTATTTTTGTAATGCCTAAATATTTTGACATATCTTCGTAACGTGTAAGTTCGGTATTTATATAATTCAACCCATCGGTATGTTCAAACTTTAAAAAATCTTCGGTTAGTTTGGTTTTTCCGTTAGGTAAAACTTCGCCATAACTACCTAAATTGGGGTAATTACCCGTTACGGTTGCTTCTTGATTTTGCGTCATCACATATTTCATATGATCTACCCCAATAGAAACATTATATTTATCAGTTACAAAATACCCTATACGTAAATTTGTTTGTGGAATGGTCATTTTTGTAGGGTTGATATAATCGATATGCCACCCTTTAGGTTTATCGTGTGCTGTGGCGTTTTTTACGGTAAAATCAAAATCGTTGCCCTGAAAATGTAAATCCGATTTTGAATAATAGCCTCTATTTCCTCCCCAATAAACAAAGAATTTACCTTTGTTACTTGCTGTATATGGTTTTGGTTTAAGTTTTGTTTGTTGTGCAAAACTACTTAAGGTTGTTAGGGTTAAACTGCTTAATAAGATCAGTTGGCGTAGTGTTTTCATTATTAATGATTTTTTGCAAAGATACTATAAAAAAAATCCTTACATGAATTTTGTAAGGACTTGTGTTTTATAAAATTTGATGTTAAAAACTTGCCGAGTAACTAATGCTTATATTATGGTTGTTACCTTGGTTTTTTGCAAATTGGGTAGTGCCAGAACTAATCATTTGGCTTTGACTGTTTTGTTGCCAGAATTGATAACCTAAATCAAGGCGAGATGCTCCAAAGCTGTAACCAATTCCGCCGCTATAACTTGTTAAATCGTCTAAAATAGCTTTGTTTTTGTACGGACTGTTTGCAAAACGGTAGCCTGCGCGTAAACTTACTTTGTTTAAACGGTATTCACCACCAATTCTAAATTCGTTTGTTGCTTGTAAATTATTTTTATAGTAGTTGTTAACTGCATCATAATTTGCACCATCGGCTTTATAAGTTATGGTACTATAATCTTTACGAGTGTAATCTATACTTAACAAACCTTTTTTACCAAATAAATAAGCAAAACTACCTGTTAATGAACCTGGATTTTTTACCGAATATTTATCATATAAAGTTGTTATAGCAGGATCTACATCATACAACTGAAAGCTGCCAGCTGTGCCAATGCTTGTTTGTAAACTTTGGGTAAATTCGTCTTGTAAACGCATCCAAGTTGGCGATTGGTAAGCCGCGCCTAAGCGTATATCTTTATTAACTTTGTAAATACCACCTATGTTAAATGAAAAGCCAGATCCATAAGTGTAGGTTTCATTTCTAAATAAAAGTTCTTTATAACCATCGGTAACCGCTGCACGATTTTCTTCGTAAATAGCTGTGCTTGTTAAGTAATCAATAAAATGCAAGTTTAAATTAGCACCTACATAAAGTTTTTTGTTAAAATCAAACGCAACGTTTCCTGTTAATTGGTTGTTAAAGCCAGTAGTATAGGTTTCGTTTTCTTGATAAAAACTGTTTCCGCTGCCGTTTAAAACGTAACCAGTGTCACTACCGTTGTCGTTAATTAAATACGCTTGATAGGCTAGCATGGCTTGTTGAGCCGAAAAACCATTAGGTATGGTATTTAAATAATCGTACAAATCAGTAATAGTTTCGTTTGGTAAAGTTTGCACCAAATCTAAAGGTATGCTGCTGCCGTTGTTTCCGTAATTTGCATGTCCTAAAAAATAATTGGTAACCGATTGGTTGCTAACGCCACTGGCAAATGTGCGGTTATTAAAACGTGCGTTGGTTTGGTACGCTAAACCTATTGTAGTTTTCTTTAGCGCTTGATCGGCTTTTTTAGAATCCATTACAAAAACAGCTCCAAAGTTAGATAAATTCAAATCACTTTCTTTAGCGGTTGATTCATTTCCATTAAAAATAGATTTGTTTTTTTGCCATTGTACATTACCTGTAAAACTAAAATGGTTGTAATTAAATAAGGCGCTACCTGCAGGGTTTATTTGCAATGCCGATAAATCGCCGCCTAAAGCACCAAAAGCACCGTTTAAGGCGTTGAAACGCGCCGAACCGTTTATTTGTTGGGTGCCAATTGTTACGGCATCATTAGGGTTAAATTCTTGAGCTTGTGTTTGTAAAAATCCGCATACAGCAAGCAATGGTAAATATATTTTTTTCATAAAATGTAAAATCTTTTAAGTGTAAATTTAATAATTAACGTCGGCCACCACCTGTGCGCATGCCACCACCTGTGCGCATGCCACCACCCATACTGCCACCGCTTCGTGAACCGCCAAAACTACCACCAGATTGCATTCTGCTGTTGCTTGATGGGGTGTAAGTAGGTCGATTTATCGATTGTGATCTATTACTTTCTATTCGATTGCTGCGTGAGGAACGGTTTAAAGAATTGTTCTCAAATCTAGAATTAGAACTATTCATACGATTTGCTTTTACTGTTTCACGTGCAAAAGTTGTTGATAAATTAAAGTTTCGTTTTGTGCCAATCAATGGGTTACGTCCCATGTTTTGTGCAACGTTTGCTTGATTCATTTGACGCGATGTGAAGGTGCGTACCGAATGGTTGCGCGATATGCTTCGGTAACTGTAATGCGGGTAGCCCCAACCCCAATACGGATTGCCCCAACCATAATACGGATAGCCCCAATAGCCACCCCAACCAAAACCGTAGCCATAACCCATAGCCCAGCCAAAATTCCAACCATTCCACCCCCAATACGGATAGCCCCAACCGCCTAAGTTGTAATTGTAAACGAATGTTGTATCAGTAGTTGCATCGCCCCAACCACCATTTTGGTTGTTGTAGCCCGATGTGTACTCATCAACGTTTGTAAAATACCCATCGCTGTTTTCAGTAGTTTCTTTAAAATATTCGGTATAGTAAGCGCCTTTTTCATGGGTGTCTGCAACTTGTATTTTATCGCTGTAATACACGCCATCAATATCATATGGTTGTTGGTTTAAACTAGAACAACCCGTAAGGGCCGTACTTACACATGCCACCAAGCCAATGCCTAGTACATGGTATTTTTTAAAGGGTATACGTAGCATATTTTAAGTTTTTATTGTTGAACATTACAAATTTAAGTAGATTTGCATAAAAATAATTGTTAATATTGTTTAATCAAAATACATACCAATATACAAAAAATGAGCAAGAATATTACTACTAGGGCAGAAGATTATTCAAAATGGTATAATGAATTGGTTGTGAAAGCCGATTTAGCCGAAAATTCAGGCGTACGCGGTTGTATGGTTATCAAACCTTATGGTTATGCTATTTGGGAAAAATTACAAGGCGAATTAGACCGTCGATTTAAAGAAACAGGCCATAGTAACGCTTATTTTCCGTTATTTGTTCCAAAAAGTTTATTTGAAGCGGAAGAAAAAAATGCCGAAGGTTTTGCTAAAGAATGTGCTATTGTTACACATTATCGTTTAAAAAACGATCCTAATAACCCAGGCAAATTAATGGTGGATCCCGATGCGAAATTAGAAGAAGAATTAATTGTTAGACCAACTTCTGAAGCTATTATTTGGAGCACTTATAAAGGGTGGATTCAATCGTACCGCGACTTACCAATATTAATCAATCAATGGGCAAATGTGGTTCGTTGGGAAATGCGTACCCGTTTGTTTTTAAGAACGGCCGAATTTTTATGGCAAGAAGGTCACACGGCACATCCAACTAAAGAAGAAGCTTTAATTGAAGCTAAAAAAATGCAAGAGGTGTATGTTGATGTGGTTGAAAATATTATGGGTATTCCTGTAATTAAAGGAGTTAAAACAGAAACCGAACGTTTTGCTGGTGCCGATGATACCTATACTATTGAAGCTTTAATGCAAGACGGTAAAGCATTACAAGCAGGTACATCGCACTTTTTGGGTCAAAACTTTGCCAAAGCATTTGATGTGAAATTTACTAACAAAGAAGGTAAGCAAGAATATGTTTGGGCTACTTCTTGGGGGGTTTCTACTCGTTTAATGGGGGCGCTTATTATGACGCATTCTGATGACAACGGATTGGTACTTCCTCCAAAATTAGCGCCAATACAAGTGGTTATTGTGCCTATTCATAGAACCGATGAGCAATTGCAACAAATTGGGGATAAGGCTGATGAGTTAATTGCTGAATTTAAAAAGAAAGGAATTTCTGTTAAATACGACGATCGTGATACCCAAAAACCAGGTTTTAAATTTGCTGAATGGGAATTAAAAGGAGTGCCTGTGCGTATTGCTATTGGTCCTAAAGATTTAGAAAATGGAACGTTTGAGGTGGCAAGAAGAGATACCTTGTCTAAAGAAGTAGTGGCTGCTTCTGATGCGGTGAATTATATTGAAAATTTATTAAATGAAATTCAAAATAATTTATTTTCTAAAGCATTGAATTTTAGAGAAGAAAATATTACAGAAGTAAATTCATTTGATGAGTTTAAAGAAGTTTTAAATACCAAAGGAGGGTTTTTGTTAGCTCATTGGGACGGAACTGCTGAAACAGAAGAACGTATAAAAGAGCTTACCAAAGCAACCATACGCTGCATTCCTATGGATCAAAAACCCGAAGAAGGAAAGTGTGTGTTTACAGGCAACCCTTCAAAAGGTAGAGTGTTATTTGCAAAAGCTTATTAAAAAAACCGGTTTTAAACCGGTTTTTTTATGAATGCTTCTATTGCTAAGTGGTAAGAATTTAATCCAAATCCACTAATCACACCTATAGCAGCAGCAGCAAGATATGAATGGTGCCTAAACGTTTCGCGTTGGTAAACATTGCTAATATGTACTTCAATTACAGGGGTGGTGATAGCCCTAACAGCATCGGCAAGGGCAATGGATGTATGGGTATAGGCACCTGCATTAAGCACAATACCATCAAAACTAAATCCTAATTCGTGTAGCTTATCAATAAGTGCCCCTTCGTGATTACTTTGAAAATACATTAATTCTACTTCTTTAAAAGTTTGTTGTAAGGTTTCAAAATAACTTGTAAAGGTTGTATTGCCATAAATATTAGGTTCTCTAGTGCCTAATAAATTTAAGTTTGGGCCATTTACTATTGCTATTTTCATATATATAATTCCGTTTTATGATTTGTAAAGATATAAAAGTTCGTAAAATGCTTTTTGTATAAAATAAAATTTAAGATGTATGAAGCTGCTTTTTTTTCAAACTTTCTAAGTTGTTTAAATCAACTTAATACATCATTTAATTACTTTTAATTGGGCTTTTTCCTTTAAAATAACATTTTTTTAAAAAAAATTAATAAAATTTTAAGAGCCTTTTATTTTTTAATAGGCTTTTTTTATATCTTTAAGCCTTAAAATATATTTAAAGCTAAACTAATGAAGAAAATATTACTGTCAATCGCTTTTTTAGGGTTGTTAACAACAAGTAGCTTTGCGCAACGCAATAACAGAAACCTAATTGAAACAGGTATTAAAATTGGACCTAACATGTCTAAATTAACCGGTGGTAACACACAAGAATTTAAGCCTGGTTTGCAAATTGGTGGTACAGTAGAAATTCCTTTGTCTTTTTACAAAAAATTTGCTGTACAAGCAGAATTGCAATATGCCGTGCAAGGTTATAAAGGAACAGAATATGATCAAATTGATATAATGACTGATGAAACAATCGAAACTAATAAGTTAGAGGATGTTACCATGCATTATATGTATTTGCCAATTACGTTTAAATATTACACCAATAAAAACTTTTCGTTAGAATTTGGCGCACAAGTAGGGTATATGTTGCATGCAAAAGGTCAGTTTGATGCTAATAAATACAACACTGCACGCTCGTACTTGTACTTAACTGACCCGCGTTATACGGCATCGTTTTCTAAATTAGATCAGGCAGTATTTGAAGCTGGTTACCGCAGTAAAGATCCTTTTGATTATTACGAACGATTAGATTATGGTCTTACAGGTGGTTTTAGCTTTCATTTAGAATCAGGGGTTTTCTTTAACTTTAGATATTATATGGGTTTACAAGACGTGTATAAAATTGATAACGATTACCGTAAATTCACTATTCCAGATGCTGGAACAGAGTTACAACGCGAAATTGACTACATGAACAAAAATTTAAAATTTGCACCTTTAACAAATACATCGGTTCAACTTTCTGTAGGATATAAATTTTAAAAATACAATTAGTTAGATATTTTAATTTTAAAACACTATTTTTAGCCACCTAATTAAGGTGGCTTTTTTATGGATTTAATTGAAAATTATACTTATTATTTAAAATTAGAACGTGGTGTTGCTGCCAACACCATTGTAAATTATTTGTACGATTTAGAAAAATTTCAAACATTTTTAAAAGATGATGTTCCTTTAGAACAAGCTACCGAAAACCATATTAGAGCGTTTATTTATTGTATTGCTAATTTTTTAGCGCCTACAACTCAAGCACGCATCTTATCGTCGTTAAATCACTTTTATAATTTTTTAATTCTTCAAAATACCATTAGCCAAAACCCAGTTACGTTTATTGAACTTCCTAAAATTACGCGCAAATTGCCTGTGGTTTTATCGGTTGATGAAATTGAAGCGTTACAAAATGTTATTAATAAAAAGGATGAATTAGGACTGCGAAACGATACTATTATTGAAGTATTGTATAGTTGTGGACTTCGCGTTTCTGAATTGGTACAATTAAAGTTATCCGATTTGTTTTTTGCCGATGGGTTTATACGCGTACTAGGTAAAGGCACAAAACAACGTTTAGTGCCTATTACACGCACAGCCATGCAAAAAATTACCACGTACATTACACAAGTAAGACAACATATTAAGGTAAAACCTCAAGCGCAAGATGTACTTTTTTTAAACCGTAGGGGCAATCAGCTTACCCGCGCAATGATTTTTACCATTCTAAAAAACCTTGCCATACAAGCAGGCGTAAATAAAAACATTAGCCCGCATACATTGCGTCATTCGTTTGCGACGCATTTACTTGAAAACGGAGCCGATCTTCGTGCTATTCAAATGTTGTTAGGGCATGAATCTATTACTACTACCGAAATTTACCTGCATTTAGACAAATCAAAACTGAAAGAAGAAATTGAAAAATATCACCCTTGGAACAACAAATCAGTTGGTTTGTTATAATATGGGATATGTTTTTAAACTTTTAACTTCTTGTATAACAAACATACTATGTGTACTTTGTACTTCTTCCATTGTAGTTAATTTTGAAAGCATAAATTCTCGGTAAGCTTCCATATCGGCTACGCCAATTTTTAAAATATAATCATACTCGCCACTTACGTGAAAACATTCTAAAACTTCAGGTATTTGATGGATTTTTTTTTCGAATTGTATAATGGCGTCTTTTGAATGTGATTTTATTTTAACATGCGATATCGCCATAAAACTGCGGTTAATTTTGTCTTTATTTACAACCGCAACATAATCGGTAATGATTTGTTGCTTTTCTAATTTTTTAATACGTTCGTAAACCGCTGTTGTAGAAAGTGTTAATTGGTCGGCCAATTCTTTGGTAGTTTGCTTGCAATTTTTTTGTAATAAAGCAACTAGTTTTAAATCAATAGCATCAAGTTTCATATGTAAATTTTAATTTATTTTTTATTTTAGTAGAATTATATTCGGCTAAAATACAAGATTATTAGATTTGTTTTCTAATTTATAGTGATTTATTTGTAAATACACAAGTGGGTTGTTATATTTAAACAATCAAATATGCAATCAAAAATATAAAATATGTTTAAACCAGCTGATAAAATTCAAGATTTACAATTTTTTGGAGAGTTTGGTGGAGTAAATCCATCAATTTCCGATTCTTCTACCTATACATTCTTAGCCGCTAAAACAATGTTCGATACATTTGAAGGCAATACCGATGGCTGTTATTTATACAGTCGCCACAGTTCACCTTCTAATTTATATCTGGCACAAGCATTAGCGCAGTTAGAAAACACACAAGATGCCAATGTAACCGCTTCGGGTATGGGAGCTATCACCGCTACTTTAATGCAATTGTGTAAAAAAGGCGATCATTTAATTGCTAGTCGCACCATTTACGGTGGTACATATGCTTTTTTAAAGAATTTTCTACCCGATTTTGGTGTAGAAATTGATTTTGTTGATATTACAAATATCGATAAAATTAAAACGCTTATTAAACCAAATACCAAAGCCGTGTATTTTGAAACGGTGAGTAATCCATTATTAGAAGTAGCCGATGTTGCTACAATTGCTACAATTTGTAAACCACTTGGTATTCAGGTAGTAGTTGATAATACTTTTTCGCCTTTAAGTGTAACACCTGCAAATTTAGGTGCCGATATTGTTATACACAGCTTAACAAAATACATTAACGGTAGTAGCGATACAGTAGGTGGTGTGGTTTGTGGCAGTACTGATTTTATTAATAGTTTAAAAAACGTAAACAACGGTGCATGTATGTTGTTGGGTTCTACTATGGATAGTTTCAGGTCGGCTAGTATTTTAAAAAACATGCGTACGTTACATTTGCGTATGAAACAACACAGTGCAAATGGTTTGTATTTGGCACAAGCGTTACAAAATTTAGGTGTTAAAACGGTTTATCCAGGTTTAGAGCAACATCCATCGCACCAAATATTTAAAAGCATGTACAATGCCGAGTTTGGTTTTGGTGGAATGTTAACTATTGATGTAGGGTCGTTAGAAAATGCAAATGCAGTTATGGAATTAATGCAAGAGCGCAACATTGGGTACTTAGCCGTTAGTTTAGGTTTTTATAAAACGTTGTTTAGCGCACCTGGTACTTCAACATCATCAGAAATTCCTGAAGACGAACAAAAAGAAATGGGCTTATCTAACGGATTAATTCGCTTTTCTATTGGTTTAGACAACGATATAGAACGCACCTTTCAATTAATCAAAAGTTGTTTGGTAGATTTAAATATTCTTTAAAAACATATTAAAAACCATTGTTTTACAATGGTTTTTTTTTGTTTTCTATTTATATGTAATTCAAAATAAATACGTTTGTTAAAATTTTAAAAAAGGAAACACCAACATATATCAATTATTTTGTAACTTTCGGCAATACTTTCTAACTACAAAAATAGTTTGCCCAAATAATGAAAAAAATCTTAATAATTGAAGACGATGTGTCTTTTTGCTTAATGATGAAGACCTTTTTGTCTAAGAAAGGTTTTCAGGTTTTTAATGCTTTTTCATTTAAAGAAGCAGCTGTTTTGCTAAATACAGAAACAGTAGATTTGGTATTGACCGATGTACGTTTACCTGATAGCGACGGTATTGAGATTCTTAAATTTATAAAAAATATTAACCCTGCCATTCAAGTAATTTTAATGACTGGGTATACCGACATAAAAACGGCAGTTAATGTGATGAAAATGGGTGCTTATGATTACGTTTCTAAACCCATTAACTCCGAAGAAATGCTGCATACCATTGATAAAGCTTTAAATGAAAAAGTTCAAAATACAGTTACATCTGAAACAAATCATATAAATGTAAATAGTGTAGCTACAGCTCCTAACAACTTAAAGTTTATTAAAGGATCCAGTAAAAAATCAAAGCAACTACACGAATTTATAAACGTGGTGGCACCTACCAATATTTCGGTGCTTATTATAGGTGATAGCGGTACGGGCAAAGAAAACATAGCATCTACCATTCATCAATTAAGCAAACGCAGCAGCATGCCTTTTATAGCGGTTGATTGTGGTGCTATACCAAAAGAATTAGCTGCAAGTGAATTTTTTGGTCATGTAAAGGGATCGTTCACAGGTGCTATTGGCGATAAAATTGGTCATTTCGAAGCAGCTAACGGAGGTACTGTTTTTTTAGATGAAGTAGGCAATTTATCGTACGATGTGCAAGTGCAGTTGTTAAGAGCCTTGCAAGAACGTAAAGTAAAACCAATTGGTAGCAGTAAAGAAGTTAATGTAGATATACGCATTATTGCTGCTACAAACGAAGATTTATTAAAAGCGGTTCGTGAAGGTCATTTTAGAGAGGATTTATACCATCGTTTAAACGAATTTTCTATACAAGCCCCTCGCTTAAACGAACGTGGAAAAGATATTTTAGAATTCGCAAATTTGTTTATTCAACAATCTAATAACGAATTAGAACGCCAAATTGATGGTTTGTCTAACGAAGTGATAGACCTTTTTTTACAATACGAATGGCCTGGAAACCTACGTGAAATGCGCAACGTAATTAAGCGTGCTGTGTTGCTAAGTACAACTTCTTTGATTGAAAAAGATGTATTGCCCGAAGAAATGTTTCAATCAACAATTAGTAAAAGTATGATACAAAATGCATCGGCGTCTACATCTAACAACATGCATTTTAATCACGATTTAAAATTGTATTCTTCTCAAAACGAAGAGCATCTTATTCGTTTAGCGTTAGAAAAAGCAAAATACAATAAAACCAAAGCAGCACAAATATTAAGCATCGACAGAAAAACCTTGTACAACAAATTAAAGTTGTACAATATAGATTTATAACAACTATTAATTACTTTTGGGGTAAAAACATTGTTTTTTACAACTTTAATCAAAAAAAATATGAATACTGCACCAGTAATTGCAATCATAGGTTTAGGATATGTAGGTTTACCTTTGGCGTGCTTATTTGCGTCTAAATACAAGGTAATTGGGTTCGATGTAAACCAGCAGCGAATAAACGAATTGCAACAAGGTGTAGATCATACATTAGAAGTTTCAGAAAATGATTTAAAAGCGGTTATTCAAAATAAGGAGTCTTTGGTTGATTCACAATACGGTTTATGGGTAACTGCAAACGCCAATCAATTGCAACAAGCTACTGTTTTTATTATTACGGTTCCTACACCGGTAGACAAAAACAACACGCCCGATTTAACCCCTTTAAAAGATGCTTCAAAAACAATTGCTAATGTTCTTAAAAAAGGCGATGTAGTTATTTATGAATCTACCGTTTATCCGGGGGTAACCGAAGAAGAATGTGTACCTGTTTTAGAGCGCTATTCCAATTTAAAGTTTAACACCGATTTTTTTGCTGGCTATTCACCAGAACGTGTAAATCCAGGAGATAAAAATCGAACCATAGATAAAATTACGAAAGTAACCTCAGGTTCTACACCACAGGTTGCTCATTTTGTGAATGAATTATACGCGTCGGTAATTACAGCGGGCACCCATAAAGCATCGTCCATAAAAGTCGCTGAAGCTGCAAAAGTCATCGAAAACGCACAACGCGATATCAACATTGCTTTTGTAAATGAATTGGCTAAAATTTTTGCTTTAATGGGTATAGATACTACCGAAGTGTTACAAGCGGCTGGTACTAAATGGAATTTTATGCCTTTTAAACCTGGATTGGTGGGCGGACATTGCATTGGGGTCGATCCTTTTTATTTGGCACAAAAAGCACAACAAATGGGATATTATTCCGAACTTATTTTATCGGCTCGTAGGTTAAATGATTCCATGGGGTCTTTTGTGGCATCGCAAGTAGTAAAGTTGATGATTCAAAACGATTTAAAAATTAAAAATGCAAACGTTTTAATTTTAGGCATCACTTTTAAAGAAAATTGCCCCGATATGCGTAATTCAAAAGTAACCGATGTAATTGATGGATTAACCGACTTTGGTTGTAAAGTATCGGTTTTTGACCCTTGGGTATCTCCAAACAACGTTACAAAACACGCTAACGTAACATTGATTGAACAGCCTGAAATGGAAGCGTATGATGCAGTTGTTTTAGCCGTAGCGCACCAACAGTTTTTACAGCTTAACTTACAACAGTTTTTAAAACCAATGGGTATTGTTTACGACGTAAAATCGGTTTTAAATCAATCAGTTAACGGTCGTTTGTAATGCGTTGTTTGTATTCTCTTGTGTGCTTTTTTCTAAAATAAAACCTTGTTTGTTTCGTTAATTCTACAAAATGTAGTAAATTTCCACCTTAAATTTGTTTTTAAAATTAAAACAAGATGCTTATGAAAATAGGAATTACTTTTAGCGCATTTGATTTGTTACATGCCGGACATATAAAAATGCTTGAAGATGCAAAACGCCAATGCGATTATTTAATTTGTGGTTTACAAACCGATCCAACATTAGATCGACCAGAAAAAAACCGACCAGCACAAACTGTTGTTGAAAGATACATACAGTTAAAAGGATGCAAGCACGTAGATGAAATTGTACCTTATGCTACTGAACAAGATTTAGAAGATATTTTGCGCTCGTTTAAAATTGACGTACGTATTTTAGGAGAAGAATACCGTGATAAAAACTTTACCGGGAGAACATATTGTGAAGAAAAAGGGATTGAATTATACTTCAATACACGCGATCACCGTTTTTCTAGTTCGGGCTTGCGTAAAACAGTAGCCGAAAAAGAAGTGATTAAATTAGCAAAATAGCCTACCAAACAACATGAAAAATATTTTAGTAACCGGTGGGTTGGGGTATATTGGTTCACATACTGTGGTAGCCTTGCAACAAGCCGGTTTTAATGTGTTTATAATCGATGATTTATCCAATACAATCATTAATGTTTGGGAAAAAATAACCGAAATCACCAATATACAACCCATTTTTTACAACATCGATTTAAAAGATTACAATGCGGTGAGCGTTTTTTTTCAATCGCATAAAATTGATGGCGTTATACATTTTGCTGCTTACAAAGCTGTAGGTGAATCAGTAACAAAACCGTTAATGTATTACCGTAATAATTTAGTAGGTTTAATCAATGTTTTACAAGCAATGGAGGAACATGACGCTAATAACTTCATATTTTCTTCATCTTGTACAGTTTACGGTCAGGCCGATGAAATGCCTATACACGAAAACACCCCTTTGAAAAAGCCCGAATCACCCTACGGAAATACAAAAAAAATGGGAGAAGAAATTATAGAAGATTTTGTGAATGCCACCAATAAAAATGCCATTGCGTTGCGTTATTTTAATCCGGTTGGTTCAAACATAAATGGTACTTTAGGTGATTTACAGCCCATTCCCACAAATTTAGTGCCCTATATTTTACAAATTGCAATTGGGAATAAGTCTAAATTGAACGTTTTTGGGAATGATTATAATACAAAAGATGGTACAGCCATTCGCGATTATATCGATGTGAACGATTTAGCCGATGCGCATGTAAAAGCAATACAACGTTTATTATTAAACCAAAACAAAACAAAAATAGAGTATTTTAATTTGGGTTCTGGAACCGGCTCAACGGTTTTAGAAATTGTTCAAGCTTTTGAAAACGCAAACCATATTAAAATTCCATTTGAAATAAAACCACGCAGAGCAGGTGATATTGAGCAAGCGTATGCCGATTATTCTTTAGCTCAAAAAGAATTGAATTGGTGCCCTAAAACTCCTTTGCAAAAATCCATGCAAACTGCTTGGAACTTTCAAAAACAACTTACAGAAATATAAAAATCGGTTTTTAACCGATTTTTTTATGGATACAACCAAGTAAAGTACCGTTTTATCAATTCCCCCTTTGAAAGGGGAGGGGGTGAATGTTTTAGCTTCATTAGTTAATAAAGTTAGATTTACAATTCACAATTTCACCAAATCTTCAAAAAACAAACGAAATAGTGAACTAATCACAATCTAAAGCGCCATTGGAAAGAAAGCGAACGTTAACTAATTGAAGAAAACGTAATCAAATAGGATTGGTCAGTGAGTTTATCGAACTGCGATACGGTAGCTTGTAAAACGCCATTTAACCTTTTTCTTTCCGCGGCAAGATAAAAAAAGACTTTTGCTTCTTTTAGTCATAAATCGAAAATTCACGACTTCCAAGCTGTAAAATAAAGCCTGGGCGTAAAAGAAGAGAAAAGCCGAAAAGGACTAATTAACCACAATGGAGATTAAATACTAGAATTGCCAATTAAACAATATTAAATCAAATTTGCAAATTTGCAAATTTTAAAATCATCAAATCTCTATTTCCCCATTTCCACAATTCCCCCTTTGAAGGGGGGCAGGGGGATGTTTTCACCATATCACTACTTCACTATTTCACTACATCACCATATCCCCAAATAACCATTTCATCAAATTTTCAAATCCGCAAATCACCTCATCGACTCATCACAAATAAAAAAAAAAACATATCTTTGAAACCAAATACACTAAAACCATAAAATGAATCACACCATTATCATAACAGGCGGAGCGGGTTTTATAGGTTCACACGTTGTACGTGAATTTGTAACAAAATATCCACATTATACCATAGTAAATTTAGATGCATTAACTTACGCAGGAAATTTAGAAAATCTAAAAGATATAGATCAACTGCCTAATTACTGTTTTGAAAAAGTAGATATATGCAATGCACAGGCGGTTCTAGATGTTTTTAAAAAATACCAACCAACGGGTGTTATACATTTGGCAGCTGAATCGCATGTAGATCGTTCAATAGCCGATCCCTTGGCTTTTGTAATGACTAATGTAATTGGAACGGTGAATTTATTAAATGCGGCGCGCGAAGTTTGGAATGGTGATTTTACAAACAAACGCTTTCATCATGTATCTACCGATGAGGTTTTTGGAGCATTAGGTAGTGAAGGTTTTTTTACCGAAGATACTAAGTATGATCCGCATTCACCTTATTCGGCATCAAAAGCGTCGTCTGATCATTTTGTACGTGCATATCATGATACGTACGGTTTACCTATGGTAATGACTAACTGTTCTAATAATTACGGACCTAATCATTTTCCAGAAAAATTAATACCGTTGTGTATTCATAATATCATTAACAACAAACCATTGCCTATTTATGGCGATGGCAAATATACCCGTGATTGGCTGTTTGTGATTGATCATGCCAAAGCAATAGATTTGGTTTTTCATCAAGGAACAAACGGAGGATCATACAATGTAGGTGGATTTAATGAATGGCAAAATATTGATTTAGTGAAAGAATTGTGTAAACAAATGGACGCTAAATTAAACAGAGCGCCAGGAACTAGCGAACAATTAATCACCTTTGTAAAAGATCGCCCTGGACATGATTTACGTTATGCGATAGACGCTAACAAAATAAATAAAGAATTGGGCTGGTACCCAAGTGTTACATTTGAACAAGGTTTAGCTAAAACAATCGATTGGTTTATGGACAACCAAGAATGGTTAAACAATGTTACATCAGGCGATTATCAAAAGTATTACGAGGTACAGTATAAGTAAGTAACTAAGTAACCGAGTGACAGGGTGACGAAGTGTGTGTAACATTGCAGAATAAAAAAATAAATTGTTATGAAAAGTCATAAAGATTTGATTGTTTATCAAAGATCACTCTTATATGTTAAGTCAATTTATAATTTTACACAAGGTTTTCCGGTTGACGAACGTTACGGATTAACCAGTCAAATAAGACGGGCTGCTGTTTCTATTCCTAGTAATATCGCTGAAGGAGCTGCAAGGCAATACCAAAAAGAATTTATTTAATTTTTGTATGTTGCCTTAGGTTCATTAGCAGAAGTTGAAACACAAATAGAATTAGCTTTTTTGTTAGGATTTAAGGAGCATTCCGATAAGACTGAGTTATTGAATGAAAATGCATCTATTAGAAGAAATGTTGTTGAAATTAATTCAAAGTTTAAAATAAAGTAATTAAATATAGCAGTGTCACTGGTTTACTATGTCACTGTGTTACCATATTATCAAATGCAAATACACCCAACAAAACTAAAAGGTTGTTATATATTAGAACCGAGAAAATTTGAAGATGAACGAGGCTATTTTTTTGAAAGCTTCAACGAAAAAACCTTCAATAATTTAACACAAACAAACACCCATTTTGTACAAGACAATCAATCGTTTTCAACAAAAGGGGTTATTCGTGGGTTACACGCTCAAGCAGGGGTACATGCCCAAGCTAAATTAGTTCGTGTTTTACATGGTGAAGTGATAGACGTGGCAGTTGATGCCCGACCTGATTCTCCAACATTCGGACAGCATGTTGCTGTAAAATTATCTGCCGAAAATAACAAACAATTGTTTATTCCAAGAGGTTTTTTACACGGCTTTTCTGTTTTGAGTGAAACAGCTGTGTTTTTTTATAAATGCGATAATTTTTACAACAAAGAATCAGAACAAGGCGTACTTTACAATGCACCTGAACTGAATATTGATTGGGGAATAGAACCAGGAAACGAAGTTGTATCTGAAAAAGACATTATTTTACCAACGTTCAACGAATTGTTTAATCGATAAGTCGATTAATCGTTTATTTGATAGGCAAATTCGCAAATTCGCAAATTCGCAAATTCGCAAATCTGCAAATCATCAGTTCATCAGTTCATCAGTTCATCAGTTCATCAGTTCATCAAATCATTACCTAATATAACTTATGGAAAAGTATCGCGTTTATGCATTTGAAAAGTTAGATATTTACAAACTGGCTTTATCTTTAAGCGTTGAAGTTAGAACAATTGTAAAGTCTTTCCCAAAAGAAGAACAGTTTGATTTAACAAGGTAATTAAAAAGGGCTGCAGATTCAATTGCTGCTAATTTGGCAGAGGGTTCAGGCAGGTCTACTAATTTAGATCAAGCTCATTTTACAAATATGGCTTACTCATCAGGACTTGAAGTAATTAACCATTTAAATGTAGCTAATCAAATGCGATATATATCACAAGATTCGTATGAAACTATCCGAATAACAATGGGTGAAATTTTAAATAAACTCAATAGTTTATATAAATATCAAATCAATAAAAAAACAAATCTTAAAGATCAATAAAAAAAATAAACTATTTAGTTGATTAATTGTTTAATCGATAATTTGATTAATCGTTTATTTGATAAGCAAATTCGCAAATCTGCAAATTCGCTAATTTTCAAATCATCAAATCATCAGTTCAACAAATCATCAGTTCAACAATTCAACAAATCATCAGTTCAACAAATAATCATCAAACAATGAAAATAGTAGTAACCGGACGCCACGGACAATTAGGTTCAGAACTATACGATTTAACAAGCAACAATTCACAGTTTCAAATGGTTTTTGTGGATAGAGAAGAAATGGATTTAAGCAATTCAGTAGAAATTAAAACAGTTTTAAATACCGAAAAACCAAATATAATTGTCAGTGCGGGTGCTTATACAGCAGTTGATAAAGCCGAAAGCGATCAGGATTTATGCAATGCGGTAAATCATTTAGCTGTTCAAGCAATAGGTGAGTGGGCGGCTGAAAATAACGCTAAAGTAATTCACATTTCTACTGATTATGTTTTTGATGGATTGAGCGAAATTCCTTTAAAAGAAACCGATATACCTAAACCATTAAATGTGTACGGAGCAACCAAATTAAAAGGAGAGCAAGCTTTGCAAAATTCAGGTGCAGCTTATGTTATCATTCGTACGGCATGGGTGTATTCTACATACGGAGCCAATTTTGTAAAAACCATGTTGCGATTAATGAACGAGCGTGATGAAATAGGAGTGGTTGCCGATCAAATAGGTACACCAACTTACGCACGTGATTTAGCACAAGCTATTTTAGATATCATTCAGTCGACAGAGTTTACACAAGGGATATATCATTACAGCAACGAGGGTAGTATAAGTTGGCATGATTTTGCTGTAGCCATAAAAGAAATAAAAGGTTTTACCACAAAAGTAAACGCCATAAACAGTGATGCATTTCCCACACCAGCAAAACGACCGAATTTTTCTTTATTAGATAAAACTAAAATAACAGAAACTTACGGAGTTAAAGTACCCAATTGGAAAATAAGTTTACAAGAAATGCTTTCAAAAATGTAATTTTAATGGATTCATTAGTCCACAATTCCCCCTTTGAAGGGGGGGCAGGGGGGATGTTTTCACCATATCACTACTTCACTACTTCACTACTTCACTACTTCACTACTTCACTACTTCACTACTTCACTACTTCACTACTTCACTACTTCACTACTTCACTACTTCACTACTTCACTACTTCACTACTTCACTACTTCACTACTTCACTACTTCACTACTTCACTACTTACTACTTCACTACTTCACTACTTCACTACTTCACTACTTCACTACTTCACTACTTCACTACTTCACTACTTCACTACTTCACTACTTCACTACTTCACTACTTCACTACTTCACTACTTCACTACTTCACTACTTCACCATATCCCCATTTTATCAAATTTTCAAATTTTCAAATCGGTTTACCACCTCACCATTTCCCTCTTTTCCCATATCACCAAATTGTAAATTTTTTCCCCAATCATTTGCATCATTTAAAAAAACGAGTACCTTTACTGCTCATTATAGCAGTATATGTTAGAATCATTGATAACCTCAAAAACCCGAATAAAATTATTGGTAAAGTTTTTTGTAACTTCTGCAAATTCAGGACATTTACGAGGTTTAGCTACCGAGTTTAACGAATCAACCAATGCAATACGCAAAGAGTTGAACCAGTTATCGGATGCAGGTTATTTACAAAAAAAAGAAATTAGTAATAAAATTGCGTATAACGCCAATACCAATCACCCAATGTTTGCGTTATTGCAGCAAGTGGTTCATAAATATTTAGGGCTTGATGTAATTGTTGAACACATAGTTGATAGAATGGGAGATGTAGCGTACATAGAATTAATAGGCGAATACGCCCAAGGTATTGATAGCGGAGTAATTGAAATTAATATTGTGGGCGATGCTATTAATAGGGAATATACAGAAAACATCGTTCCCAAAATTAAAGAAATAGTTAAGCGAAATGTTGTTTTTCATTACAACAAACCTTTAACAGAACAGGGAATCCTGTTGTTTGGTGAATAATTTAAAAAGAATCCGCGAATCCGCGCATCAGCAAATTAGCGAATAAGCAAATAAACAAATCCGCGCATCAGCAAAAAAAGTTATGAAGCAATTTCTATCTAAATTACACACTATAAAATGCAACGATAGCATCGAATTTCGTTTGCGTTTTCATAAAAAGTGGTTAAAGTATATAGAACACCCAACACTCAACAACAAAGCCGATTTAGAACAAATGATGGAAGGTTATAATCAGTATATTGAAAACATAAATAAGCGAATAAGCAGATAAGCGAATAAGCGAATAAGCAGATAAGCAGATAAGCAAATCCGCGTATCAGCGAATAAGCAAATTAGCGCATCAGCAAATAAACAAATCCGCGAATAAGCAAATCCGCAAAAAGAAAAGTTATGAAAGAATTTTATTTTGAACGATTAGAAGTATGGCAACAAAGTCGTGTACTAGCTAAAGAAATATATACTATTTCTGTTTCATTTCCATCAGAAGAAAAATTTGGATTAATAAGTCAAATACGCCGAGCAACATTAAGTATTTCAGCAAACATTGCCGAAGGTATGGCAAGAATAACTGAAAAAGACAAAGCTCGATTTATAAATCAAGCATTTAGTTCAGCTATTGAAGTGGTGAATTTTTTAATTTTAGCTAATGATTTAAATCTCTTAACTAAAGAAGATTATATGAATTTGAGAGATAGAATAGAAAAAATAACCAATCAACTCAATAGTTTATATAAAAAATTTGAAAAATAACAAATCCGCAGATAAGCGCATCAGCGAATAAACAAATCCGCGAATAAGTAAATAAAAAAACACATGAAAGGAATCATCTTAGCAGGTGGGTCAGGAACCCGTTTACATCCCTTAACATTAGCAGTAAGCAAACAGCTAATGCCGGTGTACGATAAACCGATGATTTATTATCCGTTATCCACCTTAATGTTAGCAGGGATTAACGAGATTTTAATCATATCTACCCCTCATGATTTACCCCATTTTAAAAAGTTATTAGGCGACGGTTCTCAAATCGGCTGCCGTTTTGAATATGCTGAACAACCCGAACCAAACGGTTTGGCACAGGCATTTGTGATTGGTGAAGAATTTATTGGTAATGATAAAGTAGCCTTGGTGTTAGGAGATAATATTTTCTATGGCAGTGGTATGAGTAAGTTACTGCAAGACTGTACCAAAGAAGAAGGCGGAGTGGTATTTGCGTATCCAGTACACGACCCAGAACGTTACGGGGTGGTGGAATTTGATAAAGATAATAACGTGTTGTCAATAGAAGAAAAACCAACCCAACCAAAATCAAATTACGCCGTACCTGGTTTGTATTTTTACGACAATGCAGTAGTTGAAATTGCTAAAAACATTCAACCATCAGACCGAGGTGAATACGAAATTACCGACGTAAATAAAGAATACTTAAGACAAGGCAAGTTGCGTGTAGGTGTTTTTGATCGTGGAACTGCGTGGTTAGATACAGGCACTTTTTCATCATTAATGCAAGCAGGGCAGTTTGTGCAGGTCATCGAAGAAAGACAAGGAATGAAGATCGGAGCCATTGAAGAAGTAGCCTACCGTATGGGATATATCAATAAAGAACAATTAATAAAAACTGCCGAACCACTAAAGAAAAGTGGGTATGGAGAATATCTAATGAAAATTAAATAAAATATTATAAAATTTCTTGACCTTATATGGACCTTAAAATAAATAAAAAAGATTTAGTTTGGGGGTATTTTGCTCAATTTTTTTCTATAGCTTCTGGTATAATAGTTCTTCCAGTCGTTTTAAAATTACTTAATGCTGAAGAAGTTGGTTTAAATTATTTGATGTTAACTACTGGTAGTTTAGTAACACTTTTTGATTTTGGTTTTGCTCCTCAGTTTGGACGCAATATTACTTACATTTTTAGTGGTTCTCAAAAACTCTTGAAGGAGGGAGTCTATGAAAACAATACACAGCAAGGAGTCAATTATAAATTATTGTTTGTAATGATTCAAACAGCAAAGTTTTTATATAGAAGACTATCCATATTCATATTGGTAATTCTATTAACATTTGGAACCATTTATATCTATAAAATCACAAATGGTTTTACAACAATTAAAAATTCTTTATTTATTTGGTTAACCTATTGTATATCCATATATTTTAACATGTATTATGCCTATTACTCTTCATTGTTAAATGGAAGAGGTATGGTTACTGAATATAGAAAATCGTTAGTGTACTCAAAAATTGCTTATACTGTTGTAGCGCTATCGTTGTTATTTATGAATTTTGGATTAATAAGTATTGTTATCGCTAATTTATTGACCCCATTTGTAGTTAAGTTTTTTTCTCATCGTTACTTCTTTAATAAAGATTTAATTAAAAGTTTAGAGAATTACACGGCTACTAAAAAAGAAAAGTTAGAATTATTAAGCATATTATGGCATAATGCTAAAAAACTAGGATTGGTATATATAGGTAGTTTTGCAATAACTAAAATAGGTATGTTTATTGCTGGTTTGTATCTTTCTCTTAATGACGTAGCTTCTTACGGATTGATGGTTCAATTAGTAAGCTTAATTGCTGTGGTTTCAACTACAATAAATACACTATATCAACCAAGAATATCTTCATTACGAGTTTTAAATCTAAAAGATGACTTATTAAAAGAGTTTTCATATACTGTTGTGATTTTTAAAATTTTGTTTTTAATAGGTTCGATTTTGTTTATAGTCTTAGGAAATGAAATGTTGGTACTTCTTGGATCTGATACTACTTTACCCAATAACTTAATAGTTTTTTTATATTGTCTTGTTGTATTTTTAGAAACAAATCATTCTCTGTTTTCATCATTTTTAGTAACTAATAACGAAATTCCCTTTGTAAAAGCAACATTGGTTGCTGGAGGAATTATTACTTTGTTGTCTTACGTTTTTCTTAAATTTTTTGATTTCGGACTAATAAGTGTTATTATCGTGCCTTTATTTGTTCAATTAGCTTATAATAATTGGAAATGGCCTTACGAAATTTGTAAGTTCTTTAAAATTTCATACTACGAATTTAATAAAGTTGGTTTTTTAAACTTAATTTCGCATATTAAAATCATAATAAAAAGACCTTATTAATGATAGTAACTGAAATGATAAATAGAGTGTTTAATTTGATTTTGGATGTAGCGAAATATGCTATGACTAAAATAAAATATCGATTCCCAAAAGTTTTGTCAATTGAAGAAACACTTGATGTTGTATTGTCTGAAAAGAAATCTTTTGTAAGATATGGAGATGGCGAGTTTAATCAGTTATCACAAATTTCGATAGGATTTCAGGATGGCGATGAAGCTCTATCTAAAAGATTGAAAGAAGTTCTAAATAGTAAGTCCACTACTTGTTTAATATGTATTCCCGGTAGTCTACATACATTTACTGGAATGGAATGGAAATCAAGGTTAATGTGGATGCACCTTATTGGTAAATACTACAAAAATTATTATTTAAATTTAAATTTTAATACAGTTTATCCTAATTCTCTAATAACGCGTCCATATATGGATTTGTCAAACAAAAATAGGGCGGTAACAATTTTTAACAAATTGAAGCAAATTTGGAACGGACGAGAAATTATAATAATTGAAGGAGAACATTCAAAACTTGGTATTGGAAATGATTTGTTTTCAAATGCAAATTCAATTAAACGTTTGATTACAGCAAGTAAAAATGCATTTATTAAATATGATTTAATATTGTCTGAAGTGGCAAATTACGATAAAAATTCATTGATATTGATAGCCTTAGGACCAACTGCAACTGTTTTAGCTTATGATCTCGCTAATAAAGGTTTTCAAGCTTGTGATGTTGGTCACATTGATGTTGAGTATGAATGGTTTTTACAACAAGCAACCAAAAAAACTGCAATAAATGGTAAGTTTGTTAACGAAGTAAGTACAAGCATACCAGAAACTCATATAAATGATGCTGCTTACGAAAGACAAATTATTTCAAAAATTTTATAAACAGTATCGTGATGAGTAAGGTAGCTGTAATAATTCCTGTTTATAATACTGCAGAAAAAATTCTCAAGAGAGCATTGGATTCTTGTATTAATCAATCTTATACCAATTTTGAAATTATTGTTGTAAATGATGGAAGTACTTCATCAATAACAAACGATACGTTAGTTTTTTACCAAAAAAACTACGCACAGCTATTTAAAGTACATAAAATTGAAAATATTGGAGCATCTCTTGCTAGAAAGTATGGACTAAATAAGTGTACCTCTGAGTTTGTTTTTTTTCTGGATGCAGATGATTACATCGAAAAAAATGCTTTGCAAAAAATAGTAGAAACTCAAGCTGCGACTCAAGCTGATGTGGTTGTAGGTCAATTTTATTTAGTTGACGACAACACTAAAGTAGATGGAACAAACTATCAATTGATAGACGATAGTAATGCTATAATAAAATCTTTTTTAAGTAGTAAACTGCCAATTACATTATGGCCAAACTTGTATAGAAAATCAATATTAGAATCGATACAATTTTATGAGTTTGTGGTTGGAGAAGATATGGTTATCAATGCTCAAATTTTTTCTAAGCCAGGTATAAAAGTAGAAGTAATACAAGATAAAATTTATAGTTATTATAGACATGATGCAAGTTTAACTCGCTCAGTTAGTCAAGAGAAAACCACACAAGGGTATAATGCATTTCTAAAAAGTTTAGAAATTGTAGAGTTAAATCATAGGGGATTAGCTATTGATAATGAGCTTTGTTTATATAAATTAAACACATTTTATGCTGCTTTGATTTTGAATTTTAATAAATGCGATGAGTTGCTTGAAAATATTAATAATAGTAATAAATTAGTAATTTTGCAGGCGTTAAAACAAATACCAAAGTCTAAAAAGATAATTTTGTATCCAGTAATACATTTTCCATTTTTATTAGAACTTGTAAAAGTCATTTTAAATTTTTTAAGACGAATTAAATAAATATTTAATGAAAAGTAAATTCATCAGTTTTATCGTATTGCTACTTTTTATAGTAGCACCATTTATTCAATCAGATACAAGTGATGAGTCGCAACCAGATGTTTTATTGAGTTTACCACCAATTATTAGTAGTGTTAGTTTTTACCTAAGATGGATAATTATTGGAGTTTTAGTACTGTATTTTTTTTTAAATAAAAATAAAGTTGCCGATTATTTTACAAAATATAATTTTCTGTTCGTTTTGTTTTATTTTTTTCCAATGCTCTATGCTGGCGCAACCTTAACCGATTTTCCTCGGTATATTTCATTGTTTTTACTGGCGTTAATTCTTCCAATTGTTATTACCAGCCAATTTCATAATAATAAATTTTTTTTTAAGCATAATAATTTAAAAAAAGTAATTCTATTTTTTATAATTATATCAATAATTGTAAGTTTTCAAACAGTGCTTTCGGGTTTAAGATTTCAAGGTATTTTAGGAAATGCTAACATGTATGGTATCTCTGCTGTTTTTTGGATGTCTATATTACAACTAGGTAAGAAAACAAGATTCAATTTATTTTTAACTGTTATTACATTTATCACAATTATCTTAAGTGGATCAAGGGGGGCTTTATTAGCTGCTACACTAGTAATCTTCTTTTCTTATTTTAATTACATAAAAAAATTATTAATTGGAACAGTATTAATTTTATTTATTTTTACGATAATTTCAAGTTTTATAAATCTTGATTTTATTTTTAACAGATTTAATAATATCTCTGACTCAGCTAAAGAAAGTGGTAGGCAAGAGATATGGAATAAAGCATTTCACTATATTGATCTAAATCCACTAGGAAACGGAATGAATGCACCATTAGAGTTAATAGATACTGGTAATATTCACAACTGTTATGTACGATTTTTATTAACAATGGGGTATCCTTTCACAATTTTAACATTACTTTGTTTGTTGATATTGATTGTTTTTGTTGTTAAAGATAAAAAAGTCCCTAAACCATTAGTTGGATTCTTGTTTGGTTACGTATTAGCTAACTATGGTGAAGATTTCTTTATAGGTGTTGGCTCATCAATGTTTATTTATGTGGTAATGACTATTGGATTGATTTCGTTTTATAGTCTTAAAAAAGAAGAATTATGAGAACCTCATTATTGTATTTGTATAACTTTTTAAATATTTTTTTACCTGATACAAAATTCTTTAAATTTAAAGTTTTTATGTTAAAATTAGCTGGAGCAACTGTTGGAAAAAATGTAAGAATTTGTTCATCAACTAAAATACTAGGAAACGGAAAACTAACAATAGGAAATAATACATGGATAGGTCATGAATGTATGATAATTTGTTCTTCCAGTATAACAATTGGAAATAATGTAGACATCGCCCCAAGAGTTTACATAGGAACCGGAACTCATATTATTGATGTAAATTCAAAAAATATTGCGGGTGAAGGAATAAGTAAAGATGTCATAATCTGCAATGGATGTTGGATTGGTGTAAATTCTACTATTTTACCAGGTGTGATGTTAGAAGAAAAAGCGATAGTTGCTGCTGGTTCAGTTGTTACTAAAGATGTTTTAACTTTTTATTTAGTTGGTGGTGTTCCTGCTAAACCAATAAAAAAAATAACTTAGCCTATGAAAGCCGTTTTTTTAATTATAGATTACGTACCGCATCAAGAGTTAACAATTAGAAAGTTAGCTGAAGAGCACAATTGTGAAATATTAGCTTACCATGTAGCAAGGTTTAATAAATCTGTTCCAGAAATCAAAAATTTTAAAACTTCTTTATATACCGATAGTTCTAAAGAAATTATTCTTAACACTGTTATGCAATTTAAACCAGATGTTGTAGTTGTAGCAGGTTGGATGATTAAAGAATATATTTGGGTTGCCAAAAAACTAAGAAGTTCTCTAGATGTGCCTGTCGTTAGCTACTCTGATACGCAATGGTATGGTACAATTAGACAGAAAATTAATGCATTAATCAGTCCTTTCCACGTTAGAAAAGCATTCTCACATATCTGGGTTGCAGGTTTATATCAATTTGAATACGCAAGAAAATTAGGTTTTAAAAAAGAAAATATAATTTTAAATTCTTTAACTGCCGACGTTGATTTGTTTCGAAAAATATGTCTTGAAAATAAAGAAAAAAAGTATCCAAAAAACTTTCTATATATTGGAAGATTTTCTCCAGAAAAAGGATTGGATGTCTTAGTTGCAGCTTGGAACGAAATATCAAATAAAAAAAATTGGACGTTAACATTAATAGGTGATGGGATTTTAAAAGAGAAATTTTTAGGTGAAGACTCCATCATTGTTAAAGACTATATGAATCAAAAAGAGTTACTATTAGAAATTGAAAACTCAGGTTGTTTTGTATTGCCGTCAATTGTTGAGCCATGGGCGCTTGTACTTCATGAAGCGGCAGTTTCTGCTTTGCCAATTATATGTACTAATGTTTGTGGCGCTGCACCTCATTTTGTAATCGATAATCACAATGGATTTAAAGTTAATCCTAATAATGTTAATCAGATGAAGGTAGCATTAGAACGTATTATCAGTATGGATAATAAAAAGCTTCTTGATTTTTCTCTTAAAAGTCGCGATTTAGGATTGCACATAACACCAGAAATTTCAATTAGCAGTTTAAAACAACTTGTAAGATAATATATGATTCTATTAGATGCAATATATATTAATAATAGCGGAGGAAAAATACTTCTAGATTATCTTATAACTAAATTTGAAAGTGAAAAACTTTCGGTTTTTTATTTGCTTGATAATCGGGTTAAAAATAATCATCCAAAAATAAATGATAGAGAGAACATTTTTTATTTAAATGCTAGTTTACTAGATAGACATAAATTTTACAAAAAAAATAAAAATAAATTTTTAAAAATTTTTTGTTTCGGTAACCTTCCTCCGTCAATTAGAACAAATGCTGTAGTTTACACTTATTTTCATCAAAAGCTTTTTTTGGAAATCCCAAAACGAATAACGTTTAAACAAAAGTTAGCTTTTATGTTGAAATCAACGGTTTTTACTTATTTTAAAAAGAATACTGATTTTTGGTTGGTTCAAACAAAAGCAATGGAAGAGAGTTTATCTAAAAAAATGAATTTTAAAAGTTCCATTTTAATTATACCCTTTTATCCAGAATTAATTAGTTCTGATATTGTTATTAGAGATTCTAATTCTTTTTTATATGTTAGCTCTGGAAGTGATCATAAAAATCACAAAGTTCTTTTAGAAGGATTTAAACATTTCTATGATGAAAATAATTTAGGAACTTTGCATCTAACCATTGATGAAAGTTTTACAGAATTAAACCAAATCATTAATGAATTAATTAAAAGTGGATATCCTATTATAAATCATGGCTTTGTTGAGCAATCAAAATTGATAAACTTATATAAATCATGTACATTTGTAATTTATCCGTCACTATCGGAAAGCTTTGGTCTTGGAATAATTGAAGCATTGGAAAATAATTGTAAGATTATAGGGGCAAATTTACCCTATACATTTGCAGTTTGCGAGCCTTCATTAATTTTTGAACCTAATAGTTTTGAAAGTATAAGTGAAAGTTTTAAAATTGCTTGCCATACTGATCTCAAGGTATCAAAACAATTGGTTTTTAATGAAATAGATAATTTAATAAAGTTGTTAAAATAATTACTATGAAAATCCAAAATAAAACCCTATTAATAACTGGCGGTACAGGTTCATTTGGAACGGCTGTCCTTAACCGTTTCTTGCATACAGACCATTTTAAAGAAATTAGAATTTTTTCTCGTGACGAGAAAAAGCAGGATGATATGCGAAACCTTTACAAAAACGACAAAATTAAATATTACATTGGTGATGTAAGAGATTTTTCTAGTGTTGAACCAGCAACAAGAGGAGTGGATTATATTTTTCATGCGGCTGCGTTAAAGCAAGTACCATCTTGTGAATTTTTCCCAATGCAAGCTGTAAAAACGAATGTTGAAGGAACACAAAATGTTATTCGCGCAGCAGCTAGTAATAAAGTGCAAAAAGTAATTTGTTTGTCAACCGATAAAGCGGCGTATCCTATCAATGCGATGGGTATATCTAAAGCAATGATGGAAAAAGTAGCCGTTGCAGAAGCAAGAAATCTTACCGATACCGTAGTTTGCCTTACTCGTTATGGAAACGTAATGGCTTCAAGAGGTTCGGTAATTCCGTTGTTTTTAAATCAAATTCAAAAAGGTGAACCAATTACGATAACAGATCCGAATATGTCTCGTTTCTTCATGTCATTAGAAGATGCAGTAGACTTAGTCTTATTTGCTTTTGAACATGCGAACCCCGGAGATTTATTTGTAAACAAAGCACCTGCAGGAAGCATCGGTGATTTGGCAAAAGCTTTAATTGAATTAACAGGTAAAGAAGTTCCTGTAAAGGTAATCGGAACACGTCACGGCGAGAAATTGTATGAAACTCTTTGTACCCGTGAAGAGATGATAAAAGCCGAAGATATGGGAAATTTCTACCGTGTTCCTGCCGATAACCGAGATTTAAACTATGCAAAGTACTTTTCTGAAGGGGAAGAAGATGTTTCAAAGATTGAAGATTATCATTCTCATAATACAGAACAACAAGGAGTTGAAGGGCTTAAAAAGCTGATTTCAACTTTGCCTTTAATCCGTAAAGAAGTGTTTGGAGAAGATGTGATGCAGTATCCTTATTAATAAGGCGAAATTCTTTTAACGCCAATCTACGCAAAAACATTCGCATTCATCCGCGATAAAAGTAAAATTTATTTAACGCAGATGTCCGCAGACTAAATTTTAATAAGCGATATTTTTTAACCGCAGATTTACGCAGAAAATATTCGCGTTCATCAGCGATAAACAAAGAAAAATAAAAATATTCGCGTTCATCCGCGAGAAATTAAAAACTTATCAGAAAGGAAACTAAAAGTGTGGATATGCTATTAGAAGGTAAAAAACATCAAGATGAAAGAGGAATCATTACCTATAATAATGATTTTGACGCTTCAAAAATTAAGCGGATTTATACTATCGAGAATCATTCTACAGAATTTATTCGAGGTTGGCAAGGCCACAAAATAGAACAAAGATGGTTTGCCTGTATGAAGGGAAGTTTTGAAATTTCGGTTATTCAAATAGATGATTTTGAAAAACCTTCAAAAGATGGAATCATAACAAAATACTTTTTAGCAGAGGATGTTCTAACGTATCTGCATGTGCCAGCAGGCTGTATAACTGCCATTCAGGCAAAGGAAAATAACAGCAAGCTTTTGGTTTTATCCGATTATGCAATTGGTGAGATTAATGATGAATACAGATTTGAGGTGAATTATTTTGATACATATAATCAGTGATTTGCAATAAGTTTTAATAATTCATTACAGAAAAATATAAAAATCTATTATTAGTTACGAATAATTAACGATTGTTAAGAAATATATAATATGAGTACCCAATCCCCAATTTCCAATCCCCAATCTCTTAAAAAGATTGGTATCACCGGTCAAGATGGTTTTGTAGGAAAACATTTATACAATACATTAGGTTTAAAACCGGAAGAATTTGAACGTATTGAATTCAATATCGCATACTTTCAGAATGAACAATTGATGGATGAATTTGTAGCTCAATGTGATGTTATTGTACATTTAGCTGCTATGAACCGCCATCCCGATCCTGAGGTTATCTACCATACCAATATTGAATTGGTAAATAAATTGATTCAATCTTTAAATAACACGGGTTCTAAAGCACATGTATTGTTTTCTTCTTCTTCTCAGGAAGAAAGAGATAATTTGTATGGAAGATCAAAAAAAGAGGGTAGGAAATTACTAATCGATTGGGCAGAACAATCGGGTGGTAAATTTACAGGATTAATTATTCCAAATGTGTTTGGTCCATTCGGACAACCAAACTATAATTCTTTTATCGCTACTTTTTGCCACAAACTAACCCACGGTGAAACACCGTATATTGATAATGATGGGGAAGTGAATTTAATTTATGTAGGTGAATTGGTGAAAGAAATCATCGATCAAATACAATCTAAAAAAAGCAATTATTTTTACGAAATCCCTTATACCGCTACTAAAACAGTGTCGGAAGTTTTGTCATTACTTTGTGATTATAAAACGAAATATTTTGATGGAGGTGAAATCCCAACAATCAATAATACCTTTGAGCACAACCTATTTAATACCTACAGATCTTATATCGATTATAAAACACATTTTCCAGTAAAATTTACCCAACATACAGATCCACGTGGCGCTTTTGTTGAAGTAATTCGTTTGGGGATTGGCGGGCAATGTTCTTTTTCAACCACTGTTCCGGGGATTACCCGCGGAAATCATTTTCATACCAGAAAAATTGAACGTTTTGCGGTAATCAAAGGAAAAGCTTTGATTCAATTGAGAAAAATCGATACCGATGAAGTATTGGATTTTTATTTAGATGGTAATGAACCGGCTTATGTAGATATGCCGATTTGGTACACCCACAACATCAAAAATATTGGAGAAGAAGAATTATATACCATTTTTTGGATCAACGAAGCTTTTAATCCTGAAACCGCAGATACGTATTTCTTGGAAGTGTAAATAGAAATATTGTTAACTATGATTTTTCACGCTGATTTTATTTGTTTTTTTTAAGGCTCTAATCAACGCGGATTTACGCAGATGGAATATAGGTCAAAAATTGTTATAATTGCAGATTCATAAATTTAAAAAATGTTTATTATGCATGAAAACGATTTATCATATATAATTCGGGGATGTATTTTCAAGGTTTATAATGCTACAGGACCTGGTTTATTAGAATCTGCTTATGAAATGGCTTTAGCTTATGAACTAAGAAAATCAGGACTAGAAGTTGAAACTCAAGTAGGATTACCCTTTCAGTACGAATCAATACAGCTAGATTTATGTTATAGGTTAGATATTTTGGTAAACAAAAAAGTAATCATAGAAATTAAATCGGTAGAATCGCTTACTGACGTCCATTTTAAACAATTGACAACATATTTGAAATTGGCAGATAAAAGGTTAGGAATATTGGTTAATTTTAACACATCAAAAATTGATAGTTCTATCAAACGAATTGTAAATAATCTATAATCAAAATCGTAAAGATAAAGTCGGTATTTGTAATGTATTAGATACATAAAATTTTATCAGCGGGAATTAGCGGAAAAAAATGAATATCCGCGTTTATCCGCGAGAAAAAAAAGATCAAGAAATGAAGATGTTAGAGTTGATCAGCGATAAAAAATAAAAATATCCGCGTTCATCCGCGAGAAAGAAAAAAATATTTCACGCAGATATCCACAGGCTAAATTTTAATAAACGATACTTTTTTCCGGAGATTTACGCAAAAATATCCGCGTTTATCCGCGAGGAAATAAAAAACATTCGAGTTCATCCGCGAGAAATAAAAAAAAATGAAAAAATTAAAAGTAATGACGGTGGTAGGAACCCGTCCTGAAATCATCAGATTATCACGAGTATTAATGGCTTTAGATGCTTCGAATGCAGTAGAGCATATCATTGTTCATACTGGACAAAATTATGATTACGAATTAAACCAAATCTTTTTTGAAGATTTAGGGCTTCGTAAACCGGATTATTTCTTGGAAGCAGCCGGAAAAACAGCGACAGAAACCGTAGGGAATATTTTAATTAAAATAGATCCATTATTAGAAGAATTAAAACCCGATGCATTTTTGGTGTTGGGTGATACGAACTCTTGTTTATGTGCGATTCCTGCAAAAAAACGTCACATCCCAATCTTTCACATGGAAGCAGGAAACCGTTGTTTCGACCAAAGAGTACCTGAAGAAACCAACCGTAAGATTGTGGATCACACCGCAGATATTAATTTAACATACTCTGATATTGCCAGAGAATATCTTTTAAGAGAAGGTCTTCCTGCCGATAGAATTATCAAGACAGGTTCGCCTATGTTTGAAGTTTTACATCATTATCTTCCGCAGATTGATGCGTCGAATGTTTTAGTAAAACTTAAATTAGAGGAAGGTAAATTCTTTGTAGTATCTTCACACAGAGAAGAAAACATCAATTCTGAAAAGAATTTTAGAGGATTAATGGCTTCTTTAAATGCAATTGCAGAAAAATACCAATATCCGATTATCGTGTCAACACATCCGCGTACTCAGAATATGATTGATAAAATGCAGATAGAGATGCGACCTGAAATTCAGTTTTTAAAACCATTGGGTTTCCATGATTATAATGCATTGCAAAAAAGAGCCTTTGCCGTATTATCAGATTCGGGTACCATTTCAGAAGAATCTTCTATATTGAATTTCAGAGCTTTAAATATCCGTCAGGCACACGAACGCCCAGAAGCTATGGAAGAAGCAAGCGTAATGATGGTTGGTTTGTCTCCCGAAAGAATTTTACAGGGTTTGGTACAATTGGAAAAACAAATTGTTGGAGATAGAAGTTTACTAATTTCTAATTCCAAATCTCCAATCCCTAATTTTAGACCCGTTTCGGATTATTCGATGCCGAATGTGTCTGAAAAAGTGGTGCGTATCATTATTTCTTATACAGATTATATTAAAAGAACCGTTTGGTCGGAAGAAATTTAAAGATGAACATACTGTTTTTAACTTTAGTTGAAATTAATTCTATAGAAGATAGAGGTATCTATCATGATTTGTTACGTAAATTTCGTAACGAAGGTCATGATGTAAACATCGTTACTCCCGTTGAAAGAAGAAAAGGGATTTCAACAAATTTTTGTCAAAAAGAAGGTGTTTCAATTCTTCAAGTTAAAACTTTTAATATTCAAAAAACCAATATCATTGAAAAAGGTATCGGAACTTTGGCTATCGAATATCAATATCTTTCTGCGATTAAAAAACACTTTTCTAACAAAAAATTTGATTTGGTTCTATATTCTACACCACCTATTACTTTTGCTAAAGTTATTGAATTTGTAAAGAAAAGAGACCATGCAAAATCGTATTTGCTTTTAAAAGATATTTTTCCACAGAACGCTGTTGATATGTTTATGCTTAAAAAAAATAGTTTTTTGCATAAACAGTTTGTAAAAAAGGAAAAAAAACTTTATCAAATTTCTGATACTATAGGATGCATGTCTCCTGCAAATGCAAATTTTGTTTTAGAACATAATCCCGAGATTGAAGAAAGCAAAGTTGAGGTGAATCCGAACACTATTGAGCCCAAAGTTTTTATTAGTTCCAATGAACAAAAAAATGCTATGCGTAAAAAGTATGGAGTACCTATTGATAAAAAAGTATTAGTATATGGAGGTAATTTAGGAAAACCACAAGGTTTAGAATTTTTATTAGATACTATAAAAAGTACAATTAATAAACATGCTTATTTTTTAATTGTTGGTGATGGTACTGAATTTATAAGAATTAAAAAATGGTTTGAGAAAATAAATCCTACAAATGCAAAATTAATACAACGTTTACCGAAAGAAGATTATGATAATTTACTTGTAACTTGTGATGTTGGATTGATTTTTTTAGATAAAAATTTTAAAATACCTAATTTTCCTTCCAGATTACTTTCATATTTAGAGATGAGAATGCCGGTAATTGCAGCTACAGATTCTAATACTGATATTGGAGATATTATTGAAAAAGCTCATTGCGGATATAAGGTAATAGCTGGAAATCAAGAAGAAATGCAAAGAAAATTAAATTTCTTATTAAACCAAGATTTAAATAAATTAGGTGAGAATGCAGAGAAATTATTATTAGATGAATATACAGTTGACAAATCATATAAATTGATTATAGAAAAAATAAAATAATGTACAAAAACTATTTTAAACGCCTTTTTGATTTTTTTGCAGCCTTTTTTGGGTTGTTATTACTCAGTCCGATATTTATAGTAGTGATGATAGGTTTGTATATTGCCAATCAAGGTAAACCATTCTTTTTTCAAGCACGACCAGGTAAAGACGAGCGCATTTTTAAAATTGTTAAGTTCAAAACTATGAACGATAAAAAAGATGCACAAGGCAATCTGTTATCCGATGCCGACCGTTTAACACCGATAGGCGCATTTGTACGTAAAACCTCGTTAGATGAAATTCCGCAGTTGATTAATGTATTAAAAGGCGATATGAGCTTAATAGGACCACGCCCTTTGTTGCCACAATATTTACCTCTCTACAATGAAACACAGAAACGCAGACATAACGTGCGTCCCGGTATAACAGGTTGGGCACAAGTGAATGGTAGAAATGCCATAACATGGAAAAGAAAATTTGAATTAGATGTGGAATACGTAGATAATTTAAGTTTTATAATGGATGTAAAAGTGTTCTTGATGACCTTTAAAAAAGTTTTTAAAAGCGATGGAATCAGTCAAGAGGGGCAAGCAACAGCTGAGGCTTTTAATGGAAATAATTAGAATATAATATTATGAAAGATATAGCAATTTTTGGAGCTGGTGGTTTTGGACGTGAAGTTAAAACCATTATTGATACAATTAATCGTAAAATGCCCAATACCTATAACTTTATTGGTTTTTACGATGATGGCATTGACAAAGGAACTATTGTAAATGGTTATCCAGTCTTAGGGGGAATCAAAGAATTAAACGAATTACGGACTGCATTATGTCTAAGCGTTTCAATTGGAGATCCAAAAATTAAAAAGATTATTTTAAATAAAATTGATAATCCTAATATCGTTTTTCCTGCAATTATTCATCCAAATTCATCAATTTCTAATGAAGATGTTGAAATTGGTAGAGGTTCAATTGTTTGTGAAGGAACAATACTTACTTGCAATATTAAAATTGGAGAGTTTGTTATTTTTAATTTAATGTGTACGGTAGGACATGATACGATTATTGATAGTTATTGTGCTTTTATGCCGTCTGTTAATATTTCCGGTGAAGTTCATATTAAAGATAGTGTCTATGTAGGAACAGGTGCAAAGATAATTAATTTGTTAAATATAGGCGAGAATACAATTATTGGTGCTGGGGCAGTTGTATCAAAATCATTACCTGCGAACTGTACTGCAGTAGGTATTCCGGCCAAGCCTATAAAATTTCATGAATAGGTGTACTATTGGTACTGGTGCAGTAATTATTAAAGATGTTCCAAATGGTGCAACGGTTATTGGCAACTCAGGAAAAATAATTAAAACTAAAGATGTCTCGCTTTTATAAATAACTAAATTTGCACAAAAGATAAACAACATGAGCACAAAAATATGGCTTTCTTCCCCACACATGGGCGGAAACGAACAAAAATATGTAAACGAAGCGTTTGAAGCCAATTGGGTAGCACCTTTGGGGCCAAATGTAGATGGTTTTGAAAAAGATTTAGAACATTTTTTAAATGCCGATGTGAACGTAGCAGCACTTTCGGCAGGTACGGCTGCTTTGCACTTGGCTTTGGTACAATGTGGCGTTGTACACGGAGATGAAGTCATTTGTCAAAGTATGACGTTTTCGGCTTCGGCTAACCCTATTGCGTATTGTGGGGCAACACCTGTTTTTATCGATTCAGAAATAGATACGTGGAACATGTGTCCAATTGCATTGAAGGAAGCCATTGAAGAGCGCATTGCAAAAAGCAAAAAACCTAAGGCGATCATTGTAGTACATTTATACGGCATGCCGGCTAAAATGGATGAAATTTTAGCAATTGCAAATCAGTTTGATATTCCGGTGATAGAAGATGCAGCAGAGGCTTTAGGTTCTACTTATAAAGGCAAAGCTTGTGGTACTTTTGGTCGTTTCGGAATTTTGTCGTTTAACGGTAATAAAATCATTACTACTTCGGGTGGTGGAGCTTTGGTTTGTCATACACAAGAAGATAAAGACAAAACCGTTTTTCTTTCAACCCAAGCGCGCGATAATGCACCTCATTACCAACACAGTGAAATTGGGTACAATTACCGTATGAGTAATATTGTAGCGGGAATTGGTCGCGGACAAATGGAGGTATTATCGAGTAGAGTAGCTGCACGTAGAAAAATGCACGATTTCTATACAGCACTTTTTAAAGATATGGATGGAGTACAAGTGCTTACGGAACCTTCTTCAGATTTCTATTCCAATCATTGGCTTTCTGCAATTGTTGTAAATCAGGAAATCACAGGAAAAACGCGAGAGGATTTGCGTTTAGCTTTGTTGGAAGATAATATTGAATCACGTCCGTTATGGAAGCCAATGCATCAGCAACCAGTTTTTGCAAATGCACCTTATTACGGAACCGATATTTCTGAAAAATTATTTAACAATGGACTTTGTTTACCATCGGGGTCAAATTTAACAGATGAAGAACGAGAACGCATTGCTTTAAAAATACAAGAATTCTTTTCAAAATAACCCACACCGACCGAAATAACCTTTCGGTCTTTTTTTACCCTAATTTAACTCCTTTAAGCGATACAGTTCTCCAATTCATAATTTCCCCTCTAAAGGGAGGTAGTGGGGAATATTTTCAGCTTTCCCCATTTCACTTGTTCACTTGTTCACTTGTTCCCCATTTAACCAATTCAACGCAAAACCACATCAATAAAAGTAATTACTCCAATTATTAATATAAGGCTAAGTGATATTTTTTTAAATTGTTCTTGTGGAATATAATTCAGAATTTTTTTACCAATTGCGGTACCTACTATTCCAATTACTATTAAAAAAGGTACATAAATTAAGTCGTGTTTATGAATATAACCGTTGTAGTAATAAACAAATGTTCGTGAAAAATCTATTAAGAAATCAATAAAAGCAGAGGTAGCAATAAAAACCGATTTTTCTAAATTAAATGCAGCCATTGTTAACCCTCTTATAGCACCTCCTGTTCCTAAAAGTCCTGCAGAAAACCCTGACAAACTACCGCCTATGAGTGCGTTTCGTTTTAACGGGGGTATAATCAATTCTTTTTTTATTAAAAACAAAAGTGCTAAAGCAACTAAAAATATACCTAGAAAAACTTTAAGGAACGAATTGTCAAATACCTTTGTGAGTAGTCCACCTATAATTACAAAGAGCACCGATGGAATTCCAATATTAATGAGAAGCTTTTTGTCGAGTCCTTTTTTGAACAATACAATTTTGCTTAAATTACTGGAAAGATGATAGATAGCGGTTAGTCCCAAAACCGATTCAAAATCGAAATAAAAATTGGCAATAGGCACAAAAAATACAGATGAACCAAAACCACCTATCGTTCCAAATACTTCAGCAAGTAACGATAAAAACAGAAAAAAATAACTTATATTTTTCATTTGATTGTTTAGGTTTTTAGTACTATTCTTAAGTTTAACACGAAATATGTATAGTATTTGGTTTTTAAAACAGGAACTTTAAGTTCAATTTTATCAAAATCTATACTATTTATAGTATCCTAATTTACTAAAAATAAGAAAACAAAACCTTATTTAATCAAACTAAAAATAGAAAGCAAACGTAGTTTATTAATTCACTTTAAATTATTTAAATAGTTCATCTATTGTAGCTTCTAAATCGGCACCTTTTAATCCCTTTGCAATAATTTCTCCTTTATCATTAAGTATAATAGTATAAGGAATGCTGGTTAGTTTAAATGTTTTTAATAAAGGTTCGTCCCATCCAATTAAATTTGAAAGGTGAAGCCACTTTAGCTGTTCTTTTTTAATGGTTTTAATCCATTGCTCTTTATCATTGTCTAACGAAACGCCGACAATTTTTAAGCCTTTACTTTTATATTTTTTATGCAGATTTACTAAAACAGGGTATTCTTCATTACAGGGTGCACACCACGATGCCCAAAAATCAACAATTGTATATTTACCAAGATTTTTGTATAGTGTTTTAGTTTTATTTTTAGTGTCTGGAAGTTCAAAATCTATAATTTTAGCACCAATTTTTATTTCTTCATATGCTTTTAAAAAATGTGCTAGTTTTTTACCTTCTTCACTGTTTTTTTGTTCATCATTTAAAACAGCATACAATTTACCCCAATGTGTATATAGTTTTTCTTCAAAAACATGTTTTAATTTTTGTTTAATTAAAACATTTGTATAGTCGTTATTTTTATTGTTTACTATAAAATTAAACGTTTCTATATCCTTTTCATCTTTAACAGCAGCAACTAAATTGTGATGGTTTGTATATGCGTAGCGTTCTTCAAAAGTTAAATGAGAAGGATTTTTAATTTGTGGTTTGTTTTCAATTAATTGTGCTAATTTATCATTTAAAGGTTGCATATGATTTTCAAAAGCAGCTAAACCTTCATTAATTGACGCTCCTTTAATAGTATAGGTATTACTGCTTAATAAGTAATTAATTGTTGTTTTACCTTTAGTATTGTAAAGTTTTAAATTGAAATTAGGAGTTTCTTTACACGAAATATAAATAAGTTCATTTGTTTCGGGTAACGTAAAATTTATTTTGTTTTGATTTATTTGTACGCTATCGGTAGTAACCCATTCGTAGTTTTTAAGTTGTTTTAGGTAAAATGTGTTTAAATTTTTGTTTTCTTGTAAATCAACTTGAATTACATGTTGGGCATTTATATAAATGGGTGATAGTACAAATAAATATTTAAAATAATTAGGCATAGGTATAAATAATAAAGTCGGTAACAATGTACCGACTTTATTTTATATTTTCAAAAAAATTATTTTAAAAGTTCTGCAATTTTAGCATCTAGCTCAGCTCCTTTTAAATCTTTTGCAACAATTGTTCCGTTAGCATCTAAAATAAATGTTGCAGGAATTGCTTCTACTGCATATTGTTTAGCAATTGGATCTTCCCAGAATTTTAAATTTGAAATTTGTAACCAAGTTAATTTATCATCGGCAATAGCTTTCATCCAAGCATCTTTTTCTTTATCTAAAGAAACGCCAATAATTTTTAAGCCTTTGTTTTTGTATTTGTTGTAAAGTGCAACTACATTAGGGTTTTCTTTACGACAAGGACCACACCATGATGCCCAAAAATCAATAATAGTAGCTTTTCCTAAGTTAGCTAATAACGATTCTGTTTTGCCATTTGGAGTGCTTGCAGAAAAATCAGGAGCTTTTTGCCCAACAGCTACTTTTTGTAAGTTTGCTTGACTTTCTTTAAGATTTGCTTCCATTTTTTTTAAATTGTCTGCAAATTCTTTTCCTTTTTTGGTGTTTTTTACATCAGAACTTAAATCGTTAAAATATTTTTTAATTTCTTCTTGTTTTAAAGCATCAGACATTGCTAATTGCGTTAACAACAATAATGAAATATACGAATCTTTGTTTGTTGTAATGAATTTTTTGTTTTGATCAACGTATTTATTTTGGATTTTTGAAATTTGATCCATTAATGATTGCATAGTTGCTTGATCGCCTTTTTGTTGTGCGTCCATGAATTTAGCTTGATTTTGTTGCTGAAAATCCATGATTTCTTTTTGAATTTTATATGCTTCTTCGTTGTAAGAAGTCATTAAATCGTTATTTTTAGTACCCGTAACTTTTACTTCTTGTGGTTTAGCTTTGTCAAAAGTAAATGTAATTGAACCATTTTCTACAATGAAAGGAAACATAAACTCTTGTGTTTTTCCTAATTCAATAAAGTATAAATCGGTTTCTGGTGTTTTTTCACTTTTATATTCAAAAGTACCGCCTTTAATTTCTGTTGAATCTATTTTAGTAAAGCCGTTTTCGTTTTGTTTATTAATATAAACTTTTGTTCCGTCTACTAATCCTTTTACTTCACCTTTAATAGTGTATCCATCTTTGTTACATGATACTAAAGCTGCTGCAGTAAAAGCAAGTGCAAATAATTTTTTCATTTAAAAATAGTTAATTTAATTTTGGTGTAAATGTATAAAATTTAATGTTAATAAAAATAAAAATTAATTAATAGCGTTTAAAAATAGTAAAAACCATCCAACAATTAACAATAAACCCCCAATGGGTGTAATAGGGCCTAGTATTTTAATTTTTTTGTTTAAAGCGCTGCTAATGCACAACAAATAAATACTAAAACTAAATAATAATACGCCTAATGTTATTGTGTAATATATAAGTGTTTGGTATTTAGTTATATAGTTTGTGTTGAAACCAATAATTAAAAGTAGTAAGGCATGATACATTTGGTATTTTACACCAGTTTCAAAGTTTTTAAGTTGTTCTTGATTAAAAATTTTTTTTAGTGCATGTGCACCAAAAGCTCCAAAAACAATGGCTGTTGCACCAAATATAGTTGCTGTTGTTATAAATATGTTCATAGTTAGTTTAAAGTTAATTCGCCCAAAATTTCTTCAGACATGAAAGGGCCTCCTGGATATTTAGCAGTATAATCTAAATTAAGCCATACTTGTCCGCGTTCATCAATGTGGTAATGTATGGTTTTGCCTTTTGCTTCTTTTACAAACAAAACTTCTTTAATTAGGTAGATGATGTTTTCTAAGTCGTGTTTTTTTCCAATTAACATTTCGGGGTACATGTGTTCTTTTGTGTGAATAAGCCGTGGGGTACCACCAATTGCCCTAATGGAAGCTGCCATTAATATAGAGTGATCGTCACAATCGCCTGAAAAATGTTGTAACGATTCTGATGCCGTTGCAATATATTCTCGGTTTTTTGGATCGTTTACATAGTTCCATTTATTTTGAATTTCTTTAAAAATGGCAAAACATTGCACTATTTGTCGGTATTCTTTTACATTCCTAAAATGTTTGGCAGTGGCACCTACAGCAAAATTGCGCACGCGTGGATTATCGTATTCTATTGCATTTAAAATTTTTGATTTATTTGGAAAAGGTAAAAGTTTAGATACAATAATATCTTGTGGATTAGGATTATCACTCATAGCGTAAATCATGGATCTGTAATCTTCAAATACCGATTTAAAGCCATAGCCCGTAAATAATGTTCCAAACAATAAAACAAAAAGGTAAACTACAATTGCAAAAAACAAAAAACGTTTAACGTAATGTAAAGCATAAGTAATGAAAGCAGTAATTAATACAAAAATTAAAACGCGATCTAAATGTAAAGGCCATTCAGGGTCAATTAAATTTTGATGCATTATAATAAATACCGGAATTAAAATTAAAACCGTTAACAATAAAATTATAATAGTAGCCCACGGCTTAGGTAAACTAAGCTGGTTTAATACGCGTAATAATTTTATGTTTGGTGCTTTCATTAATGTTTTTTAAACAACTACTTCTTCGTAATTAAGTGTTTGGTTTATGATATTATACTTAAGTAATTGATTTATAATTTCGGTAAACTGATTTTTTGTTGGTTTTTTTTGTGCCCATTTTGTAATTTGCAACCATTGCTGTATATCGTTTAACTGTTGGTTGTACTTAATAGCCAAGGTTTTATCAATACTTGGTATCATTTTAAATTCGGCAGTTGTTTGGTTTATAGTTTCTAATAAATGTGCAACTAAAGCTTTGTTTTGATTGTAAAATTCTTTTCTAGCAACAATCATAAAACAAGGCCAAGGTGTTGGGCAAACGCCAATTCGCTTAAAAATACCTTTATCTACAATGGGTTGTGTCATAAATTGTTCCCACATAAAATAATCGGCTTCACGATTAGTTAAAGCATCAACAGCTCCGTTTAAAGTGTTTACAATTTGAAATTGAATGGAGTTAAAATCCCAATTTTGATTGGCCGCATTTACATACGTCATAAGTTCGGAACCAGAGCCATAGCGCGATATTGCAGCTTTTTTACCATATAAATCGGCAACCGTTTCAAAATTACTTTGTGCATTTACATGGATGCCCCATTGCAAAGGCGATTGTACAAAAGTTTGTAAAATAACAGCTTCATTACCATTTGCAATATCTTTTAAAATACCTTCGGTTAAAATAACGGCTAAATCGGTTTGGTTATTACGCAGCATTTCACACATTTTACCAGTGCCTTCGGGTATATCGTTCCATTGTAAATCAATTCCAACTTCGTTAAACAAGCCTTCGTCTATGGTTAAATGCCAAGGAAAATTAAAATGTTCAGGAACACCAACTATTTTTACAGTTTTCATTTTTGCAATTTAATTTACGTAAAAGTACTATTTTAATTTATTTTGTAACAATGTTAACAACGTTTCGTATTTTGTTAATTCAATTAATTGTTCGTTGTTTGTTGCGTGGTCTATTAATTTATTGAGCAGATCTGTAGCTATTAACAATTTTTCTTTTGCTAACATAGGTTGTTTGTTGGCAATTGCAGATATAACTTCTTGTGTTTGTTGGTGCAGCGTTTGTAAATTCAAAATAGTAAAATTTAATGATACAAAAATAAGCTTTATATATAGTTTATGTATATTTGATTATCAAAATTAATTATTAAAAAATGGCAAAAAAATTAACAAGTTTAGATGATTTAGGTGGATTTGTTTTTTCTACCAATAAAGATTTCGATCTAAACCAACATAACGAAACAGAGGAAACCTTGCCACCTAATGAACAATTACTAGAGGCACATTTAGATAAAAAAAACCGCGGAGGTAAAGTAGCAACTGTTATTAAAGGATTTGTTGGTACTGCCGATGATTTAAAAAATTTAAGTAAAGATTTAAAAACGCTTTGTGGGGTTGGTGGTAGTGCCAAAGATGGCGAAATTATTATTCAAGGTAATTTTAGAGATAAAATTATGGATTACCTTAAAAACAAAGGCTATAAAGTAAAAAGAGTAGGAGGTTGATATGATGGGTATAAAAGAATCGGAACTTATATTAAACGATGATGGCAGTGTGTACCACTTAAATATTTTACCTACCGATATTGCCAACGATATTATTTTTGTAGGCGATCAGGATAGGGTTGAAGCCATTACGAAACATTTTGATACCATTGAATTTACAAAACAAAAGCGTGAATTTAAAACCCAAACAGGTACCTATAAAGGCAAACGCTTAACGGTGATATCAACAGGTATTGGCCCTGATAATATTGATATTGTTTTAAATGAATTAGATGCTTTGGTGAATATTGATTTTGAAACCAAAACGGTAAAGCCTAATGTAACTAGTTTAAATATTGTTCGTATTGGAACTTCGGGTGCGTTACATGATAGCATTCCGGTTGACTCCATTCTTATGTCGACTTTTGCAATTGGTACCGATAATATGCTTAGAAGTTACAGTTTACAAAATGTTGTTGCGCATGAAATGGAAGAACGTTTTGTAAAACATACCAATTGGCAATTAACCAAAGGCTTGCCTTATGCTATTGAAGCAAATCTAGAAATGGTTAATAAGTTTAAAAGCAAAGAAATGTTTGAAGGTATAACCATAACAGCGCCTGGTTTTTATGGTGCACAAAGCAGGGTTTTGCGTTTGCAACTAAGCGATGAACATTTTATGGATACAATTGATTTGTTTGAATACAACGGATTTAAAGCAACTAATTTAGAAATGGAAACCGCTGCCATTTACGGTTTATCAAAATTATTAGGTCACAAAGCAGTTTCGTTAAACGCTATTGTTGCAAACCGTAAATTGGGTAGTTTTAGTAAAGATCCTTATAAAACGGTTGATTATTTAATTGATTATGCATTACAAAGAATAACTAGTTAAGCAAAAAACACTTGCCATGGCAAGTGTTTTTTGTTATTCATCTTCTGCAAATCTTGTAATTTCTCTTTCGTAAAAAGCACCGGCTAAATCAATTAAACGATCCATTTCTTCTTTAATTTCTAATTCTTCCGATTCGTCTAACTCTTCTAAAAATTCAATATCTTCCGTTTCTAAATCAATTATAAAACGAGGGTATTCTAAGTGAATTACGAATAAATTATTTGGGAAGTCGGTATTGTCTGCTAAAACAAATTTAGGTAAATCCATTGTTTAAATATTAATGTTTGAATATCTTTTTGATAAATAGTGAAAGCGAAGATACGAAAAAATTGCGGCAACTGTTAACCCAGCCAATAATCCGTACCAAATACCTTCGGCTTGTAAATTGGTATATAAACCTAAGTAAATACAAAGCGGAAAACCAATTACCCAATACGATATAAATGTAATAATCATAGGTAAATTAACGTCTTGTAAACCACGTAAGGCACCTAAAGCTGTTACTTGTATACCGTCTGATATTTGAAAAATAGCAGCTATTAGTAATAGTTTACCAGCAATTTGTATCACTTCTTGGTTTATTAATTGTTGATCTGGATTGCTGTTATCTAAAAACAATAAAGGAATATAGTTGTGAAATAATACAAAAAATAAAGCAAACCCTGTATACAAAATAAAGGTCATAAGCATGATAGATTTTGCTACGGTTTCCATTTTATTGTAATCTTTTAGTCCTTTTTGGTTGCCAACACGTATCATAGCCGCTACGCTTAACCCTGAAGCAAACATAAAGGTCATGGAAGCCATTGAAAGAGCAATTTGATTTGCTGCTTGCGACGTAGTTCCTAACATACCTGAAAGCCACACAGCACCTGTAAATAAAGCAACTTCAAACAACGATTGCATTGATGAGGGTACACCAATTGAAGTGATGTATTTACTCATTTTAAAATTGATGTCCTTTAAAGAAATGTTTTCTAAATACGGTTTAAAAATTGGTAAACGAAAAATAACCCAAACAAAATAGATAAGCATTACCAAACGCGAAATTAATGTGCCGTAAGCAGCCCCCATCATACCCATTTTGGGGAAAATCCACACACCATAAATAAGCAAATAATTAAAAAGTACATTTACAATATTTGCAATTAAGGTAGCATGCATAGAATATTTTGTTTGCGATTTCCCGTCGGCAAATTGCTTAAATCCTTGGTAAATTACAAGCGGAATTAATGATAAACCAACAATATCTAAAAAAGGTTTTGCCATTTCTGATACTTCTTTTGGTTGATTCATTATATCAATAAACGGTTTGAAAAAAAACAAAACAGCAAATAAAATAATTCCCAAAACGGTACATAAAAAAACACCATTTGCAAAAACGCTTCGTCCTTTAAGTGTATCATTTTCAGTGTCAGCGGCAGCAACTAACGGAGTTATAGCAGTTGAAAATCCTATTCCCACAGACAATGCTATGAAAACAAAACTATTGGCTAGTGACGCAGCAGCTAATTCGGTAGCGCCAATTTTTCCAACCATAATATTATCAATTATACCCACAATAGTGTGGCCTAACATAGCTAATATAATTGGATAGGCTAACTTAAAATTATAACCAAATTCTTGCGTATACTTTTTAAGAGTCATTTTATTTTTTTTGCAAATATACTTACTCATTGGCACAACAGTTGAATCTATTTTATAAAAATAGCTTATATGAAAAAGATTTTTTTAGTAGTTACAACATGTTTTACATGTTTGTTTGCTTTTAGTCAAACGGAGTACAATAAAGGTTACAGACTTGGTTTAGGTTTAAATGCAGGTTTATTAACTAATGATTATTATGATTACAGCTTAGGAGTTGATGTGCGTTTACAATATGATTTTTCTCAAAAAAAATCGATTACCTTAACCACAGGATACAATCATTTTTTTAATGAAATGGAAGATGAAGGAATGGTACCTGTGAAATTTGGTTTAAAATATTTTTTAGGCAATAAATTTTATTTAATGGGTGAAGCAGGTGCAGCCATAGGAGTTGTTGGCGATTTAAATAATTCATTACTATTAGCGCCAACTTTTGGATATGCTACTAAGTACATTGATGCCAGCATAAGATATGAAAATTATAATGATTATGTAACCGATCAAATTGCATTAAGATTAGCATATGGTTTTAAATTAAATAAGAAAAAGTAGTATATTTGAAATAAAAAAATGAAAAAAATTGTATCAATTAGTCTATTCTTTCTATTTAATTTAATTTTTATGTCGTGCGGATGTTCACAAAATTGTTTGAATTCCGAAAAAGCTACATCAACGCAAATCATGGAAAAATTAAATAACACAACCTGGGTTTTATCTAAATTAGATATTCAAAACCGTGATTTTATTCCAACAGAAAATCAAAAGGAACTAGTATTAAATTTTTCTGATGGGCGTTACGGTTCTAACGACGGATGTAATACGTTAGGCGGCGATTTTAATGTTGAAGATAACAAAATTAGTTTTGTAAACGGAATTTCAACCATGCGCTTTTGTGGCGATGAAATGAAACATTTAATTTATAGTGTGCCTTTTGGAAAAATAAAATCGCTAAAAATTAATAAAAATCAATTACAGTTTTTTGATGCTGATAAACAATTGATTGCTACTTATTTAAAGAAAAATTTATAATTAATTAGTTTATATTTTTTTGTGAAAGAGTTTGGTTTTTACTAAACTCTTTTCTTTTTTTTAATTTTTTTTGTATTATTAGCTTTTGTTTCAAACAAAAATAACTTTTTAATAAATAACGCCTATGTTTCAGAACGAAACCATTTCATTACAAAATATACCGCAGTATCAAGAAGTTGAAACCCAAAAACTGCATCCTAATTATAAAAAAATAATTGTTTTTAATGCTATTTGTAAAATAGTGATTGCTATAGGTATTTGTTGTGCTATTTTTTTTACTTTTTCTAATATTGAAAAGTGGTATTTTATGGCACTGTTTGTATTAATTAGCTTTTTTATAATTATGTATCCCTTTTTATCGTTCAATAAAAAAAAGTACGCTTTTCGTGCACACGATGTAATTTTTAAAAAAGGATTACTATTTAAATCAACACATATATCGCCTTATATTCGTTTGCAACATGTGGTAATTAAACAAGGATGGTACGAAAAAAAATTAGGTTTAGCTACGCTGGTTTTATACACAGCTGCAGGTAGCTTTTCGGATATTGCAATACCTGGATTAACTTTAGAAGATGCCGAACGTTGGAAGAACTTTTTAATGAACAGAATGGAAGATTTAAATAATGAATCAGAATAGTAACTATCATTTTAACGAACCTAATAGGTTAGATCGCAAAGCACTTTTTTTAGTTATTGCAACTTCTATTTTAAAAGTTGCTAGAGCAGCATGGCCCATTTTAGCTATAATTTTAGTTAAAGGCAGCGATAGAAATTTTTATTTAATAGGTGTTATTTTACTAATTACGGGTGCTACTTTTATAACTAAACTTATTGATTATTTTTATTTTACGTATCAAGTTATTCACGATGAGTTAATTATAAAAAAGGGTTGGTTAAACAAATCAACAACTGTTGTAAGCTTAGATAAAATTCATGAAGTTAATTTAAATCAAAAGTTTGTACATAAACTTATTGGTTTGTATGTTGTGAATATTGATACAGCTGGTAGTGCTAAAACTGAAATTGAAATTAACGGGATTGATTTTAAAAGAGCTTTGGCATTAAAAGATAAACTAACATTTAAATCTGTCGATTTTCAAGATGATAATCAGATCGTAGAAAATGAACTTGCTACAGAAACACTTCATGAAGAACCTGTTAAAAATATAACAATTAGCATATTAAGTTTAATAAAAATTGGTTTTACACGTAATTATTTTCAAACTTTTGGTTTGTTAATAGCGTTTTCTTTTCAAATCATTGATCAAATTCAAGATTTTTTCTACACCGATAAATCAACAAATGTTTATAACGATATTTTTTCATCGTCGTACAAAAGTTATTTGGGTTTAGTAGGTGTGATTATGTTTTTAGCAGTTATTTTACTGGTAATTGTTTTTAATTTATTACGCACTTTAATTACTTATTACAATTATAAAATTCAATTAAAAAAAGAACACATTACAGTATCGTATGGTTTAACAGATTCGCATATTGTAGCTGTAAAAGCTAATAAAGTGCAATTGTTTCTATATCAACAAAACTACTTTCAAAAGTTGATGAATTTGTTCGAAATTAAAATCAAACAAGTGGCTTCATCAGAAGATAATAAAAACAAAAAAGGAATTGTTATACCTGGTGCTAACTATTTGGAATTAAAAGAAATATTCAATATTATTTTTACTAAAAGTTTAATTGAAAATCAATCGTTTTATAAACCACATAAGCGGGTTATTCTACTTAAATTAATGTGGTTGTGTATACCTAGTTTAGTTGCACTAATAAGTTTGTATTTACTAAATATTTTTACTTTGGCTTGGGTTGTTTTAGTGCTTTTTACACTAATATCTATAATGATTTACACATCGTATAAAAATGAAAAATTTATATATACTGATGATTTTATTATTCTTAGAAAGGGATTTTGGGACATTACCACAGTGAATCTTCCAGTTTATAAAATTCAAAATATTAGTATTTCTCAAAGCTATTTTCAAGAAAAAAATCAAACAGGTTCATTAAATTTGCAAACTGCTGCAGGTGTAATCACTTTAATGTATTACGATTTTAACTTGTTGCAACAAATTACAAACGACATTCTTTATAAAATAGAAAAAAATAAACATTCATGGATGTAGATTCAATTATAGAAGAATCTGTTTTTATTCAAACAACCCAACTGTACTATAAAAAATGGTTAGTTAAAAACGCCAAAAACACGATTGTTTTATTACACGATTCATTGGGATGTACTGCTTTATGGCGCGAATGGCCGCTTGAATTGGCTTTGACATTAAATTGTAATGTTATTGCTTATGATAGACGTGGTTATGGAAAATCAGACAATTATACGGTTAAACGCCCTATTGATTATTTAGAACAAGAAGCCTTAATTTTAAAGGACTTTTTAGAATATTGGCAAGTTAAAAATCCAATTCTTTTTGGTTTTTCTGATGGAGCTTCGGTTGCAACTATTTTTGCAGGAATGTTTCCTGATCAACTTAAAATACTCATAATTGAAGGAGTTCATGTGTTAATTGAAAAGGAAACTTTAAAAGGCATTGTACAGGCCGAAGAATTGTTGCATAACACGCAGATTGCTAAAGTATTGAAAAAATATCATGGAGATAAAGTGTATGATTTGTATTATGCTTGGACAAAAACTTGGCTGTCAGATGCGCACCAAAGTTGGAATATCGAACATTTTATTCCCAAAATAACTGTACCAGTTTTAGTAATTCAAGGGGAGTTTGATGAATTTGGTACAATGAATCAGGTAAATGCATTTGATAAAGCAGCTGGTTTTGTACAAAAATGTATTGTTTACGGTGTGGCACATACTGCACATAAAGATCAAAAAGATTTTGTTTTTTCTACTATTACACAATTTATAACCAATCATTTAAATGAAAAAATGGATTAAAGCTGCGCGTTTGCGTACATTGCCTTTATCGGTTTCGGGTATTATTTTAGGTGCTGCATATGCGTTTCAGTTTGTTTCTGATAAATCGCATTTTTGGATAATTTTTATACTTTGCTTATTAACTACGCTTTTTTTTCAGGTACTTTCTAATTATGCAAATGATTATGGAGACGCTGTTAAAGGAACCGATAACGAAAATAGAGTAGGTCCTAAACGCGCCATTCAAAGCGGTGAAATTTCTAAAAAAGCTATGAAAAAAGCTATTTTTATTACAGCACTTTTGGGTTTATTAGCATCGGTAGCCATTATTTATTTGTCTTTTGGTAGTTCACAGTTTATACAAGCAGCAATCTATTTTATTTTAGCAATAGCAAGTATTTCTGCAGCAATTAAATACACAGTTGGCAATTCGGCTTACGGATATCGAGGCTTAGGCGATGTTTTTGTTTTTGTTTTTTTTGGTTTAGTAAGTACTTTGGGTGTATTTTATTTATATGTACATGCCATAGATTATTTAATTATTTTGCCTGCTGTTGGTATTGGTTTGTTAAGTACTGCTGTTTTAAATATGAATAATATGCGCGATATTGATAACGATACTGCCATGCAAAAAAATACCCTTGTTGTTAAAATAGGATATAATAACGCAAAAAAATACCATTACTTTTTAGTTTTAACTGCATTAATATCATTTACTTTATTTGCACTTTTAACATTTACAAAATGGTACCAGTTTGTTTTTCTTATAGCATGTATTCCATTAATAAAAAATGTTAAAAAAGTATCAAAAACAATTACTCCTAAATTATTAGATCCTGAATTAAAACGCATTGCCTTAACAACATTTTTAATAACTTTATTGCTTTCTATTGCAATTTTAATAAATTAATTTATGAAGATAACATATTTAGGTCATGCCTCATTAGGTATTGAAATTAACAACATTCATATTATTGTAGATCCATTTATTTCGGCTAATCCTTTGGCTGCTTCAATTGATGTAAATACTTTAAAAGCCGATTTTATTTTAATTACGCATGCACACGGCGATCATATTTTAGATGTAGAAACAATTGCAAAGAATACAAATGCAACTATTGTTTCAAATGCCGAAATTGCTGGTTATTACGAAGCTAAAGGATTTAATACACATCCAATGAATCACGGTGGAAGCTGGAGTTTTAATTTTGGAACTGTAAAATATGTAAATGCTATACATTCTAGTAGTTTTCCCGACGGAATTTACGGTGGACAACCTGGTGGTTTTGTAATAGAATCTAATAATAAAAAAATATATATTGCTGGCGATACTGCTTTAACGTATGATATGAAATTGATTGCCCTAAATAAACCTTTAGATTTAGCAATATTACCAATTGGTAGCAATTTTACAATGGATGTTGAAGATGCTGTAATTGCTGCAGATTTTTTAAATGTTTCTAAAGTTATGGGCTATCATTACGATACTTTTGGATATATAAAAATAGACCAACGAGTAGCAAAACAAAAATTTAGTAACAATAATAAAGAACTTATTTTATTACCTATTGGTAACTTTTTAGAGCTATAATTAGTGCCCTGAATCATCAGGTTTTTTTTTTATTTTATTAAAACGACTGAAAAAATGAAAGCCTTTTTTAAAAAATATACATTACAATTTAAACAACCCTCAGGAACATCAAGAGGTATTTTAACTACTAAAGAAACTTATTTTTTATTTATTGAAAATGAAACTAAAATTGGAGTAGGTGAATGTGCCGTTTTTAAAGGATTAAGTTACGATGATCGTTTGGATTATTCAGACAAATTGCAATGGGTTTGTGATAACATTTATTTAGGAAAAGATGTATTGTGGAATCAGTTGCGTGAATGGCCTTCAATTCAATTTGGAATAGAACAAGCTTTCTTGTCAATTTCTAATTCAAATCCATTTATTATATTTCCTAGTTTGTTTACCGAAAGTAGTAAAGCAATACCTATAAATGGTTTGGTTTGGATGGGATCTGCAGATTTTATGAAGCAACAAATAAACGAAAAAATACATAACGGTTTTAATTGTATAAAAATTAAAATTGGTGCTATTGATTTTAAGGAGGAACTTAGTGTTTTAGAAGGTATTCGTAAAGATTTTTCTAATCAAATGATTGAAATTAGGGTAGATGCTAATGGTGCTTTTACTGAAACTGAAGCTTTAGTTAAACTAAATCAATTGTCTGAATATGAATTACATAGTATTGAGCAGCCTATTAAAAAAGGATTGTATGACACTATGGCAGATTTGTGTAAAACTTCTCCTATTGACATAGCTTTAGATGAAGAGTTGATTGGAGTAATTCATTACAACGATAAAGAAAATCTATTGAAGAAAATTAAGCCAAAATACATCATTTTAAAGCCAAGTTTACTAGGTGGTTTTAAGGGAACAAAAGAGTGGATTGACATTGCAAATGAATTAAATATAAATTGGTGGATTACTTCGGCTTTAGAAAGTAACATTGGTTTAAATGCTATTGCTCAATTTACGTTTACCTTAGAAAATAGGATGCCTCAAGGTTTAGGAACTGGTGGACTTTTTACGAATAATTTTGAAAGTAATTTATATGTACAAAACGGACATTTGTGGTTTGATTCTAACAATGAAATTTCAATTAAAAATATTTTAAATACACTTAATTAGTTGAAAATTTTATTCTAAATAAATAAATATAGTTGTTTCATTTTCTAAAGTATTTATCTCAAAATTCATTTTTCTATCGTTTAAAAAAGCTATTTGATCTTTAGTAAGTTCAATAGGTTTGTTGAACCAAATTTTGTAAATATTTTTATTTGATTTAGTATAAATTGATAAAAAACATGTAAGTCCGTTTTTATATTTTACTCGTTCAATTAAATTTCTTGTAAATAGTAATATTCTTAACAGTGTTTTAAATTCTAAATCATTTAAAATTATTTTATGATCAATAAAAGTTTCAATGTTTATGTAACTTTCATATTGTAATTTAATATCGTTAATCATATAATTTAAATCAACAATATTATAAGTAGTATTTGAAATGATATGTGAAATATTTCGCGATTCGTTTTCTATATCTTTTATTTTTGAAGTTAAAAGATCTAAATCAGGGTTGCTGTTATTAAAGTAAATTAATAAATCGTCAATTTTTCTAATGGCAGTTTGGTTTATTAGCTGTTTGGTGTTATTGTTTTCTTTTAAAATAAGCACATCCATTTGTTCTTTTATATCAATTAAATACTTATACATTTTTGTTTTTTCATCCAAATAGTTTCGATGTTTACGTGCTAGTTGTTTCATGTTTACGTTTCTGTAAATAAAATAGTAAAGTATTACCGAAAAAAGGATTAAAAATGTAAAAGCTATAATGTTTAAATTATTCTTCTTTATGTTTTGTTGTTCATTTTGCAGGTTGAATAATTCAGAATTATTACTAAAAATAAAATCGTCTATATAATTTTTATACGATAACAATGAATCATTAATTTTTACATAATCTTTAATTATTTTGTTAGAATTGTTGCTGTTTGATGCAATTAAATGTTCTAAAATATGATGCTCATAAATGAAATTATTTGTTGCTCTACTTATGTTTAAAGCTTTTAAATAATTAATATTTGTTAGTGTTTTATTGTTCTTTTTTTGATAGTATTTAGCATTTAAATAATAATATAACGCTTCGGTTTCTCTAGTTGGTACCTTATTTAAATACTTTTTGTATAAATCAAAATCTTTTGCAACCGTTTCATCGGCACTATTTATTTTTGCATAAATAGTGTAAAATAAGCATGTAAAAAACAATTCTTCGTTTGTTCTTTGTGTTTGCAATAGTTCATTTATACGATTATTAGCAATTAATGTTATATGATCTTCTTCATTTTTTTGAAGTAAATTTTTAAAAATTTCTACCAGTAAATAATTCTCTAAATAGGGATCTTTTTTAAAAATACTTTTTAAAGAATCTTTGTTTTTTAAGTAATGATTTATTTTTTCGCTATGTTTTAAAGAATCTGTAGCTTGTAACATGGGCAAGCTAAAAATATCTAGATAAATATGTTTTATTTTGCTGTTTTTTAAGGAAAACGCACTTGCTTTTTCATATTCAATTTTAGATTGAGTTAACAATTCTAATCTATTTGTAATTGCAATTTTTCTCAAAGAATTGTAAAAGCTTTTTTCAGTATTATTTTTAAAAAAAGCATTGGCAAGGTTTAAATAATAATACGCACTATCAAATTTGGTGTTTTTTTCTAGGTATTGACTGTAAAATTGATGATTAATTCCCAGTAAAATACTATCACTGCCATTTTGATAAATTGCATGAATTTTTTTTAAATTATTAGGATTTACAGTATACGCATTATTATATTTTTTGCGCATAGTAATACTATCTATTTTATAGTTTCCGGTATAATGATTTTTATCTTTTGTACAACTTATAGTAAAAAATATAAGTAACAAACTGCATATAAAATATAATGTATTACGCATTTTTAAAGATTTACAGTTATTATAAATTGCGTACCATTTTTGCTTTCAATTTTAAATTGCGCATTAATTTCTTTTAATCGATTTGAAATGTTTTCAATTCCAATTCCTTTTTTATCACTTTTATTAAAGCCCTTTCCATTATCTGATACAAATAGGGTTAACTGTTTTTCTTCTTTATAAATAATTATTTTTGCAATTGTAGCCGACGAGTGTTTATGTATATTTTGTAATAATTCTTGTAAAACACGAAACAAATGAAACTTAATTTTAGGTGAAATTTTCAACCATTCTATTGATTGATCAATTTCATAATCAAAAACAATTTGATTGTTTGGTTGTTTTTCAATGAGCTCTATAAGCATTTTATGAAACGAATCTTTTTCAAACAAACTGTTTATTTCATTGTAATTGTCACAAATACCAACTAATGTTTTTTTAACTTCTAAAATAGTATGTTTTGCAGTTTCTAAACTGTTTGGTTTTATATAATCTTTATGAAGTAAAAATCGTGTTGAAAACAACTTGTTTACAATATTGTCATGTAACTCCATGAAAATTTGCTTTTTATTAAAATTTAGTTTGTTTTCAATGGTGTTTTTGTAATTAAGTGTAACTTCTAAAGCGCGCGTATCTTGTTCTAAATAATTATTTTTTAGTTTAATTTTTTTTAGATTTATTTTTTGAATGATGTTATAAATAACAAGTAAAATTAATAACGAAACCAATATAATTATTATTACAATAATGTAAATTTCACGTTTTAATTGTGCATTTTTAGTTACTAATAAATGGTTTTCATAAATTACTTTTTGATTGTTTTGAAGCTTTTTTTCGTTTTCTAACTGAATTTTTTTTACAATATTTATATACTGTCTATTTAAATTTGGTGAAACCGAATCACATTCTTCAACAAACTGTTCAAGTATATGCTTTTCTAAATAAATATTATGGTATTGTTTTTTGTTTTCGTTTAAAATACCTTTATAAAAAACTTTTGCAGCTGTGGTGTCTTTTTTTACTTTTATTAAGTAATCGCCAACTATACAGTAATTTATCTGTAAAACAGGTATGTTGAAAATAAATTTTTTTTCAGCCTTTAATAAATCAATATAATGTTCAATATTATCTACTTTACTTGCACTAATTTTATGGTTTATTAAATTGTGAAGAGTGTTTATCTGGATAATTTTACTTTTTTCAGTTTTGTATTGTGTACTTAATTTATATGTAAAAGCAAGTTTATTAATGTTTTTAATTGCATCAGTTGTACTTAATTTGTTTTGTATTGAAGATAAATTATTTGTGTAACGTATATCTAATAATTTTATTTTTATGGGATCAACAAGTGTTTTGTCAAAATAATTAGAAACTTCGTTATAGTTTTGCAATGCATTTAAAGCTTCTTTGTATTTTTTTTGTTTCCAATGAATATTGTTAATTAACAGTAAAATATTACCCTTTTCAAAAGCATATTCTTTGTTATTTGATCCTAAATTTTCTATTGATTTGTAGGCGTAATTTTCTGCTAACTGAAAATATTGTAAATAAAAATAATGTTCTGCTAATAAATAATTTGTTAACGATGCGTCGTAAAATGAATTATTATTTTCAAAAAACACAACTGCGTTAAATAATGTTTTATACCTTTTTTGGTCTATAAAAACATCTGGATTCAATAAAATTTGCAAATTGTTTGCTCTAAATAAAGCTAATGAATCATTTTGTAATTGGGCTGTTTGTTCAAAATAATTTATTTTCTTTAAAGCGTTTTCAGTGTTTTCTGTAAATACAATGTTATAAAGAAAATCGAAATATAAATTTTCTAACGAAAAGTTTTTATAATTATTTTTATTAATTTTTGAGCTAATTTTTAAATGATTGTATATATTTTCTTGCTTTTTACATGAAAAAACAAGAAATAGTATTAAAAATATAACTAAAAGATTTTTATTTTTTATCATTTAAAAATGTACTTTCTTTTTAACTATTTATTTTCATTGAAAGAATTAGGAATTATTTCGGGTAATAATTTTATAACTATAGGCAAAAGTAAACTTCCACCCGGAATTAAAAAAATAGTAAAGGCAGGAATTGTTTTTCCTAGTTCTATAAATTGGTTTTTTAATTGTACTTTCTCTGTTTTTGATAAACTACTATAAGTCGCTTTAACTAAAAGTTGCATAAGTAACTTATTGTTTTCTAATTCTTTAATAATACTTTTTTTATTTCGGTTTAATAATAAAGCAATTGTTTTATTGGTTTTTTTATATATTTTTTTTAAAGGATGAGTAAATTGAAAATAAGGGATTTCATTTTTATGATTATGTATAAAACGAATCATAAATTGTAAAGAATTTTTTAGGTTGTGTTTTGAAAGTTGTAATTTTTGATAAAGTTTAATTATAAATCTAAATTCATTTTTGTCAATTTTTTCATCATTCCATAAAACCATTAATGCAATATCTGCAATATAGTTTTTACCGTAAATTGTTTTAATGTTTGATAAATCTAATGATTCTAGATTAGTACTTAAATTATTTGTTGTTGAATATTTTAAAGATGTTTGTAAAATTTCTTGAATTTTTAAATCGTATCTACTAATGTTTTGCTTTTGCTTAAAACTAATTACAACTAATTGCGAAATGGTTAATTCTAAATATTTATAATAATTTAAAATGTTTGTATTGTTTAACAAATACCTTTTAAAACACAAAACATCGGTAAAAATTAAAAAGTTCGATAAATCATAGGCAAATGTTTTATCAATATAATTAGATGTTCTATTGGTACGTTCGTTTAAAATTTTTTCTAAAGAAGCAAAAGCTTTTTGAGTTCTAAATTTTATGAACGAAAAATAAGAATCAGTTTGTACAGCGTTTATTTTTTGATAAAAATCTTCGGCCAGTTTGGTAAATTCACTAAAATTGTAATTGCTATTAGTAAACAAATAAGTTCCAAAAAGGGCTTCTAATAATACAATTTTTGTAATTTCTTCTTGGGTAAGTTCAAAAGTATGAAAAACGGGTTGTATGGTTTTAGTTGTAAAACCATACACAAAACCTGTTTCACGTATTTTTTCGTAAAATTGTTCTTCTGTAAATTGTTTAAAAAAAGATGGATCACTTAATTTAAAAAATTTAGTAATCCATAATTCTTTTGATGGGTTCATAATTTAATTTAATTCAAAAACTACGTTTACATTGCTTAAAATTTCAATTTCACCAATGGCTAATGTTTGTTTATTTTCTGCCGAATCTGAAGCCATCATTTCAGCTTTCATCATGTAAACTCTTGGAGTGTTTACAGTTGATTGATCGTTAATAATTAATGCCTTTCCAATACTTTGTCCTATAGCATTAGCATAATCTTCTGCTTTTTTCTTTGCATTTAATATTGCTTTTGCTCTAATTTGTGAAGCATATTTATCGGTTTGTGTCGATTTAAAATTGATATCATTAATTGTATTTGCACCTGCAGCTATTAATTCAGACATTAATTTATCGTAAATATCTAAATTGTGTAATGTAATAATTAAGGTTTGATTAGCAACAAAATAATCTTTATTTTCCTGATATTCTCTTGTTTTATAAAGATTAACACGTTGACTTTGGTAATCTTTTTCGTCAATTCCTTTTTTCTTAATTACTTGAATCATTCTCGAAATAATCTCATCGTTCTTCTGCTTAGCTTTTGCAGAGTCTACATCTTTAATTTCTGATCCTATAGTAAGCACTGCATAATCAGGTTTAATTTTTATAGAACCTTCGCCAGTAACATTTACTTGTGGAGTAATAATGTTGTTATTTTGAGCCATAGCTGTAAAAGTTGCTAGTACAATTGTAAATAAATAAAGAATCTTTTTCATTTTAATATATTTTTAGATTAAAGATTAAGCCATTTAAAGTTTTTTTCAATGGCTTTTATCATTTCACCTGCAATATCCTTGCCAGTTGCACCTTCAATACCTTCTAAACCTGGTGATGAATTTACTTCTAAAAGTAAAGGTCCTTTAGATGAGCGTATTATATCAACACCTGCTACTTTTAAATTTAATGCTTTTGTTGCTTTTATTGCAATTTTCTTTTCTTCTGCTGTAACTTTTACAATTGATGCTTTGCCACCCAAATGTATATTTGCTCTAAATTCACCAGGTAACGCTTCGCGTTGCATTGCCGCTACTACTTTTCCATCAACTACAAATAAACGTAAATCTTTTCCGTTTGCTTCTTTAATGAATTCTTGTACTAAAATGTTGGCATTTACACTTTTAAAAGCATTTATTACCGATTCGGCTGCTTTTTTGGTTTCAGCTAGTACAACACCTTTTCCTTGAGTTCCTTCTAATAATTTTATAATTAAAGGCGATCCACCTACCATATTTATTAAATCGTTGGTATCAAGTGGTGAATTAGCAAATCCAGTGGTTGGAATGTCAACGCCATGATTTAAAAGCATTTGTAAAGAATAAAGTTTGTCACGTGATTGTGTTATCGACGCAGCATTGTTTAAACTATATACTTTTAACGATTCAAAATGACGGATTAATGAGCAACCATAGTAGGTCATACTTGGTCTAATTCTAGGGATTACCGCATCAAAATCATTTAAAATTCTTCCTCCTCTATAATGAATTTCCGGATGATCAGCATCTAATTTCATGTAGCAATGCTTAATATTTAAAAAATGCATTTCGTGTCCGCGTAATTCACCTGCTTCAATAATTCGTTTGTTTGAATACAATTCAGGATTACTAGCTAATAAACCTATTCGTAAACCTTTTTTATCGTTTGAATTGCCAGTATTGTAATATTCTTTCAGTTTTTCAGGAGTTACACTACCTAATTTAAAATGCTCATCAGGATCAACAATAATTCTACCTGTCATAGCTTCACGGCCCAAAAGCATTCTAAAGCCCATAGAATCGCGATTAGTAAGTGTTAATTCTATGACCCATGATTGTTCGCCCAATGTAATTTCGGTATTAATTACAAACCTACTTTCACGTGTACCTGTACTGCTTTTTACAACGCGTTTGTCTATAATTTTAGCTTCGCAATTAATGGCACTTTTTACATTTCTTTGAATGGGATGAATCACAAATTTCACCCATTTTTCACCATTTTTTTCAAAAGGAGTTATGTTTTCGGCATGTAAAGCCGATGTTTTTGCCCCTGAATCTACGCGAACTTTAATAGCCGGAACTTTTAAATCTGATAACGAACACCATTCTTCACTACCAACAATAATTTTATCAATCATAATTTTTTCTATATACAACTAATGCAACTAAAGTATTTAAAAAAACAATATCTTTTACAAAAATTTAAAAAAATAAAACCGCTTTAAAATTAATTTTAAAGCGGTTAATTAAACTTTAATAAAGTTTTAATTATAAATTAAATGCTTGTTTAACAGCGTTAATTTTATCTAGTTTTTCCCAAGTAAATAATTCAACATCAAGGGTTATTACTTCACCATTAGGATTTGTAAACGTTTTAGTTACGGTTTGGTTTTTACGACCCATGTGTCCATAAGCTGCCGTTTCGCTATAAATAGGCTTTCTTAATTTAAGAGATTGCTCGATATGATAAGGTCTTAAATCAAACAATTCAGTAATTTTTTTTGCAATTTCACCATCGGTTAAATTAACCTTTGATGTACCATAAGTATTTACAAAAACTCCCATAGGTTCGGCAATACCAATTGCATACGATACTTGTACTAAAAGTTCATCGGCAACGCCTGCAGCAACTAAATTTTTTGCAATATAACGTGCCGCATACGCTGCAGAACGGTCAACTTTACTTGGGTCTTTCCCTGAAAAAGCACCACCACCGTGTGCACCTTTACCTCCGTATGTATCTACAATAATTTTTCTACCAGTTAAACCTGTATCTCCATGTGGACCACCAATAATAAACACTCCTGTTGGATTTACGTGGTAAGTAATTTCGGTATTGAAAAAAGGTTGATATTGTGGATATTTTTTTAATAAACGTGGTATTAATATTGAAATGATATCACTTTTAATTTGATCTTGCATTGCTTTTTCAGCAATTGTTTTAGCTTCTAAAGTTGCGTTTTCGGGTTTTATAAAATCGTCGTGTTGGGTTGAAAGTACAATGGTAACAACACGTATTGGTTTATTGTTATCGTCATATTCTAGTGTAACTTGTGATTTAGCATCAGGACGTAAATAGGTGATTTCAGTACATTCACGACGAATTTCTGCTAATTCTTGTAATAACTTATGCGATAAATCTAAAGCCAAAGGCATGTAATCTTCGGTTTCTGTAGTTGCATATCCAAACATAATACCTTGGTCACCAGCACCTTGTTCTTCTTTGTTTGCTTTGTCTACACCTTGATTAATTTCTGAAGATTGTTCATGTATAGCAGATAAAATTCCACATGAATTTGCTTCAAACATATATTCGCTTTTTGTATAACCTATTTTTCTAATTACATCCCGTGCTATCTGCTGTACATCTAAATAGGTGTCCGATTTTACTTCGCCAGCTAAAATAACCTGTCCTGTAGTTACTAAAGTTTCGCAAGCTACTTTTGAATTTTCATCAAATGCTAAAAAGTTATCAATTAAAGCGTCGGAAATTTGATCTGCAATTTTATCTGGATGTCCTTCACTTACAGATTCTGATGTAAAATAATATGCCATAATTTAGTTTATTATTAAATGAAATGAGGTAACTAAATTGCATGCCAATTACTAAAGTAGTATTCTGCTTTAGCATTTTTTAATGAGGTTGCAATCAGTCAAATTTTTCCTCGAAAATTTTGATGCAAATATACAACTTAGAGTTTTAATTAAACTATTATTTTAATATTTATTTAAGATATAGATTAGGGTTTTAATAGTTAGGTAACTATCAAATTTTAAATAAAAGATAAAATTAATTGTGTAAAAGTTATCTTATTAAATAAAAATTTGTATTTTTAGTAAAAATTATATCTGCTTTATGAAAACAAATTATATTTTATTACTTGTAGGACTTTTGTTAGTAAGTTGTGCCAAACAGACTAATTCAGAAAATATTGAAAAGCCCAAAACCACAAAAGGTAAAAAAGTGAAAGAACATGCTGAAGCAGCTTTTACAAATCAACAAATTTCTAATTTAGAATATCAAATTGAAGCTTTTAAAATAGGAAGTGAAAAAGTTGTAAACGCAGATCTTAAAGACTATTTAACCAAACATATAAGCGATCTGCAAACTTTGCAAAGTGAATACAAATCATTAGCTACTACGAATAATATTGAAGTAAAACCAATATCTGATAATTTACAAAAAGATTTATACAAATTAGCTATTGCCGACGCAGCTGGTTTTGATAAAGTATTTATACATTATTATAAAGATTTTTTAAGTAAAACTATGAAAAACAATGCGGAAGTTAAAAATACCGACCCTACATTTACAGGTTTAAAAAATAAATACGGTAATATTTTATACGAGCACAAACTGTATTTTGATATGTTGAAATAACACAGAAATTTAAATATATAAAATAAAACTTTGTATTAATAAAGATTTATAAATGTAAAAACCTCAAAAGAATTTATCCTTTTGAGGTTTTTATATGATTTAATTATATTTTATAAGTGAATTACTTCGTCATAAGCAGCAGCAACAGCTTCCATAACCGCTTCACTCATAGTAGGGTGTGGGTGAACTGCTTTTAAAATTTCATGACCAGTAGTTTCTAATTTACGGGCAACAACTGCTTCCGCAATCATATCAGTAACGCCAGCACCAATCATATGGCAGCCTAACCACTCACCGTATTTAGCATCAAAAATTACTTTTACAAAACCATCAGGTGTACCTGCAGCTTTAGCTTTACCTGATGCAGAGAAAGGAAATTTACCTACTTTAATTTCGTATCCTTTTTCTTTAGCTGCTTTCTCTGTTAAACCAACCGATGCAATTTCTGGTATAGCATACGTACAACCTGGAATATTACCGTAATCTAAAGGTTCAACATGTAAACCAGCTAATTTTTCAACACATAAGATTCCTTCTGCCGATGCAACGTGTGCCAAAGCTTGCCCTGGAACTACATCGCCAATCGCATAATACCCCGGTATGTTTGTTTGGTAAAAATCGTTTACTAAAATTTTATCTCTGTCTGTTGCAATACCAACTTCTTCTAAACCAATGTTTTCAATGTTTGATTTGATTCCAACTGCAGAAAGTAAGATATCTGCTTCTAAAACTTCTTCGCCTTTTGCTGTTTTTACAGTTGCTTTTACACCTTCACCTGTAGTATCAACTTTTTCAACAGATGAATTAGTCATAATGTTGATACCTGCTTTTTTCAATGAACGTTCAAATTGTTTTGACACATCTTCATCTTCAACAGGTACAATGTTTGGCATAAATTCAACAATAGTAACTTCGGTACCCATAGAATTGTAAAAATGAGCAAATTCTACACCAATTGCACCTGAACCAACTACAATCATTTTTTTAGGTTGTGTAGGTAAAGTCATTGCTTGGCGGTAACCAATTACTTTCTTACCGTCTTGTGGTAAGTTAGGTAATTCACGAGAGCGTGCACCTGTTGCAATAATGATATGTTCTGCCGAAATTTCTGTTACTTTACCATCTTTATCGGTTACATCTACTTTTTTGCCAGGTTTTACTTTACCAAAACCGTCTATTACTTCAATTTTATTTTTTTTCATTAAAAATTGAACACCTTTGCTCATTCCTTCAGCAACACCACGAGAACGTGCAATAACGGCATTGAAATCTTTATCAACTTCGCCATTTATTGTTAAACCGTAATCAGAAGCGTGTTTTAAATAATCAAAAACCTGAGCCGATTTTAATAATGCTTTTGTAGGAATACATCCCCAGTTTAAGCAAATTCCGCCTAAATTTTCTTTTTCTACAACTGCAACTTTAAAACCTAATTGTGATGCTCTGATTGCAGTTACGTATCCACCTGGACCGCTTCCTAAAATGATGATATCGTATTTCATTTTTATTTGTTTTTAGCTTAAAGTGTTGTTCTTAAGCGTTAATTGTTTTTATTGTTAAAGATGTTAAATCTGCGATGCGAATTTAAACATTTTTTTAGAAACTTGTATAAGTAATTTTGTTGTTAATTTACTGATGATGTACTAGCAAATTGCGATTCGTACAAATTTTTATATGCTCCGTTTTCTTTTGCAAGTAATTGATTGTGTGTACCGGTTTCTACTATATTACCTTGATCCATAACCACAATTAAATCGGCATTTACAATGGTTGCTAAACGGTGAGCTATAATGATAGATGTGCGATTTTTTGTGATAATGTTGACTGCGTTTTGTAATAATTCTTCAGAATAGGTATCAATTGACGAAGTAGCTTCGTCTAAAATTAAAATACTTGGATTACTCATATAAGCACGTAAAAAAGCAATAAGTTGGCGTTGCCCCGATGATAGCATTACTCCGCGTTCTTTTACATTGTAATCGTATCCGCCTGGTAATTTTTCAATAAAATCGTTAATTCCAATTTTTTTTGCGGCAGCAATTACATCTTCTTTGCTAATGTTTGGGTTATCTAAAATAATGTTGTTTAAAATAGAATCTGAAAACAAAAAAACATCTTGCAAAACAACAGCTATTTGGTTACGTAAACTGCTTAATGTAAAATGATTGACGTTATTTTCATCGATTAAAATTTCACCTGATTCTATATCATAAAATCGACTCAAAAGATTAGCAATTGTAGATTTACCTGCACCCGAAGCACCAACAAAAGCAACTGTTTGGCCCGGTTTTATGTTTAAACTTAAGTTGTTAATTACTCTTTTACCGTTACTATAGCTAAAATTTACGTTTTTAAATTGAATTGCGCCTTTAAAAGCAGGTGCAATTTGATTGCCTTGTGTTTGAATTAAATCATCGCGATCTAATATTTCAAAAACACGATCTGCAGCAACAATACCCATTTGCATTACGTTAAATTTATCGGCAATTTGTCGCAATGGATTAAACAACATTGAAATCATCATGGTATAACCAAATAAATCTCCGGTTGTTGTTAAATGGTCGCCTTGTACAATGCTAAATCCACCATAAATAATAACGCAACCTAAAGTTACAGACGAAACAATATCGGCAATTGGAAAGAAAATAGAGTTATACAATATGTTTTTTTGCCATGCATCGTTATGTTTTTGGTTTATTTTTTTAAAATTATCGTACTCAATATGTTCTCTATTAAATAATTGCACAATTTTCATTCCTGTTAAACGCTCTTGTACAAAGGTGTTTAAATTGGCAACTTGTAAGCGCACTTCTTCAAAAGCAACTTTCATGTGTTTTTGAAAGATTCGAGTAGCATAAACCAAAACGGGCATTGCAACCACAACAATTAAAGTTAATTTCCAATTCATCCAAAGCATTATGCCTAAAACAACCAACATTTTAAGTACATCGCCAACAATCATAAATAAACCTTGACTAAAAATACTTGCAATATTTTCAATATCAGATACATTACGAGTTATTAATTTACCTACGGGTTCATTATCAAAATAACTCAATTTAAAATTCAGCATTTTTTTAAACAAATTGGTACGTATGTCTTTAATAATATTTTGACCCAACCAGCTTGCAATGTATGTAAAAAAGAATTGCGATGTTACTTCTAAAATTAACACAGCTGTCATTAACGCAATATAAATATTTAGTCCATTTAAATCGTTTTTGGCTATATACACATCAACAACATTTTTAACCATGTAAGGGCGTAAGGCTCCAAAAATTGATAATGTAATAACCGTTAAAACAACCCAAAACATTTTGTTTTTGTAGGGTTGTGCGTATTGCATTACTTTATTTAGGGTAGAAGTTTTAGTTTGTTTCATTTATATAAGGATAAACCACTTGTGTTAAATATAAACCGTGTGCCGGTACTGAAAAACCAGCATTTCCGCGATTTTTACTTTGAATTATTTGATGTACATCTTGAACTGAAATTTTTCCTAAACCTACATTTATTAAAGTTCCTACAATTGCACGAACCATGTTGCGTAAAAAACGATTAGCAGTTATATGAAAAATTAATTGCGAACCGTTTTGTTGCCAGTATGCTTGTGTTATAGTGCAATTAAAAGTAAAAACATCGGTATGAGTTTTACTAAAGCATTCAAAATCTTGATATTGTAACAAAATCTGAGCGGCTTCGTTCATCTTTTGTACATCTAAAGGTTTAAAATGATAATAACTTAAATCTTTTAAAAAGCTGTTTTTAAAAGTGTGTAAATGGTATTCATAGGAACGCGATGTTGCATCAAAACGGGCATGCGCATCATCATTAACATTAAAAAACTTTAAAACGGTAACATCTTCAGGTAAAAATGAATTTAATTTTTGTACCATTTTATCAGCATCAAAGTTGCAATTCGTATCAAAATGAGCGTACATAATTTTTGCGTGTACTCCTGCATCTGTTCGTCCTGCACCAATTAATTCAAAATCTTCGTTAAACAAAATATTTAAAGCTTTTGTTAACACTTCTTGCACACTAATAGCAGTAGGTTGCAGTTGCCAACCGTGATATTTTGTACCGTTATATGCAAACTTTATAAAGTATCTCAATTATTAAAATTTTAAACGTACAAATATACTTTAATTTGCCTAAATGTTTGTATTAACAAAAAACTAAATATTTTTGTACAAACTACTCATATGAAAAAGTTATTTACATTTGTTTTTTTGTGTATTTATGCAACTACATTTGCACAGAAATTTAACGATTATTTTATTGATAAAACTTTAAGGTTAGATTATGTTTTTGCTGGCAATACCACAAATCAAAAGGCCTTTTTAAGTGAAATGGTACAGCTTAATAAATGGCATGGCCGCACGGTAAATTTGGCTAAAACACCCATACAAGGTAACGGACAAATTAAAGTTTATGCTGTTAAAACCAATCAATTAATTTATGTTTTGCCTTTTGGCAGTTTGTTTCAAGAATGGTTAACGTTAGATGATGCTAAAGAACATTCAAAAAGTTTTGAAAACACCTTTTTAATACCATTTCCTAAAGAAAAAATAAAAGTTGAAGTACTTTTTTTTAATTCAGAAAATAAATCAAAAATAATAGCTTCGCAATTAATTGATCCAGAAGATATATTAATTAGAAAAAATACCAAACCAGCTATAAATTATGAAGTTATTCATACTGCTAAAGTAAAAAATCCTATAAAAATTGCTTTAGTTTCCGAAGGTTATACGGAAAATGAAATGCCTTTGTTTTTAAATTATGCCCAACAAACAGTTGTTAATTTATTTAAGCATAACGTTTTTAATAAGTATAAAGATTTTTTTGAAATAGTTGCTGTAAAAACCATTTCAACCGATTCGGGTATAAGCATACCTTCCAAAAATATTTGGTTAAACACTGCGGTTCAATCTAATTTTGATACCTTTTATTCTGAACGTTATTTAACAACTTTGCATACCAAATTATTGCATAATCAATTAGAAAATGTTCCGTATCAACACATTATTATTTTAGCTAATACCGATTTTTATGGGGGTGGTGGCATTTTAAATTCATACAGCTTAACAACGACAAAAAATAAAGAGTTTGCACCAGTTGTTGTTCATGAATTTGGACACAGTTTTGCTGGTTTGGCCGATGAATATTTTTATGAAGTAGATGTTTTTGAAAATAAAGCTACTAAAAATACAGAACCTTGGGAAAAAAACATTACTTCGTTGGTTGATTTTTCAGCAAAATGGAAAAATTTAGTAATGAACGAAACTCCTATTCCAACGCCTAATTCATTAAGTAATACTACTGATATAGGAGCTTTTGAAGGATTAACAGGTAACGGATTGTACATACCTACCTTAACATGCCGTATGAAAATAAACAACACTAAAGATTTTTGTGAAGTTTGCAGCAATGCAATTGAAGAAATGATTTTATTTTACACGACCAACACTCAAAAATAATGAAAAAAATTTTATTGCTTTCTGATACACACAGCTATATTGACGATAGAATTTTGCATTATGCACAACAAGCCGATGAAGTTTGGCATGCAGGTGATATTGGCGATTTAAAAGTAACTACTAGTTTAAAAAAATTAAAGCCTTTACAAGCTGTTTATGGAAATATCGACGATGCAAATGCTCGTTTAGAATTTCCCTTAGATGCTGTTTTTAATTGTGAAGGCGTAAAAGTATGGATAACTCATATTGGTGGTTATCCTGGTAAATATTCTACAAGAATTAAAGAAGGATTTTTAAAATATAAACCCGATTTGTTTATTTGCGGACATTCACATATTTTAAAAGTTCAGTTCGATAAACAGTTTAATTGTTTGACTTTAAATCCTGGTGCTGCAGGTATTTACGGATTTCATCAAATGCGTACCATGTTGCGTTTTGAAATTGAAAACAGTAAAATTAAAAATTTAGAAGTAATAGAATTAGGTAAACGATAATTATGAAAGTATATAACGCAAAAGATTGGATTGGTTTTATTTTTAAAGTACACAAATCTGACACCATTCATCAACTATGGCCCTCAATTTTGTTAATGGGTTTTTTGTCGTGGCTAGTTGCTTATTTAGAACTTGATTATTTTAATTTAAGTCAAAATTCTACTTTAAAAAACACATCAATTTTACATACTGTTATTGGTTTTGTATTATCACTTTTATTGGTGTTTAGAACAAATACAGCTTATGAAAGGTGGTGGGAAGGTAGAAAAATGTGGGGTAAATTGGTGAACGATTCAAGAAATCTATCGGTTAAATTAAATGCCATTTTACCTGAAGATGATCGGGTGTCTCGTATTTTTTTTAGTAATAAAATTAAACTTTTTGCTAAAGTTTTACACACGCACTTAACAAGCGAATCTACTAAATACATGCTTGATGAAGAAGAACATCCTGAGTACGACGAAATTTTAAAAACACAACATCCACCAACAAAAGTAGTAAGTAGAATGTATGTTATGCTTCAAAAATTATCAAATGAAAAGCAAATAAGTTTTGAAGATAAATTAATTATCGACCAAAATTTAAATGGTTTATTAGATGTTGCCGGTGCTTGCGAACGCATAAAAAACACTCCGATACCAATGGCTTACGCGGCATTTATTAAAAAATTTATTTTTGTATATGTAGTTACTTTACCCATTGGATATGTTTTTTCAACCGGATATTTTATAGTGCCATTGGTAATGATTATTTTTTATGTTTTGTTGAGTATTGAATTTATTGCTGAAGAAATTGAAGATCCTTTTAACGGTGGTGCCAATGATTTACCAACTGCTAAAATTGCCCAAAATATAGGCAAATACGCATCAAACGTTTTATTGAATAATAATTAATAGTATCTTTAAAAGAAAAAATATGTTTAATAACGCATTTCATTTTCTAAATAATTTAAAAGAAAATAACAACCGCGATTGGTTTGCCGATAATAAATCAACTTTTGAAACCGCAAAAAATGATGCTTTAAAAAGTTTTAATGAAATTTATAACGATTTAAGCAGTGCCAACGATACTTTAGAACCTTTAAAAGTATTTAGAATTTACCGCGATGTACGTTTTTCACATGATAAATCGCCATATAAAACACATTTTTCAATGTATTTTGGTAGATTAAAACCAAATTATCGTGGCGGTTATTATTTACATATTGAACCTGGAGATAAGTCTTTTATTGGTGTTGGTTTTTTTGATCCGAATAAAGAAGATTTATTGCGAATTAGAAAAGAAATTGAACTTGACGATGAATTACAAATTATTTTAAACACAAAGGAGCTTAAACAGTTTTTTCCAAAATTAGAAGGCGATGAGTTAAAAACAGCTCCAAAAGGTTTTGATAAAACCCACCAACGTATTGATTTATTAAGAAAAAAGCAATTTTTGCTAATGCACAAACTTACCGATAAAGAAGTTTTAAATGCTGCATTTAATAAAAAAGTAGTTACTGCTTTTAAAGCAGCACAACCTTTTATTGATTATATGACCGATGTTTTAACTACTAATTTAAACGGAGAAAAAGAATAGTTTTTTATTTAGATTTGTTAGTTGCCATACCAACAAAGCGCGATATTACAACAGCCGGAAATAAAATTCCCATAACCGATAAAAAAGTAACTAACATTTTAGTAACTACATTTACAGGGTAAATATCGCCAAAACCAACTGTTGTAAGTGATGAAAGACTAAAGTACATAAAGTGAATATAATCAATATCGTTTCCTTGTAATTGCACGTTTCCGGCAATTGACGAACCTACTATTGCGTGGATAACTTCTAAAACCAAAGCTCCCATTAAAGCAATAAGCAAATACACATTAATGGCGCCAATTATTCGGTATGCATTAATACTTTGATCCCGAAACAAAAGTTGAAGGTTTATAATAATAAAAAGTAAAGTGTTAGCAATAGCTATAATGTTTTCTAAAATATAAAAGGAGTAGGGGTTGTCACCAAATCGAATTACCCTTAAAAATAAATGGAAACTAAATAAAGAGATGCTTAAAAAAACCAACCATTTGTTTGAAGTAGAAAATGCACCAGTTAAAAAAACACTTAAAAGTAAAACATTAAAAAGCAAAACACCATGGGTGCTGTATTCCATTACTATTGGTAAAATAAAAACTGCACAAATTAACATTATTAATAAGGTTACAAAACTTACATCGTTTAACCAGTACGATTGTAACCTATTTACGTATCTTTTCATAGTTTTTAAAAATGTTTTATTGATAAAAACTAAAATACAATTTTAAATTTAATTTGTTAAATGTTGACACCTTTTTTTATAATAGTAAAAAGAATAGCCTTGATAAATTTTTATCAAGGCTATTCTTTTAAGTTTAAATACAAATTAGTTTGCTTTATTTGCTGTAATTTCTGCAATTTTAACAATAACTTGTGTTGCTTTTAAAATACTTTCAACTGGAACATATTCGTATTTTCCATGAAAATTATGACCGCCTGCAAAAATATTAGGACAAGGTAAACCCATATACGACAACTGTGATCCATCGGTACCACCACGAATTGGTTTAATAATAGGTTTAATATTTAATTCTTTCATGGCTTGCTCGGCAATATCAACTATATGCATCACAGGTTGTACTTTTTCTTTCATATTATAGTACTGATCTTTAATTTCGCAAGTAACAATGTCTTCGCCAAATTTTTCAGCATATTTATTATTGAATTTTTCTACCATTTTTTCAATTAACTTCTTACGTTTTTTGAATTTTTTCATACTGTGATCACGTATAATCATGTGTACTTCGGTAGCTTCAATAGAACCGTGAATATCATTTACATGGAAAAAACCTTCGTATCCCGTTGTTTTTTCTGGAACTTCTTTACTTGGTAGTTTAGATATAAATTTGTTAGCCAAAAGCATTGAATTAATCATTTTGCCTTTTGCATAACCAGGGTGTACGCTTTTGCCTTTAAAAATTAATTTAACGCCCGCTGCATTAAAGTTTTCATACTCTAATTCACCAATCTGACTGCCATCCATGGTATAAGCCCAATCAGCAGCAAATTGTTCAACGTTGAATTTATGAGCACCACGACCAATTTCTTCATCTGGTGTAAAGCCCACGCGTATTTTTCCGTGTTTAATTTCGGGATGTTGAATTAAATACTCCATTGCCGATACAATTTCGCAAATACCTGCTTTATCATCGGCACCTAAAAGAGTAGTTCCATCGGTTGTTATAATAGTTTGCCCTTTGTATTGTAATAAATCGTCGAAATATTTAGGCGATAAAACAATGTTTTGTTCTTTATTTAAAAGAATATCGCCACCATCATAATTTTCAACAATTTGTGGTTTTACATTGGCACCAGTAAAATCGGGCGATGTATCAAAATGCGATACGAAACCAATAGTTGGTACTTCATGTGTTACATTACTTGGTAAAGTAGCCATTATATAGGCATTTTCGTCAATTGTAACATCTTCCATACCAATTTGCTTTAACTCTTCAACTAATTTATTAGCTAAATCCCATTGCTTTTTGGTAGAAGGAGTGGTTTCTGAATTTGGATCCGATTCAGTATCAACAGTTACATAACTTATAAATCGATCAATAATATGTTGTTTATTTTCCATTTTTATTAATTAAGAATTACAAAAGTATTAAAAAATAAGTATTTAGCAGAAACGTTTGTTTTTTATTTAAAGTAAATGCATAAAAAAAGCTTAACCGTAATGGTTAAGCTTTTGTGGGGAGAGCAGGATTCGAACCTGCGAAGGTTTCCCAACGGATTTACAGTCCGTCCTCGTTGGCCGCTTGAGTATCTCCCCGGACCGTTTTGTTTTTCTTGCGGAGAAAGAGGGATTCGAACCCCCGGACCTGTTACAGTCAACAGTTTTCAAGACTGCCGCATTCGACCACTCTGCCATTTCTCCTTAACGTTGTTTCCTTCGTTAATTGTGATGCAAATATAGGGGGAATTTCTTTACCTGCAAGGGTTTTTGTAACTTTTTTTTCATTTTTTTTATAACTGTTTCATTATCAGAAATAAAAAAATAAAATTATTTTTTGGTTAAATAAACGTCTTTAATATGCACTTTTTCACTATAATTTATCATTTCAACTGTAATGGGTTCGTTTTTAGTATTTTGCCCATTTACTATGTATAATTTACCGTTTTCTTCTAAAACATTGCTTTTATCAAAATCAACATCACCGTGTGTTAAGCACATTTTAATATCGTTCATATTTACCAACGATTTATCAAAACTTGCTTGTGCTTTATCTGATATCGTTATGGGTTTAGAACGTAAATCTTTTAAAACTCTACAATTTGGTAGGTAGCAAAAATCGGTATCTTTTGCATCAAAAAAGTAAAATACAATAATACCACCAATTAAAAATCCTAATAAGTAATAAGCAAAACGCTGTGAAAATTTCATATAAAATTAATTTTGGCAAAATTACAACTATTATTGTTATAACAGTATTAAATTAATGTCTTTATAATTTAAGTTGAACCATTTACTAATTGCTTCGTTTACCAAAATACCTTTGTACATATAAATACCTGAACGAATAGAGTTATCGTAGCTTACCGCATCGTCTATTGATCCGTTTTCACAAAGATCTAAAAGGTAAGGCGATAAAATATTACTTATGGCTAACGACGCGGTTTTAGAATATTTTGCAGTAATATTTGGTACTCCGTAATGTATAACACCGTATTTAATTTGGGTAGGTTTTTCGTGTGTTGTTACCTCAGACGTTTCAAAGCATCCACCATTATCAATACAAACATCAATTACTACAGCACCTGGTTTCATACGTTGTACCATTTCTTCGGTTACTAAAATGGGCGAACGGTTACAACCTTTAACGGCGCCAATGGCTACATCGCAACGCATTAAAGCTTTTGTAAGTACTTTTTCTTGTATGGTTGATGTAAAAACTTGTGTTGGTAGTGTTTTTTGTAAACGTTTAAGTTTATGAATATTATTGTCGAATACTTTTACGTTGGCACCTAATGCTAGCGATGTTCTAATAGCTGCTTCGGCAACCAAACCCGCGCCAATAATTACAACTTCGGTTGGTGGTACACCTGCAATATTCCCAAAAAGTAAACCTTTACCGCCGTTCATTCTGCACATATAATCTGCAGCTATTTGTATAGAAGCTATACCAGCAATTTCACTTATAGAATCTAAAAAAGGGTAGGCGTTAAATTTATCTTTAATGAATTCAAAACATAATGCAGTAATTTTCTTTTTTTCTAACGCTGCAAAATATTCCTTTTTTTGAGTTTTTAATTGCAATGCCGAAAATAGATAAGTTTTAGGTTTCATTAACTTAATTTCGTCAATGGTTGGTGGTTCTACCTTTAAAATAATAGGGCATGCAAATACTTTTTCTTTATCATGTGTAATAATAGCACCTGCTTCACTGTACTTTTTATCGTCGTAACTTGCTTCTAAACCTGCACCTGCTTCTATCAATATTTTATGGCCTGCTTTTACAAGCATGTTGACCGATTCGGGTGTTAAACAAACCCTTTTTTCTATTCTAAAATCTTCTTTAGGTATGCCAATAAAAAGTTGTCCGCGTTTTTTGCGAATTTCTAACTTTTCTTCTTGTGGAATTAATTCCGATTTTGAAAAAGGGCTTAAAGTATCCATAAATTATTCAAATTTTAAAGTACGGGTATATTCATCTATTATCGTAATGGTAATAACATGGGTTTCATTTGGTAAAATACTTTCTGCCATTTCGGGCCATTCTACAAAACACCAAGCGTTTTCGTAAAAATATTCATCTAACCCCATATCATAAACTTCTTGATCGTTTTTTAATCGATACAAATCAAAATGATATACTTTATTTTCATGAGCAACGTATTCATTTACAATAGAAAAAGTAGGGCTATTTGCCATATCGGTAACTCCTAAATTGTTTGCTAATGCTTTTATAAGTGTTGTTTTACCAGCGCCCATAGGTGCATTAAACAGCCATGTTTTGTGTTTACTGTTTGCAATTAAAGCTTTTGCTATTTTGTTAATATCGTTTAAATTGTACGTAAATGTCATATATATTGTTACTTTTTAGGAGATAAAGTTATAAAAGGAACAATCATTTCTTCTAAAGATATGCCTCCGTGTTGATAGGTATTTTTAAAATAACTAACATAATAATTATAATTGTTAATGTACGCTAAAAAATAATCACTTTTTGCAAAAATATAAGAACTACTAATGTTTATTGATGGCAACTGTATTTTTTTTGGATCTTTTACTGCAAAAACATCTTTAGATTCATAAGTTAACGATTTTCCTGTTTTATAACGTAAATTTAAGCTAGTACTTTTATCACCAATAACTTGCGATGGATTTTTACAATTTATAGTTCCATGATCTGTAGTTATAATTAATTTAAAACCTAAGTTTTGCGCTTGCTGAATAATTTCCAACAAAGGTGAATTTTTAAACCAACTTTGGGTTAATGATCGATATGCTTTATCGGTAGATGCTAATTCTTTAATAACTTCCATTTCGGTTTTTGCATGCGATATCATATCAACAAAATTATAAACTAATGCAATTAATTTATTGTTTTTCATTGATTTAAAATTGTCTGCAAATTTTTTACCGTCTTTTAAATTGGTTATTTTATGGTATTCGTGTTTTATGTTTAATCGCAATCTATTTAGTTGGTTTTCTAAAAATTCAGCTTCAAATAAATTTTTTCCACCTTCATCAACATCATTTTTCCAATATTGTGGCAATTGTTTTTCCATTTGTAAAGGCGTTAAGCCCGAAAATATTGCATTTCTAGCGTACTGTGTTGCTGTTGGTAAAATAGAGTAGTAGTAATCTTCTTTATCAACTTTATAATGTTGATTTATAATGCTTTCGAAAGATTTCCATTGGTCAAATCTTAAATTATCAATCACAATAAAAAGAACGTTATCATCGCCACGTAATTCAGGAACTACTTTTTTCACGAATAATTTATGTGAAAATAATGGTGCATTTTCTTCGTTATTTATCCAATCTTCGTAATTTTTTTCTACAAATTTTCCAAATTGCGAGTTTGCTTCCTCTTTTTGTCGTTCTAAAATTTCGCTTAAATTTTGGTCTTCAATAGCTTCAAGTTGTAATTCCCAAAAAATTAAGCGTTTGTATAAATCGGCCCAATCTTGAAAATTATTAGCCTGCATCATATCCAAAGCAATGCTTCTAAATTCTTTTTGGTAATCAAGTGATGTTTTTTCTGATATTAATCTAGAATGATCTAGGTTTTTCTTTAAACTTAATAAAATTTGATTAGGATTAACTGGTTTTATTAAGTAATCTGCAATTTTTGCTCCAATTGCTTCATCCATTATATATTCCTCCTCACTTTTAGTAATCATGATTACCGGTGTGGTTGATTTTTTTTCTTTTAATTCAGATAAAGTTTCCAAGCCGGTTATTCCAGGCATGTTCTCATCTAAAAAAACAATATCAAAATTGGTTTCGTTAAATAAATCAATAGCATCTTGGCCATTTGTAGCAGTAGTAACTCGGTATCCTTTTTTTTCTAAAAATAGTATATGTGGCTTTAATAAATCAATTTCATCATCAACCCACAAAATTTTAATTTCGTTCATAGCAATATTAATTTATCCTTATATAGTTAATAAGGATATTAAGGTTTAAATATACTAAAAAAACAACGTATAGGTTTCTTAAAAAAGAATTAAAAAACAAATGGAAGCTTTAAAATAAAATTTAGTTTTTGTTTTTTAGGTACATTTGTATCCTAAATGCTAAAATAATAGCAAAATATAGTTTAATTAACTAAAAAAAGTAAATGATATTTTCTTTTATAATACCTGTTTATAACAGACCCGATGAGATTGATGAATTACTATATAGTTTAACTTTTCAAACCTATAAAGAATGGTTTGAAGTTGTAGTTGTTGAAGATGGGTCAACTTTAAATTGCCAAAACGTAGTTGAAAAATATGCAAACAAATTAAATGTTTCGTATTATTTTAAGAAAAATTCTGGTCCTGGCGATTCACGTAATTTTGGAATGAATGTTGCAAAAGGCACTTATTTTATCATTCTAGATTCAGATTGTATTTTACCTAATAATTATTTGCAAGAAGTAAATGTTTTTTTATCAGTTAATTATGTAGATTGTTTTGGAGGACCAGATGCAGCACATGAGTCCTTTTCTGATGTGCAAAAAGCTATAAACCAAGTAATGACATCTGTTTTAACTACAGGAGGAATTAGGGGTGCAAACGAAAAATTAGGGAAATTTCAACCCCGAAGTTTTAATATGGGTATCTCAAAAGAAGCTTTTTTGGCAACTAAAGGCTTTGGTAAAATTCATCCTGGTGAAGATCCGGATTTATCAATTCGTTTATGGAAAATGAATTTTAAAACAGCTTTAATTCCCAATGCTTTTGTGTATCATAAACGACGCATAGATTGGGGAAAATTCTACAAACAAGTCAACAAATTTGGTAAAGCACGCCCCATTTTAAATCAACGTTACCCAGAATATTCAAAAATAACCTATTGGTTTCCAACCTTATTTTCAACGGGTTTTTTAATTGCAATTATATTGTTTTTTTGGGGTAACTACTTGTTAATTACAATTTATTGTGCTTATTATTTGCTTTTATTTTTGCAAAGTTTGATAAATACAAAAAGTTTAAAAATAAGTTTTTTAACAATTATTGCAAGTTTTATTCAGTTTTTTGGATATGGGGCAGGGTTTTTGTACAGTAATTTTTTGTTAAATGTAAAAAGGAAAGAAGCTACACAAGCAATGCCCGAAATGTTTTTTAAATAATATGACAAAAATTATTGGTTTAACCGGTGGAATTGGTAGTGGTAAAACTACCATGATAAATTATATAAAAGCCAAAGGTTTTAAGGTTTATATTGCCGATGATGCAGGTAAAAAAGTAATGAATGATTCTGTAATTATTAAAAAAATTAATGATTTATTTAATGGTGATGTTTTACAAAATGACGGCTTTTTAGATAGACCCAAAATTGCTTCGTTAGTTTTTAACAATAAAATATTATTGCAAAAGCTAAATCAAATTGTGCATCCAGCTGTTGAAGCTGATTTTCAAAATTTTTTACAAAATAATAAAGATCAATCAATAATTTTTAAGGAATCGGCACTATTGTTTGAAACAGAAGCTTATAAAAAATGTTTTGCAACTATTTTAATAACAGCTCCTTTAAATCTACGTATTGAACGTGTTTTAAAAAGAGATAATATTACAAAGGAGCAAATTTTAAACAGAATGAATAACCAAATGAGTGATGAAAACAAAATAAAGCTAGCAACTTATGTTGTTGAAAATGTTGATGTTAATATTGCTTATAAACGTTTAGATAGTATAATTAGTGAAATTATAACAAATTAAATTTTGTTGTTAATTTTAGGTTAAAAAAAATATTTTTGTATTGTTAAAATGTTAAATTTGTAACATAGTTTAATTAAATAATGAATAAATTTAGATTTCAATTTTTAATTGTTCTAATGAGTTTAGCTTTATTAGGTATCATCTTAATTCAGCTTTATTGGATTAGTACAAGTTATCAAAATAACGACATACAATTTCAGCATATGGTTAACCAAACCATATCTAAAGTGGCTGATAAGGTAAAAGAAAAAGAAAAATACGATTTTAATAAAAAATTTTATGAATATAGAACAAAGACAGGTAAGGTACCTGACAAAAAGGCTATTAAAGAAATTTTTTATATAGAAAAAGACAATCGAACCAATCAAGAAATTATTTATTCAAATATTATTTCTGTAGAAAATATAACCGATTTTAATTTCGGACAAAAGTTCATTGACAGTGCAAGTGGTTTAAAAAAAGATTATAAAAATTATATAAGTAGTCGTAAAACAGAAATTTATAGGGGAAAACAACAAAAAATTGATGGGATAGAAACAGGAATGCATCGTGCTTTAAATACCCAAAATAAACCCGATGAAGTAATTTCTAAAGAAGGTAATGTAGTAGAATTTGTAGATGTTTATTACAACGATGTGGTATCAACATACCCTATAGAAGAACGTTTAAATAAGAAAGAATTACAATTATTACTTCAACAAGAATTAACACATAGAAAATTAACTACAAATTTTGAATTTGCAGTTTTTAACAATGGTGATACCACACCAATTAAGTCGGATAATTTTATTTATAACGACAGAAATACTTTTTCGGCACCAATTTTAACCGATTTAGAAAATAAATCAAAGTATCATTTATATGTTAGTTTTCCGCATAAATCAAAATTTTTAGCATCTGATTTAGTCCCATTCATTTTAATTTCATTATTGTTCACCCTAGTAATTATTGCAGCATATTATAGTGCAATAAGACAATTAATTACACAAAGACAAATTTCTGAGATAAAAAATGACTTCATTAATAATATGACACATGAGTTTAAAACGCCTATAGCAACTATAAATCTTGCTTTAGATGCTATAAAAAACCCTAAGATTATTAATGATGAGGAAAAGGTTTTGCGTTACGTACAAATGATTCGCGATGAAAACAAACGAATGCATGCGCAAATAGAAAATATTTTAAGAATATCTAAACTAGAAAAGAAAGAACTTGATATTCCTAAAGAAAAAATTGAATTAACCGAGGTTTTAGAAGTAGCAATAGATCACGTATCATTATTAGTAGAAGACAGACAGGGTACATTAACAACCCATTTTAATACACAACGCGATACGGTGCTTATAAATCCAACACATTTTACAAGCGTTTTTGTAAATATTTTAGATAATGCCATTAAATATTCACCAAATGCACCTGTGATTGATATTTATACTGAAAATGTAAAAGATACCATAATTGTAAAAATTAAAGATCAAGGTGCAGGCATGAGCAAAGCCGCAACAAAAAAAATATTTGATAAATTTTACCGCGAACATACTGGTGATTTACATAATGTAAAAGGCCATGGTTTAGGTTTAGCCTATGTAAAACAAATTGTAGACGATCACAATGCACAAGTTTATGTAGAAAGTGAAAAGGGTAAAGGTAGTACCTTTATTATTAAAATACCATTAATAAATTAAACGAAACAACAAACAGAGAAATATGGAAACAATCAACAAAAAAATCTTGCTAGTAGAAGACGACCCTAATTTTGGTTCAATTTTAAAAGATTATTTATCAATGAACGATTTTGAAGTTACACTTGCCAAAAATGGTATGGAAGGCTTTGAAAAGTTTAAAAAGGATACTTTTGATTTATGTATATTGGATGTAATGATGCCTTATAAAGACGGATTTACATTGGCACGTGAAATACGCGATAAAAATAAAGAAATTCCACTTATATTCTTAACAGCTAAAACAATGAAAGAAGATGTTTTAAAAGGATATAAAGTAGGAGCAGATGATTATTTAAATAAACCTTTTGATTCTGAAGTTTTATTAATGAAGATTAAAGCAATTATGCAACGTAAATCTTCTGAAGTAAAAGCAGAAAATACAAAATTCGAATTTCAAATTGGAAATTTTAACCTTAATGCTAAACTTCGTTTTTTAACTTTTAAAAACGACGAACCTATAAAATTGTCTCCAAAAGAAAACGAATTATTAAAAATGTTGGCACTTTATGAAAACGATTTAATGCCTCGTGAAGTTGCTTTAACAAAAATTTGGCGCGATGATAACTATTTTACTTCTAGAAGTATGGATGTTTATATTGCTAAATTAAGAAAATACCTAAAAGCTGACGAAAATGTTGAAATTTTAAACATACATGGCGAAGGTTTTAGATTAGTAATCAAAAACAAAGAACAATAAAAAAAAGGCTTTAAGCCTTTTTTTTATTTAAAATAATTAAAATTATGGTTGCTTTCTATTTGTAAAAGCGTTTCGTAAATTAATTGAATTACATGTTCAACATCGTTTTTATGAACCATTTCAACCGTTGTGTGCATGTATCTTAAAGGTAACGAAATTAAAGCCGAAGCCACACCTCCGTTACTGTAAGCAAAAGCATCGGTGTCTGTACCTGTAACTCGTGACGATGCTAAACGCTGAAAAGGTATATTGTTTTTTTGAGCAGTATCAATAATTAAATCTCTTAAATTATTTTGTACGGCTGGTGCATAAGTTATAACAGGGCCTAAACCAATTTTTGTTTCACCCTCAATTTTTTTATCAATCATAGGTGTGGTACTATCATGACAAACATCCGTAATAATTGCAACATTAGGTTTAATAGTTTGTGTAATCATTTCGGCACCACGCAAACCTACTTCCTCTTGTACCGCATTGGTAATATACAATCCAAAAGGTAATTTTACATTGTTTTCTTTAAGTAAACGTGCAACCTCTGCAATCATAAAGCCCCCCATACGGTTGTCTAAAGCTCTGCATACAAATTTATTATCATTTAATATTTCAAAAGTATCAGGGTAGGTAATAATACACCCTACATGTATACCTAAAGCTTCAACTTCGGCTTTCGATTCACATCCGCAATCAATAAAAATATTTTCTAATTTAGGCGTAGGTTCATCCTTTCCTGCACGCATTCTTGTGTGTATAGCTGGCCAGCCAAAAACCCCTTTTACAATTCCGTTTTTAGTATGAATATTTACACGTTTTGATGGTGCAATAACCTGATCACTGCCACCATTTCTAATCACATAAATCATTCCGTCTTCTGCAATATAATTAACATACCATGAAATTTCATCGGCATGGCCTTCAATTACAACTTTAAAATCTGCTTCGGGGTTAATTACACCAACACAAGTTCCGTAAGTATCTGTAAATAAAGTGTCAACGTAAGGATTGATATAATCCATCCAAAGCTTTTGTCCTTCTTTTTCTGCGCCCGTAGGTGATGCATTATCTAAATAGTTCTTTAAAAATGTTAAAGATTCTGGTTTTAGTATGATTTTTGCATTCATTTTTTTAAAAATTATGTACGAAATTACTAATAATTTTGTTCTATATTTACCCTAAAATTGAAAAATTAAAATGAGAAAAGTTATATTATTGATTGTTGCATTTTTTGCCATGCAAATGCATGCACAGGTGAATGATTGGGAAAAATATGCTGATACTTTACGAACCAATGTTTTGGAAGATGGTGAGGTTGAAACAGAATACCTTTTGCCTGAAATGCACATAAATTTTTCTAAAGAAGAAATGGAACGCATTAAAATTCAAAATGTATTACGAAAACGAATTTTAAGAGTATATCCATATGCTGTTTTTACTAGTGAAAATTTAACTATTTTGAACGAGAATATGGCTAAAATGAAAACCAATTCGCAAAAAAGAAAATATTTAAAACGGACTGAAAAATATTTAAAAGAACAATTTGAAGAGCGTTTGAAGAAGCTTTCACGAAAAGATGGGCAAATTTTAGTGAAGTTAATTAACCGCCAAACAAATAAAACAACTTTTGAATTGGTTAAAGATTTAAAAAGTGGATGGAGTGCTTTTTGGAGTAATCAAACAGCTAAACTATTTGATATTCAGCTAAAAACAAAATACGACCCCGCTGAAGTTTTAGAAGATTTTTATATTGAAATGATTTTGCAGGAATTAAAAAATGAAGGCCGAATTGACTACCAAAAAGCTGCCAAAGATTTAAAAATAGATAAGGTTAAAGCAAATTGGAAACGTAAATTAGGCACTTCGGGTTACTATCCCGAAGAAGATTAATCAAACATTTTTTGGTATATTTGCAGGAAGTATTTAATTCATGGAGCAATTTATAGTATCGGCACGAAAATATCGTCCTCAAACGTTTAACGATGTTGTTGGGCAACAAACTATTACAAGTACTTTACTTAATGCCATTGAAAACAATCATTTGGCACAAGCACTACTTTTCACCGGACCACGTGGAGTTGGTAAAACTACTTGTGCACGTATTTTAGCTAGAAAAATTAACCAAATTGGGTATGACGATCCAAATGAAGATTTTTCTTTTAATGTATTTGAATTAGATGCAGCTTCAAACAATTCGGTTGAAGATATTCGTAATTTAATTGATCAAGTTCGCATACCTCCACAAACTGGTATTTATAAAGTTTATATTATAGACGAGGTGCACATGCTTTCTAATTCGGCATTTAATGCGTTTTTAAAAACATTAGAAGAACCACCAAAACATGCCATTTTTATTTTAGCAACAACCGAAAAACATAAAATAATACCTACTATTTTATCGCGTTGTCAAATATTTGATTTTAAAAGAATTACAGTTAACGATGCAAAGGAATACTTGAAACAAGTTGCATCAAGCCAAAACATTACTTTTGAAGAAGATGCTTTACAAATTATAGCTCAAAAAGCAGATGGAGCAATGCGCGATGCCTTATCAATTTTTGATAGGGTTGTATCGTTTTGCGGTTCCAATTTAACACGTCAAGCAGTTGCAGAAAATTTAAATGTTTTAGATTACGATTATTACTTAAAAGTGACCAATTTTATTTTAACAAGTGATATTCCTAATTTATTGTTGATGTTTGATACTGTTTTAACTAAAGGTTTTGATGCACATCATTTTGTTTCAGGTTTAGCTTCGCATTTTCGAAATTTGTTGGTATGTAAAAACCCGCAAACATTAAATTTACTTGATGTAAGTGATGAAAATAAAAATTTATTTTTACAACAAGCAGAAAAATTTATTCAGCAATTGCTAATTGAAGCTATTAATATTGCGAATAATTGTGATTTAAAGTATAAAGTAACTACAAATCAACGTTTATTAGTAGAATTATGCTTAATGCAATTGGCAACTTTAACCCACCCTGAAAAAAAAAATTTAATTCACAATTAATTCCGGCTGCATTTTTTAAAAATGTTAATGCTAAGAACATAGCTGAGCAAATTTCAAATATAGATGTTGTTGTAAATAAACCAATCACAACGAGTCCTGTTAAAGAAAAAGATACTCAGATAAACCAAAATGAAACAATCGAGCCAAAAATTGAAAATTCAATTACAGGGGTTTCTGCATTATCTTTAAAAAGTATCCAAAAAAAGCGTGAATTACAAGCAACAATTAACCCAATTGCAATAAATCACGAAGATTTACCAAAAGATTCATACACTTTTGATCAGCTTAAAACTCATTGGGATTATTGTTCAAAACAGTATTTTTCAACGGGACGTATGTTGATGTCTAGTACAATGAACATGGCTAATTTAACTTTACAAAACGATGTTTTATTGGTAGAATTTCCTAATGAAGGTAGTAAATTATCGTTTGAAGAGAATTTGTATGAATTGGTATCTTATATTCATAAAAAATTAAATAACTATCATTTAAAAATTGAAGTTATTGTTAATGAAAAAACCGAAATTAAAAAGGCGTTTACCATACATGATAAACTAGATTACTTAAAAAAGATTAATCCTGTTTTAGAAAATTTAATAAAAACCTTTGATTTGGAAGTTAAACCTTAATCTAACTTCAAAAAATATAAAAAATATGATAACTATAGGCACTTTTAATAAACTAAAAATTGATCGTAGAACTAACGTTGGTTTATTTTTAACCGATGGAAACCAAGATATTTTATTACCAAAAAAATACTTACCTAAAGTATTTGAATTAGGTGATGAGTTAGACGTTTTTGTTTACTTAGATCAAGAAGAAAGACCAGTTGCAACTACTTTAGAACCTTATATTTTTTTAAATGAATTTGCACTTTTAAAAGTAAATTATGTAAATAATTTTGGTGCTTTTATGGATTGGGGTTTAGAAAAAGATTTATTTGTTCCTTTTAGAGAGCAAGCTAGACCAATGACCGAAGGTAAATATTATATGATTTACATGTATCTTGATGAAAAAACCAATCGTTTAGTAGGTTCTTCAAAGTTAAATCAATTTTTAAATAATGATGACATTACCGTAAGCGTAGGAGAGGAGGTTGATTTAATTGTTTCGCACATTACAACTGCTGGTATAAATGTGATTATTAATGAAAAGCACAAAGGCTTAATGTACGAAAACGAAGTTTTTGAAGATTTTAGAACAGGTGACCGCATTATTGGATACATTAAAAATATTCGTCCTGATGGTAAAATTGATGTTTCTAGAAACAAAATAGGCTTTGAGAAAGTAAGCGATACATCTTTAAAAATTTTAAAAGAACTTGAATTAAGTGGTGGCTTTTTAGGATTAAACGATCACAGCCATCCAGATGAAATTAAAAGCGTTTTAGGTATAAGTAAAAAAGCTTTTAAACAAACTATTGGTGTACTTTATAAAGAAAAAAAGATTATAATTAAAGAAAACGGAATTTATAAAGTGTAAACAATGTGAATTTTAATAAAATCCATTACATTTATTTTAAAATTCAACGAAAAAGTTATGAAAAAAAAGGTGTTTTATATTTTAATTTTATTTGCTACTATTGCTTGTAACAATAAAAAGGAATGTAACGAACTTACTGGTACATACAGTACTTTTACCGAAGCACGTAAAGATATAACCAAAGCAAATTACCCCATAAAAAAAATACAGCTAACCCCAGAAAGTTCATGGATTAAACGTATTGAATTTTATAGTTGTAATGAAGAAGATGGATATTTAATTATTTATACCAAACGATCTGAAGAATACATTCATGCACATGTGCCCCTAACTGTTTGGGAAGAATTATCAACATCTACTTCAAAAGGTTCGTATTACAATTCACATATAATAAACCGTTATCCCTTTAATTTAAATCTATAATATTAAAATGGTATATAATTTGTATATTATTTATTCGCAAAGTAAATTTTGCTAATTTAAAATATATTTTGCCATTAATTTAAAAAAAATGAAACATTACATAATTATACTACTTGCATTTTTATTTTTAAACAATTGGAATGCGCAAGCACAAATTGAAGATACTGATTTAGATGAATTGGTAATTGATAAACTTTCACGTGCAAGTATAATAGACATTATAAAAAAGGTACGTACCCAAATGTACACTAATTATTCGTTAGAAAATTACAACTACTTTGTTCAACACCATGCTACAATGGGCGATACCTTACAATTGTTACAATCAGATTTAATGTGTGAAGTGTCTATTAATTTAAAAAATAAAAAAATTAATAAAAGTGTATTAAAACATCCTAAGAATAAGGTTGAGATGGATACGGTTTTTTTTAACAGATATACAGGTAACGATTCTCCAATGTATTGGTTAACCGAAGTTGTAATACGTAAATATGTAAATATTCCTGAATTAGACTTTTTTAATAATTTTAAAGACTATTCTTTTGAACGTAAAAAAACAAAAGATGGAGATTATGTCATTGAATTTTATTCGGAATATTTTTATGAAGGATTTTTTCAGTATGATAAGAATTTTAATCTTAAAAAATTACAATTTGTTTTATTAAAACCATATCCAATTGATCACAGTCAAACAAAAAACGGAAAGTTTATGTTTGAAAAAAATTGGATTTATAGTAAAGAAAAAGTTGAAATAACGGTTAAAACTACTGCTGAAGGTAAAAATTATGTTGATGAGCTAAAAGCTTCAGAAGAAATTCAAGATTACAATTTTACCAGATTTGATTCACGTGGAGGTGTAGTAATAAAAGATATTGAATTAGATTTTAAATCGGATTTAATCTTTAAAAAAATGTAAAAAAAGCAGGCTATCTTTAAAGATAGCCTGCTTTTTTTATTATCTCAATTCAGCACCAACTTCACTTGTTAATTGCTTTTGAACTTTTTGCATTAATTTATCAATTTCATTATCGGTTAGGGTTTTATCCTTATCCTGAATTTTCATGCTTATTGCGTAAGATTTTGTTCCTTCAGGTAATTTTTCACCTTGATAAACATCAAATAAAGAAATATCTAAAATTAAATTTTTATCGGCCAATTTTACCGTTTTATAAATATCCGCAAACGATACTTCATCTTTTACAAGTAAAGCTAAATCGCGTTTTACAATTGGGTATTTTGATATTTCAGCAAACTTAATTTTACTTGAAACTATGTTTAATATGGTATTCCAAATAAAATCTGCATAAAAAACTTCTTGTTTAATATCAAAATGTTTTAAAATATTTTTCTTAACCGTTCCAAAAGATACTATTTTTCTATCGCCGTAATAATAAGCGATACCTTCTGCTAAATGTTCGTTTTCAGTTGGTTTAGTTGTAACGTTTTTAATTCCAATACGTTCTAATAAAGCATCAACATAACCTTTTAATAAAAAGAAATCTGTTGGTGTATTTGTAACATTCCAACTATTTGTACTAACGTTACCTGTTATTAATAAAGATAAATGTTTATATTCTTCATAACCAGATAATGGTTTTGCATAAGTTTTACCAAATTCAAAAAACTTTAAATCACTGTTTTTACGATTAATATTATAGGCAATTGCTTCTAAACCGCCAAAAAGCAATGATTGGCGCATTACCGATAAATCTGTACTTAAAGGATTTACAATAGTAATTTGTTGGTTACGGTTTTGTTCTGATATAAAATCGTTATAAGTAGCAGTTGTTAGTGAATTAGACATGGTTTCGTAAAAACCCTGACCAACTAATTGATTTGCAACTATATTTTGTACTTTATGATCGTCTATTTTTGATCCGTATGCAATAGTAGCATTTATTTTTGAGCCAACTTTTATGTTGTTAAAACCATAAACGCGTAAAATTTCTTCAATAACATCTATTTCACGTTGTACATCAACACGATATGCAGGAATAGAAAGACCTAAGCCTTTATCTGTAATATTTGTAACTTTAATATCTAACGAAACTAAAATTTTCTTTATGATTTCATTAGGAATATTTTCGCCTAAAATTTTATTAACGTTGTTGTAATTTAAGAAAACTGTAAAATCTTCAATTTTTTTAGGATACAAATCAATAATATCCGATGTAATTTCACCGTTAGCTAAATCGGCAATTAAAATAGCGGCATGTTTTAAAGCATAATTTGTAATATTCGGATCAATACCACGTTCAAATCTAAAAGATGCATCAGTAGAAATACCGTGTCTTTTTGCTGTTTTTCGAATACTAACAGGGTTAAAGTAAGCACTTTCTAAAAATATTGAAGTTGTATGTTCAGTAACACCAGAATGTAAGCCACCTAAAACACCTGCTAAACAAAGTGGTTGGTGTTCGTCACAGATTACAATATCGTCTTCATGTAAAATGCGTTCAACTCCATCTAAAGTTACAAACTTGGTACCAGCTTCGGCATTTTTAACAATAATTTTATTACCTTTTATACGTGATGCATCAAAGGCATGTAAAGGTTGACCTAATTCGTGTAATACATAATTTGTAGCATCAACAATATTGTTTTTTGGTGTAATACCTATCGCTTTTAATGCGTTTTGCAACCAAGCTGGCGATGGTTTTACATCAATTTCAGAAATAGTTACTCCGGCATAACGTGGTGCCAATTTAGTATCTTCAACAATAAGATCGTATTTTAAAGTACGTTTTTCAACTTTAAATTTACTTACACTTGGCGTAATTAATTCAGAATAATTATTGTTAGGTTTGGTTTGTATTAAACCAGCACGCAAATCACGAGCAACACCTAAATGGCTCATGGCATCAGCACGATTTGGAGTTAAACCAATTTCAAATACACTATCGGTATAAATTTCAAAAACTTCAGCAACGGGTGTACCTGGTGTAAGTTTTTCATCTAAAATCATAATTCCATCATGACTTTCACCTAAACCTAATTCGTCTTCGGCGCATATCATTCCAAAACTTTCTTCTCCACGAATTTTACCTTTTTTTATAACAAATTCGTTTCCTTCTTTATCAAATAAAACAGTACCAATTGTTGCAACAGGTACTTTTTGCCCTGCAGCTACGTTTGGTGCTCCACAAACTATTTGCACTGGTGGTTCGTTATTGCCTAAATCTACTTTTGTAATACGTAATTTATCTGCATTTGGGTGTTGTTCACATGTTAACACATGCCCAACTACTACGCCTTTAAGGCCACCTTTTAAACTTTCGTAAGTATTAATACCTTCTACCTCAAGTCCTAAATTTGTAAGAATTTCGGCAGCCTCTTCAGGATTAATGTCTAACTTAATAAATTGTTTTAACCAGTTATATGATATTTGCATTGTTTTGTTTTTAAAGCACAAATATACAGATTGCTGAACGTTTGATAAAATTATTTGATTTTAATTATTGTAAAAATTTTTCTTTTGTAAATGAATCAGGTATACTACAGTTTTGTTTTTTTCCAAACCATTTATATCTATTTTTTGCAAAGTATTGGTAAATTTTGTTTCGAATAGCTAAAGGAACAATTTGAACAATTTGTAATAACGGATAAAAACCGTTAAGTTGTTTCGCTATTTCTATAGCTGCATTGCTTTCTGTAAAATAAGCAACACCTGGTTCATATAAAATTATGGAATCGGTTTTTGGGTGAATACCAATGTAATTTAATATTTCTTTTCCAAAATTTGATTGTAAACTTGCAAAAACAAAAACGTTTTTTTTATCGGCTTTGATAATTTTTTGAACAGTATTGTCGCAAAAATTACAAACTCCATCAAATAGTATCAGTTGTTTTCCGTCAGGAATTTTTTCAATTGCGTGCATGATTTATTTTTTTCGTTCTACCATTTCTAATTGTTCTAAAGCTACTTTCGATGTAAAAAAACCATAATTTACTGTTGCTTTATTTTTTTCTATTACATCAATTGTTCCAACTGCTTTTCCATCGGTCATTCGCACACGATCGCCCACTTTCAATACAAAATTTGTTTTGTTGGCTTGTTGTATTTGTTGTTCTTTTACCTTTTTTTCTTTCTTCTCTTGACGAATTTTCTCTAGTTTTTCTTCAACTTCTTTAATTACTTTTTGCTCTTCTTGTTGTTTTACCTTTTTTTCTTTTAAAGTAATTTTTTTACGTTTTGAATTTTCTATTTCAACTGTTTTTAGCAATTCACCAATTAATAGTTTTTTATCTTTATTGTTGAAATATTTTTCAGATAAATCGTCAAAACGTTGTCCTAAATAAATAAAGCGTTGGTTGGTATCATACAGTTCTTGATAACGTTCTAATTTATCTTGAATTTTTGTATTAATAGTTGATAATTTATTACTTTCTTCACGGGCACGTTTTTCTTCTTCACGTAAATTTTCTGATGTTTTTTCTAGTTTAGATCTTTCTTTCTGAAGGTTAGCAATGGTTTTGTCAAAACGGACTTTATCTGTTTCTACTTTCTTTTTTGCTCTATTTATTAATCCATACGGAATACCGTTTTTCTGTGCAACTTCAAAAGTAAACGAACTACCAGCTTGCCCTAAGCTTAATTTATACATTGGTTCTAACGATTTTTCATCAAACATCATGTTTGCATTTGTTGCGTGTGGCAATTCGTTAGCTAAAATTTTAAGGTTGCTGTAATGTGTGGTAATAATACCAAAAGCTTCTCTGTGGTAAAATTCTTCTAAAAAAACTTCGGCTAAAGCACCACCTAACTCTGGATCTGATCCTGTTCCAAATTCATCAATTAAAAATAGAGTTTTGTCGTTACATTTTTTTAAAAAATAATTCATGTTTTTTAACCTGTAACTGTAAGTGCTTAAATGGTTTTCAATTGATTGATTATCACCAATATCGGTTAAAATCCTGTCAAATAAAAAAGTTTCGCTACGTTCGTGTACCGGAATTAACATACCGCTTTGCAACATTAATTGTAATAAACCTATGGTTTTTAATGTAATAGATTTTCCTCCAGCATTTGGTCCCGAAATTACAATTATTCGTTCGTTATTTGTTAACTCAATAGTTTGCGGATACGTTTGCTTTCCCTTTTCCTTATTGTTTAAAAGTAGAATAGGATGAAAAGCTTCACGAAAATATAATTTTTTTTCAGTTGTAATATTTGGTAATATTCCATTAATCTTTTGCGCATATTTAGCCTTAGCTGCAACAATATCGATATGTGATAATAGGTTTTGATATGTAACTAAATCACTATAAAACGGACGAATTTCATTAGTTAATGTTTTTAAAATACGCATTATTTCTTCACGTTCTTCGTATTCTAAATTGCTTAATTCACGCGAAAATTTAAAAGTGCTTTCTGGTTCAATATAAACTATGCTTCCTGTTTTTGATTGCCCTAAAACCGAACCTTTTACTTTTTTGCGATGCATTGCTAAAACAGCCAAAACTCTACGGTTTTCTACTATAGATTCTTTTATGTCATCTAAATAACCTGACGAGTTGTATTGTTGTAATGCAAAGCCAAAACTTTGATTTATTTTACCGCGAATAATTAAAATATTTTGTCTAATTGCTTTTAAATCAACCGATGCTGTATCTTTAATTTCGCCATATTTATCAAGTACCTGCTCAATTTTTTGCAAAATTATTTTATTGGGTTGTGTAATAAAGGTTGCTTGATACAATGCATCGTAATAATCTTGAAATTTCTTTAAAAACAAAATTAATTCATTTGTTGTTTGAACTAAACTAGCAATTTTTTTAAAAGCAAATGCTTCTAAAAAACTGTCTTCAATGCGTAGCATTTTTAGTTCAAAACCAATAGAATCAAAGTAATGCGAAGGTATAGCGTTTTGATTGCTAAAAGATGAAACATATTCCGATGTTTGTTTTAATTGCTGTAACAAATCTTCTTTATTAGCAATTGGTGTAATTTCTAATGCAATTTCTTTACCTATCTCGGTAGTACATAACGCACTTATTTGTTCTAATATGGTGCTAAATTCTAAATCTTGTAATGTTTTTTGAGAGATTAATTTCATTTCTTATGGTCTGAATCGAACTTCAAATTTACAAACAATTTATCATTTAAAGGAATATGTGTTACATTTGAATTTTAAAACAAAATAATGAATAGTTGGAACGAATTTATTAAGCAAGAATCGCAAAAGGAATATTTTATTAAATTAATGGAATTTGTTGATAAAGAATATATTAATACAGCAATTTATCCACCTAAAGAACAAATTTTTAATGCCTTTACGTTTTGCCCGTTAGATAAAGTTAAAGTAGTTATTTTGGGACAAGATCCTTATCACGGTTTTGGCCAGGCTCACGGTTTAAGTTTTTCTGTAAATAAAGGGGTGACTATACCGCCATCGTTGAGAAATATTTATAAAGAATTACAAACTGATGTTTTTTTTAACATACCAAACCATGGCAATTTAACTGAATGGGCACAACAAGGTGTTTTACTTTTAAATGATGTGCTAACTGTTAAAGAATCTAAACCAGGCAGTCATCAAAAAATAGGCTGGGAGCAATTTACAGAACAAATAATTTTGCATCTATCAGAACAAAAAGAGGATATTGTTTTTATGCTTTGGGGTAATTATGCACAAAAAAAGGGTAAAAAAATTAATGTAAATAAGCATTTAGTACTAACCAGCGGACATCCATCGCCTATGAGTGCAAATCAAGGAAAATGGTTTAACAACAAGCATTTTTCTCAAGCTAATACTTTTTTAACAAATAAAGGTAAACAACCAATAAATTGGCAGTTAAGCACTTAATTTTAAATTATTTTTAACATAGTGTTAAAAAACAAAAATAATTTGTAGTTTATTTAACATAATACTATTTTAGTTAATAATTTGGTTTTTTAAATAAGCTAAATTATTTGTTTGTTGTTTACTTAAATTTAAAAGCTGCCTTTTTTTAGGCAGCTTTTAGTATTTTTACATAAAATATTTATAATGGCAGGAAATACTTTTGGTACCCAATTTAAATTAACCACTTTTGGCGAATCTCATGGCGAAGCTATAGGTGGTATTATAGACGGATGTCCTTCTAATATAGTGTTAGATTTAGATTTTATTCAACTTGAATTGAATAGAAGAAAACCAGGACAATCAAAATTGGTTACTCAAAGAAACGAAGCCGATGAAGTACAATTTTTATCAGGAATTTTTGATGGTAAAACATTAGGTACACCCATTGCTTTTCAAATCAAAAACAACAATTCAAAATCGGGCGATTATGATCAATTAAAAGATGCTTATAGGCCTAGTCATGCTGATTTTGTATATGAACAAAAATACAAACATCGCGATTATAGGGGGGGGGGCAGAAGTTCGGCTCGCGAAACTGCTGCACGCGTAGTTGGTGGTGCTGTTGCTAAACAAATTATAAAACCTGTAAATATAACAGCTTACGTTTCTGCTGTAGGTTCTGTTTTTACGACTAAAAATTATAATGAATTAGATTTAAATCTTACGGAAACAAACGCTGTTCGGTGTCCTGATTTGGTTGCGGCCAATTTAATGGAACGACTTATCTTAGAAACAAAGAAAAAAGGAGATACTGTTGGTGGAGTAATTACTTGTGTAATTAAAAATGTACCTATTGGTTTAGGTGATCCAGTTTTTGATAAACTAGAAGCCAATTTAGCTAAAGCAATGCTATCGATAAATGCCTGTAAAGGTTTTAGTTTGGGGAGTGGTTTTGATGGTGCAAAAATGTACGGTTCACAACACAATGATTATTTTAACGAAAACGGAACTACAAAAACTAATTTTTCGGGAGGTATTCAGGGTGGAATTAGTAATGGTATGGATATTTATTTTCAGGTTGCTTTTAAACCCGTTGCTACTTTGTTGCAACCGCAAGAAATGCTAACTAAAACCGGAACACTTGAAACTATAAAAGGTAAAGGTAGGCACGATGCTTGTGTTGTACCACGTGCAGTACCTATTGTTGAAGCTATGGCAGCATTGGTTTTAGCCGATTTTATGGTTTAATCGTTACATTCCATAAGTATTAAATGGCCTGTTTTATAGGCTATTTCAACTAATCCATCGTTCAAAACTTCATTACTGGTACCTGGTTTAAATCCTAATATTAACGTTTCGTTTTGCAGTTCGTATTTTAAATTTTTTGTAGTCACTCCATCTACAGTTCCAACGGGTAATAAAGATAAAATAGTTTGTTTAGGATACCATTTTATAAAAGTATTCTTCAAAGGATAAATTTTAGAATAATCATCAATAAGTACTAGTTTTATAAAATCTTGATACTTTACCAAATTTGTAATATTGGTCATTGTATGGTCCATGCGCTTACCAGTTGCCCAAACAATGTTTGCCGCGGGTATTTTTCTATTTATTAAAAAATTTATCGCTTTATCTATATCATACGTATTTTGATCTTCTAATTTAATAATTTCAATAGGAAATTGACTATTTTTATAATAGTTATAATCAAAATTACGGTCAAAATCACCAATCAGTACATCAACTTTTATTCCTAGTTCTAAAACCCTTTCAATGGCACTGTCTAAAACAATTACTAACGGATTCCATTCTAACAATTGATTAAGTAATTCCATTGAACAAGCTTCGCCATTAGCTATAATTAATGCTGGCTCTTGATCGTCGCGTACAATATGATGTGAAGACATTAAAATTGAGTTTTAAAGCACTAAATTAACATGTTTTATTTAGTTTAAAATATTTATCTTTGAAAAAAATAAAATTTTAAACATGGATTTACAACAAGAACAATGGTGGAAAAATTTTAACGAAGATACCAATGCCGTTTTATTAGATGTACGTACTAATGATGAAGTAAGTGAAGGTGCTATTCCTGGTGCAATTCATCACGATTTTTATCAAGGGCAAGAATTTTTAACTGCGTTAGAAGGTTTAGATAAATCAAAAAATTATTATGTATATTGTCGTTCTGGAAACCGCAGTGGGCAAACTTGTATGTTAATGAGTCAATTAGGGTTTGAAAACACTTTTAACTTAATTGGTGGTATGAACGAATGGGAAGGACCAACTATATAATAAAGGCGAAAGCCTTTTTTTTGTGTAAACAATATTTTATTTAATGGAACTTATAGATTTTATTTTACATATCGATCAACATTTACAAGTGTTTTTACAAGATTATGGTATGTGGGTTTATGCCATATTATTCTTAATTATTTTTATAGAAACTGGATTAGTTGTAATGCCTTTTTTACCTGGCGATTCGTTGCTTTTTGCAACAGGTATGTTAGCAGCCCAATTTCCAGAAAGTTTAAATGTTTGGTATGTAATGCTATTGCTGTTTGTAGCTGCTGTTTTGGGCGATACTTTAAATTATACCATTGGTAAAGAAATAGGTATGCGCATTGTTAACTTTAAAATTTTAGGAAAGCAACCTGTTAAAGAAGAACATATTCATAAAACGCATAATTTTTATGAAAAATACGGTAGTAAAACCATAGTAATAGCCCGTTTTGTACCTATTATTCGTACTTTGGCGCCTTTTGTGGCAGGTATAGGCCGAATGAATTATGCTACATTTTTAACCTTTAATGTAGTAGGTGGATTTATTTGGGTTTTTGGTATTACGTTATGTGGTTATTTTTTAGGTAATATACCAATTATTAAAGATAACTTTTCAAAAGTGGTATTGTTAATCATTTTTATATCTATTTTGCCAATTATATTTTCAATAATAAAAGAAAAACTAAATACTAAAAATAAAACGCTTTCATAACCGAAAGCGTTTTTTGTTTTATAATTTTACATTGTGATGCAAAGAAAACATTAATTGTTGATATGATTTTTTCTGCATCATTTGGTTCATCCAACCAAATTGAAAAGCTGTATTTTTATTAAATTTATATCCCACACCTAAATACAAACGATCTCTATCAAAAGGATTTATTTTTCTTGTAGTTTTGTCTGAATTTATAAATACTTCATTATAAAAACTTGCGTACAAACTTGTGTTTTTATCATGGTTTTGATACAAAGGTGTATCTATAGCTAATTGATACCTTAAACGAGTTTTAAAATCTTGATTTTCTACAAAACGCTGTTCAAAACGAAAACGATGACGTATAGAAGTTTTTTCCACCTTTTGTTGCAAAATAGCATCTTGAAAAATTCGGTTTTCAATAACTGGTAAATCAGGTTTTTCAAATTGTTCAGTGGTAATAAAAGCGTAACCCGTTCCTAAAGTTAGATTTTCAAATAAGTGATATTGAATAGTTCCGCGTATTAATAATTGATTTAAATCAGTTAAAACTTCATGATTTCGGTACTGTACATCGTAATTAAAATTCCATTTTGTGTTTTCAACTTTTGCGTTTCCAAAATACATAAACCAAGCACCTAATTTTGGATCTTTTTTAAATGAATTTTGACCCATTCCTAATACCGACATCAAGATAAATAAGAATAAAAAGAGTGTTTTTTTCATAAAATTACTTTTGTTTGGCTTCTAAGATAATAGCAAATTGCAAACCATACATAATTGCAGCAATTACTAAGTGTGCTGCTTGTGTACCAAAAGGGAAGTGAATGTAATACATTAAAATTCCGGTTAAAATTTCAATTAACAACAATAACAATACCCAATTTATTTTTGAAACTCCTAATTTTAAACGTTTATTACGTAAGTATAAAAATAGGTTTACAAAAAATATTACAAATGAAAACGTACGGTGTATGTAAAATGTTAAATCGGGGTTTTCTAACCATAATGAAACATCTGTGATACCGTTTTGAGTTAAATCATCAATAAATTGGCGTACTTGCGTTCCTAAACCAATTTGAACTAAGGATAAAAACATAGCAACCCATGTAAATTTATAAAAAACAGAATCATAATTTTTACTTTTAAAAGATTTATGTTTTACCAAATAAATTAAATAAACTAATGCAGCAACATTAAGTAATGCTGCTATCATATGTGTGGTAATTTTTACTGGATTTAGTACTGAATATACTACTGTTGCACCTAACCAAGCGTTAAATCCTAGTAAAAATAATACAACTGCCGACCAAAAAACAACTGATTTTTTTGTTTTCCAATATCTAAAAGATAGAATAAATAGAATTAAGCAACCTAAACCAGATAAAGCTCCAAATAAACGGTTAATATATTCCACCCAAGTATGGTAAGGGTTAAATACAGCATAATCGTGTTTAGTATATTTTTCCCAATCAGTAGGATTATAAACTTCTTTTGAAGTAAAATTGGTATTAGCTACCCAAAGCGAATTATCTTTAATAATAACTTGCCCTTTGTTATACTCATGGTTTGGCTTCCAAAGCAATTCTTCAACTTGTGTTGGTGGTATGTAATAACCAAAGCATTTAGGCCAATCTGGGCATCCCATACCTGAACCTGTCATACGAACTGTAGCACCTGCAATTATAACCAAATACACTAAAACTAATGTAATTTTAGCCCAACGAATGAACGATTTATTTTCCATAATTATAATTTTTGATTTGCTGGTTTTAATCCTAAACTTTCAGCTTTTTTAATCATAAAACTGTATGCATCTTGGTATTCATTTGCAATTTCGCCTTCTAAAATAGCTTCTTTTATAGCATCTTTAATTTGTCCGATTTCTCTAGATGGTCCCAAATTAAAAATGGTCATAATTTCTTCACCTGTAATTGGTGGCTGAAAATTACGCACATGATCACGTTCTTCAACTTCAACAATTTTTTGTCGAACTATTTTAAAGTTATTGTGATATTTTTGAAATTTCTTTTGATTTTTAGTAGTAATATCGGCTTCACATAAAGTTAGCAAATTTTCTACATCTTCACCTGCATCAAATACCAATCTACGAACAGCCGAATCGGTTACAGTATCTTCAGCAATTACAATAGGACGCGAGCTCATTGCAACCATTTTTTGAACAAAACGCATTTTATGGTTTAAGGGCATATGCAAACGTTGAAAAATGCGCTTAACCATTTTACTGCCTAAAAATTCGTGTCCATGAAACGTCCATCCATTTCTTTTATTAAATTTTTTTGTTGGGGCTTTACCAATATCGTGTAATAATGCCGACCAACGCAACCATAAATCATCGGTATTAACACATATATTGTCAACTACTTCTAGTGTATGATAAAAGTTGTTTTTGTGAGTGTGTCCTTCAACTTCTTCCACATTGTTTAATGCAGTAATTTCGGGTAATATTAACGGTAATAAACCTGTTTTGTAAAGCAATAAAAAGCCAACTGATGGTTTTACAGTTAAAAGAATTTTATTTAATTCGTCTACAATTCGTTCGCCCGAAATAATTTTAATTCGCTCTGCATTTTTTGTAATGGCATCTAACGAATTTGTTTCAATTGTAAAATTTAGTTGGGTTGCAAAACGAATTGCACGCATCATTCGCAATGGATCGTCTGAATAGGTGATATCTGGATCTAAAGGTGTGCGTATCACTTTATTTTGTAAATCAATCATCCCGTTAAAAGGGTCAACCAAATCGCCAAAGTTTTCAGTATTTAATGAAAAAGCCATAGCGTTAATGGTAAAGTCTCTTCGGTTTTGATCGTCTTGTAAAGTTCCGTTTTCAACCAATGGATTTCTACTATCGGCTCGATACGATTCTTTTCTTGCACCAACAAATTCAATATCAATATCGTTAAAACGAAGCATAGCAGTTCCGTAATTTTTGAAAACTTGAACTTTTGGTTTGTTTGGTAAAAGCTCTGAAACCTCTAAGGCTAAATCAATTCCACTGCCTACGGCAACAATATCAATATCTTTTTTAGAATCGCGTTGTAAAATATAATCGCGTACAAAGCCGCCAATTACGTAAGCTTCAACGCCTAATTTTTGTGCTGCTTGTGCAACAATTTCAAATATTGAATGGTTTAGTGCTTCTTTATAATTTGATGATTGAATCATTATTTTCTTAAAATTTTTACTTGCGAATCATTTGTAAGTTTAATTACGGTTGACGACTTTTTGCTAATTTTTTCTCGATCAAAATTTACAACATAATCAACGCCGTTAATAATTTCCTTTGAAATCTCAGAGAATTGAGTAGGAGTAGGTTCACCAGAAATATTAGCAGATGTTGACACTAACGGACGCTTCATGCGTTCTACCAACTTGTAAACAAAAGGTGTGTTTACTATGCGTATTCCTAATGAATTATCTTCGGCAATTAGGTTTTTAGCAACGTTTCTAGGTGCATCTAAAACCAAAGTAGTTGGCTTTTCTGCACAATCTAAAATATCAAAAGCAACACTTGGTATGTCTTTAAAAACATTGTACAACAAACGATCGTTATTTACCAAAACAATCATACTTTTAGTTTCTGCACGTTTTTTTAATGCGTAAATTTTTTGTACAGCTTCTTCGTTAGTTGCATCGCAACCAATTCCCCAAACAGTGTCTGTAGGATATAAAATAATTCCTCCGTTTTTAATTACTTCAAAAGCCTGGTGAACTTCTTTAGAGATATCTTCCATAAAAATCAATTAAAATTGAATTTTTTCGCCTATACTTAAACCAGAATTTTTAGCAAATACACCGCATAAATGGAATAATAAACGTGCGCCAACATTTCCGTCCCAATCATCTTCACCTGGTGCAACTTCTACCAAATCAATACCAATTATTTTTTTGTTTGATTCTGCCAATTTGCTTAAAAGATAAGTTGCTTGTTCGTACGACAATCCTCCAGGAACTGGTGTTCCTGTATTTGGACAATACCAACGATAAAGTGCATCAATATCAAAACTAATAGCTACATTTTCAGGTAGTTGGTTTAAAATTTCATCGCATTGTTGTTGCCATGTTTTACCATTAAATTGATTGTGTTTAAGGTCGGTATCAGTATAAACTTTAACTTTGTTTGATGTTTTAACTACTTGTACTTCACCCTCGCTAAAATCGCGAATACCAACTTGTACAATTTTTTCAATTTGTGGTAATTTTATTGCGTTATACATGATTGACGCATGTGAAAAGGTAAATCCTTCGTAAGCTTCACGTAAATCCATATGTGCATCAAAATGTAAGATACCAAATGAATCGTTTTTGCTGGCCAAAGCTTCATAATATCCCATTGGTGTTGAATGATCTCCACCTAATAAAATTACTTTTTTGCCTTTGTTCATCCAAAACAAAGTACGTTCCTTTACTTCTTGATTAAATTGTAACGATGCTTTATTTATTTTATCTAAATCGGCTTGTAATTGAGGAAAAGTCTCTATGTTTTCGCCATTTTCTAAAGCTTCTATAATTGGTTGAGCTAAACTTTTAAATTTTTCACTGTTTTTTGCCCATTGTTCAGGAGCTTTATCCATAAAAATGCCTAATTTCCATAAATCTGGAAATTCTTGGTGTAATAAATCAACTTGGAAAGACGCATTTGATATAGCTTCTGGGCCTTCACTTGCACCACTTCCGTAACTTACGGTAACTTCCCAAGGAGCTGGTAGTATAATTATTTCGCTTTCTTCTGCTGTAAAAGGTAATCCGTAGATTGACGCGTCTGCCAAGCCAGGTTGCGATGGATCAAAATTATCTATTTTTTGTTGTTTAGTTTGCATTTTTGATTTGATTTTTAAAGTTACAAATATAAAAAAAGCCTACGTAAAGCAGGCTATTTATATTAAGTAGTTTGGATTCCTTTTTTCAAAATTTGACCAAATTCATACATTTCCTCAAAAGTCGTATACAATGGCACCGGCGCTAAACGTATAACTGCTGGTTCGCGCCAATCTACAATTACACCTTCTTTCATTAAATAATGAAAAAGCTCTTTACCTTCACCATGTAAAATAACAGATAATTGTGATCCGCGTTCTGCTTGATCTTTTGGAGTAATAATTTCTAAATTTGTATTAGTTTCTTTAGCTGTTTCTTCAACAATAAATTGTAAATAAGCGGTGATTAAATTGCGTTTTTTTACAAGTTCACTCATTCCAATTTCATCAAACATTTCTACCGATGCTAAGTACGGAGCCATTGCCAAAACGCCTGTACAAGAACTTTGCCAACCTAATGCACCATCGTTTGGTGTAAATTCAGGTTCCATAAGAAAACGACGCTCTTTATTATGACCATACCATCCACCAAAACGATTTAATTTAGTGTTTGTATGATGCTTTTCGTGCACAAAATAACCTGAAACACTTCCTGGGCCGGCATTCATGTATTTGTAACTGCACCAACATGCAAAATCTACATTCCAATCGTGCAAACTAAGTTCAATATTTCCTGCTGCGTGCGCTAAATCCCAACCTACAATAGCACCAACATTATGACCTGCTTTTGTAATGGCATCCATATCTAAAACTTGACCTGTGTAATAGTTAATTCCACCAATTAAAACTAATGCCAGTTCATTACCAACTTCGTTAATTTTTGCAATAATGTCTTCGTTTCTTAAATTGTGTTCTCCTTCTCGGCGTTTAACTTCAACAATAACATCGTTTGGATTTAAACCATGAAACTTCACCTGCGTTTGTAACATATATTGGTCACTAGGAAAAGCTTTTTCTTCGCAAATTATTTTAAATCGGGTAGAAGTAGGGTTGTAGAATGATACCATCATCATGTGTAAATTAACCGTTAAAGTATTCATTACAGAAACTTCACTTGGTTTTGCTCCAACAATTTTTGATAATGGATTTGAAAAGCGTTCGTGATAATCCCACCAAGGTTTTTCGGCATAAAAATGACCTTCAACAGCCATGTTTGCCCAATCATTCATTACATCATCTACATATTTCTTGGCACGTTTTGGCATTAATCCTAACGAATTTCCAGTAAAATATATGGTTTTTTTTCCGTTTACTTTTGGAAATTCAAATTCGTTTTGATACTGTTTTAAAGTATCGTTCGCATCTAATGATTGTGCAAATTCGCGAGTATTTTGAAAGTTCATTTAATTTTATTTTTAAGAGCTAAAATTACTTATAAATTTTTGTTTAACAAAAACAGAGAATTAATTAGGTTTTTCTTCTGTATTTTCAGTATTTTCTTTTTCGATAGCGATTTTGTTACTTTTCATTTTTGATACCAATAGTAACGAAACAATTGCATGTATCAACACACAAGATAACAAAAATATAATTCTATTTTTATTAAAGATATCCGTATTAAAAAATGTATCGTAATGATAAGAAATATAGCAATAACCCACAAAAATTATGGTATTTATGGTTGTAAAAAGAAAGAACTTTTTACGATAAGCCAAGACAATTATTGTTGCTAAATAGCAAATAACTGCACATACTAATACTGCTAAAATTATTTCTAAAAATGCCATGTTAGTTTTTAAAAGGTGTGTAAATTTCGTGTTTTTTTAGGACATATAAAATAAAAATCCGACCAATAATTTGATCGGATATTATTATGATTTACAATTTTTTACTTTTCTGCAGCAATTAAATTTAAGGCAGACCCCGCTTTAAACCATTCAATTTGCGAATCATTATAAGTATGATTTGCCATAATTATATCTTTAGAACCGTTTGCATGAACAAATTCTAAAGTTAAAGGTTTACCTGGTGCAAATTCTATTAAATCTAAAAAGTTAATAGTATCATCTTCTTGAATTTTGTCGTAATCTGCTTCATTTACAAATGTCAACGCTAACATACCTTGTTTTTTAAGGTTGGTTTCGTGTATACGTGCAAACGATTTAACTAAAACTGCCTTTACACCTAAATGCCTAGGTTCCATTGCAGCGTGCTCACGTGATGAACCTTCACCGTAGTTTTGATCGCCAACAACTATAGACGGAATTCCTTCGGCTTTATAATCACGCTGAACAAAAGGCACTTCGCCATAATTACCTGTTAGTTGGTTTTTTACAAAATTGGTTTTACCATTAAATGCATTTTCGGCACCAATTAACATATTATTTGATATATTATCTAAGTGACCGCGAAAACGCAACCAAGGACCAGCCATTGAAATATGATCGGTTGTACATTTTCCAAATGCTTTAATTAATAATTTAGCACCTATAATGTTTTTTCCTTCCCAAGGTTTAAAAGGTTCTAATAATTGCAATCTAGAAGAAGAAGGACTAACAACAACTTCAATGTTAGAACCATCTGTAGCAGGCGCTTGATAACCTGGATCTTCAACATCAAATCCTTTATTAGGAAGTTCATCTCCAAAAGGAGGTTTAAACATCACTTCTTCACCATTATCATTTAAAAGAGTATCGGTAATAGGATTAAAATCTAACCGACCAGAAATTGCCAAAGCTGCAACCATTTCGGGCGATGTAACAAAAGCATGCGTATTTGGATTACCATCGGCACGTTTTGAAAAATTGCGGTTGAATGAATGTACAATTGTATTTTTTTCTTGCTTATCGGCACCTTCACGATCCCATTGACCAATACATGGTCCGCAGGCATTAGTAAAAACTTTTGTACCCATTTTTTCAAAAGCAGCAATCATGCCATCGCGTTCAATGGTATAACGAATTTGTTCTGAACCTGGATTAATACCAAATTCTGCTTTTGGGGTAATACCTAATTCAACTGCTTGGTTTACAATTGAAACTGCACGACTCATATCTTCGTAAGACGAATTGGTACATGAACCAATTAATCCCCATTCAACTTTAATAGGCCAGCCATTTTTAGCAGCTTCTTCTTTCATTTTTGAAACAGGCGTACCTCTGTCAGGGGTAAAAGGACCGTTTATATGTGGTTCTAATTCAGATAAATTAATTTCAATTAATTCATCAAAATATTTTTCTGGTTCAGCATAAACCTCAGGATCGGCTGTTAAATAATCTGCAATTGTATCTGCAGCTTCAACAACATCTGCTCTACCAGTAGCAACTAGATATCTACGCATAGAATCATCGTATCCAAAAGTTGATGTAGTTGCACCAATTTCGGCTCCCATATTGCAAATAGTACCTTTACCCGTACAAGACATAGAAATAGCGCCTTCGCCAAAATATTCCACTATAGCACCCGTACCACCTTTAACGGTTAAAATATCGGCAACTTTTAAAATTACATCTTTAGGGGCTGTCCATCCGTTTAATTTTCCTGTTAACTTAACACCAATTAGCTTCGGAAATTTTAATTCCCATGCCATTCCACTCATAACATCAACCGCATCGGCACCACCTACGCCAATAGCAAGCATTCCTAAACCACCAGCATTCACAGTATGAGAATCGGTACCAATCATCATACCACCAGGAAATGCATAATTTTCCAAAACTATTTGGTGAATAATACCTGCACCTGGTTTCCAAAAACCAATACCGTATTTGTTAGAAACTGATGAAAGGAAATCAAAAACTTCTTTTGATTGAGTATTTGCTACTGCTAAATCTTTTTCGGCACCGACTTTTGCTTGAATAAGGTGATCGCAATGTACAGTTGTTGGTACAGCTACTTTATCTTTTCCCGCATGCATAAATTGCAACAAAGCCATTTGCGCAGTTGCATCTTGACAAGCTACACGATCGGGAGCAAAATCGACATAATCTTTAGATCGATTAAACTTTTTACTTGGAGTTCCTTCCCATAAATGGGCGTATAAAATTTTTTCTGAAAGTGTAAGTGGTTTACCTACTAATTCACGCGCTTTGTTAACACGTGCTGGTATCGTTGCGTATACCTTTTTAATCATTTCAATATCAAAAGCCATAATACTGTTTCAGTTTTAATTAAAAATTACTACAATTTACTATTTTTTTTACAAAATTATTTTGTGTAAATGTTAACTTAAATAATTTAAAATGATTCTACTTAATAATTAAAAAAAAAAAAAAAACGAGCTATTCAAAAAGAATAACTCGTTTTTCTATAATAAGAAACTAAATGAATTAAAGTTTTGTAGAAACTGGTTTAAATTTAGTTAAGTTAATACCTTCAACCGCCATTTTGTATTCTTCTATATTAGGAATACGACCTAAAACTGCAGAAAGTACAACAACAGGAGTAGAAGCTAATAATGATTCACCTTTTTTACCATCTCGGTCTTCAACTACACGGCCTTGAAATAATCGGGTAGAAGTAGCCATAACAGTATCACCTTTTTCAGCTTTTTCTTGGTTACCCATACATAAGTTACAACCAGGACGCTCTAAATACATAATATTTTCATATTCAGTACGTGCAGTGCTTTTTGGTAAAGCATCGCTAAATTCAAAGCCTGAATATTTTTGCAAGTATTCCCAATCGCCTTCAGCTTTTAATTCATCAATAATATTGTATGTTGGTGCAGCAACAACTAAAGGTGCGTTAAATTTAACTTCGCCTTGTTGTTTTTCAATGTTTTTCAACATTTGAGAAACAATTTTTAAATCGTCTTTATGAACCATACAAGAACCAACAAATCCTAAATCAACTTTTTTATCACCACTATAGTATGATAAACTACGAATGGTATCGTGTGTATAACGTTTAGAAACATCCTCATTGTTAACGTCTGGATCAGCAATCATAGGTTCGTTAATAACGTCTAAATCAACAACTACTTCGGCATAATATTTAGCAGTAGCATCAGGCATTAAAGCAGGTTTTTCGCCCGATTTAATTTCTGCAATACGTTTGTTCGCTTTATCAATTAAACCTTGTAATACTTGGTTTTTGTTATCCATACCTTTATCAATCATTATTTGAATACGGCTTTTTGCGATTTCTAATGATTGAATTAATGTATCGTCTTGAGAAATACAAATTGATGCTTTAGCTTTCATTTCGGCAGTCCAATCGGTAAAAGTAAAAGCTTGATCTGCTAATAAAGTTCCAATATGTACTTCGATGATTCTACCTTGGAAAACATTTTCCCCACCAAATTGTTGTAACATTTGTAATTGAGTTGCATGAACTACATCGCGGAAATCCATATGTTCTTTCATGTTACCTTTAAATGTTACTTTAACCGATTCAGGAATAGGCATAGAAGCTTCACCTGTTGCTAAAGCAAGAGCTACTGTACCAGAATCGGCACCAAAAGCAACACCTTTAGACATACGTGTATGCGAATCACCACCAATAATAATAGCCCATTCATCAATTGTTATATCATTTAAAACTTTGTGAATTACATCGGTCATAGAATGGTATTCACCTTTAGGATCGCGAGCTGTAATTAAACCAAAATCGTTCATGAATTTCATTAATTTTGGAATATTTACTTGCGCTTTTTTATCCCAAACCGATGCAGTGTGACATCCTGACTGGTAAGCACCGTCAACCGTAGGCGAAATTACAGTAGCAGCCATAGCTTCAAGCTCTTGCGCGGTCATTAAACCAGTTGTGTCTTGTGAACCAACAATATTTACTTTAACACGAACATCTGATCCTGCATGTAATATTTTACCAGATGCAACACCAACTGCATTTTTGTTAAATATTTTTTCAACAGCAGTTAAACCTTGACCTTCTTTAGAGATTTCTTTAGCTGGTGCAAATACTGTTGGAGCTTGGATACCTAAAGTTTCGGCAGCAAAAGTTTGTATTTTTTTACCAAATACAATAGCATATGAACCACCAGCTTTTATGAATTCCATTTTTTGTGGAGTTAAAGCTTTAGATATATCAATTAATTGTTCGCCGTCTTTATATAATTTTTTATCTTTTGTATTGATTGTTAATACAGTACCAGTTTCAACTGAATACACTTCTTCAAGTATTGGTTCGTCTTTTTCATTTCGAACAACGTTACCATTCGCATCAACTTTTTTCTTCCAGTTTTGTAAATCGATACCAATACCTCCGGTTACATCAACAGTAGTTAAGAAAATAGGAGAGATGCCGTTTGTACCACCTACAATTGGCGCAATATTTACAAATGGAATATACGGACTAGCTTGTTTACCTGTCCATAAAGCTACATTGTTTACACCAGACATACGTGATGAACCTACGCCCATTGTACCTTTTTCTGCAATTAACATTACACTTTTATCGGGGTGTTGAGCTTGTAAAGCTTTAATTTCTTCTTGCGCTTGAGGGGTAATCATACATTTACCATGTAATTCACGATCTGAGCGCGAGTGTGCTTGGTTTCCTGGCGATAATAAATCGGTAGAAATATCACCTTCGCCAGCAATAAAAGTAACTACTTTAATTTCTTCAGGAACAGCTGGTAATTTTGTGAAAAATTCTGCGTTAGCGTAGCTTTCTAAAATTTCTTTAGCAATTGCGTTACCGCTATCATATGCATCTTTCAAACGTTTTGTATCTGCATCGTATAAAAATACTTGAGTTTTTAAAACTTCGGCAGCATTTTTAGCAATTGTTACATCGTTACCTAAAGCTAAATCAAGCAAAACTGAAATTGATGAACCACCTTTCATATGCGATAATAATTCTAATGCAAATGCTGGTGTTATTTCATTTACCAATTCTTGCCTTAAAATTATTTCTTTTAAAAATGCCGATTTAACACTTGCAGCACTTGTAGTACCTGGTAAAGTATTGTAAATAAACATTTTTAAAGAGTTTTCTCTTTCTGGATTATTTACGTCTTTAATTTGAGTAATGATTTCACTTAATAATTCAGCACCGTCTATAGGTTTTGGGTGAAGACCTTGGCTTTTTCTTTCTTCAATTTCTTTTAAGTAATCTTGGTATAAGTTCATAATTTTATTTTGAATAATTTTTGGCTTTTGCTTTTTTAATGCGCTGCCGTTTTGCTTTATTTTTAATACTTTTTTAAAAGTTGATGCAAAATTACAAAAAGGTTTTCATTTTTAAAAATTTTTAATAAAATGATGAATTGTGCTTATTATTATTTGTAATTATTCTATTTTGGCTTTTTTAATTTAAAAAATTAAGAAAGTTTATTGCGAATGATTTAAAAAACAAACCTTTTTTTACTATTTAAATACTTTTATAGTTTTAATACTGCTAAATAATCAAAAAAAAGCCCTTCGAATTGAAGAGCTTTAATGTTTTATTTTTTTAACCAATTGCTTTTAAAGTTGCAATTTTGGTAATCGTTATTTATAAAAATATAAGTGTTATTTATATTGTCGGCAATCCATTTTCCTAAAACTTCGTTTTGTTTTGCTTTTAAAGCAACGAAGCGAATTTGCATATAATCTTGAGAAAAATCTGCTAAGTGTTGTGGTATTTTATTTGTTACTTGAACAATTTTAAATGCTTGTTTGTTGCTAGCATCGGTTACAAGTGTGTTTTTAGAAACTTCGCCTACTTTTAAATTTGAAACCATATCATACAATATACGATCTTCCATTCTATTCAATTCAATTCTAGATTCACCCGAAGAATCTAAAACAATTCCACCACTTTGTTTGGTTTCTTTTTGTTCTGAATATTGACGGGCAGCATCGGCAAATGTAATTTCTTTATTTAAAATACGAATACGCAATTCATCTAAACTTGTTTTAGCTTTATCTATTGCCTCATCGGTAGGTTGCGGCTTAATTAATATGTGACGCAATTCTAAGTTTTTACCTACAATTTTTTCTAACATTATAATATGATATCCGTGATCGGTTTCAAATGGTTTAGAAATTTCGCCTTCTTTTAATGAAAAAGCTACATCTTTAAATTCTTTAACAAAAGGTGTTTTTTTATCAATTGTGTATAAACCACCTGTTTTAATCGAACCACTGTCTTCAGAATACATAAATACTTTACTTGCAAATGATGAACCATCTAACACTTCTTGACGAATTTGGTTTAATTTGTCTATTACCGCTTGCTTTTGGGCACTAGTAATTTCGGGTTTCATAACAATTTCAGCTAATTCTATTTGTTCGCCAACCATAGGTAACGAGTCTTTAGGAATTTTATTATAAAACTGACGTATTTCTTCAGGCGTAATAGATACTCCAACAATTAGCTTGTCTTGCATACGTTTTGCTAAATCACCCTCTTTTATTAAATCGAAAAGTGTACCTTTAAACTCTTCAATATTTTTTTTATTGTAAAATTTAACAACATTATCAACTGATCCATAGTATTCAACCATACGATCCATTTGAAGATCAAGTTTACTGTTAATTTCGTCATCGGTAACTACAATACTATCTTGAATGGCTTGGTGTGCAAAAAGTTTGTTTTCTAACAAAGTACCAAAAAGTTCACATCGGCCTAATTTAGATGTATCGTAACCTGTTTCTTTTGCCTGAATAAACATGTTGTCTATATCAGAATCTAAAATAACGTAATTACCTACAACCCCAACAATACCGTCAATACGTTTTTTATTGGTTTGTTGTGCTTGTACGTTTACAAAACTAACAACAGTAAAAACTGCCATTAAAATGTTTTTAAGAAATAATTTCATATTTGTTTATTAATTTTTACAAACTGCAACAAAGATACATAGCTACAGCAAACTTTTATATTTTTTTAATTTTAATTATGATTTTTTTTACTGTATTTTAATTTAAGTTGATTTAAAACATGTTGATTTGTTTTAATTACAGCATTTTGTTTTAATTGTTTGTTAAATTGGTTTTCGAATTGATTTTGGTAAATACTTAAAACTTGACTTTTTACAACATCAAAATCTGGAACTGTATTATTTTTTTTATCGCGAACCAAAAACACATAATGTAAATTGTTTTGAGATTCTACTTTTTTACCCAATTTGTTAAAATCTATTCTGTTTGGTAAACGTTTATCATTTAATTCAAACGTACCTTGGTATTTATAAACTAAATTAAAATGATTTTCATTTACCTGAAATTGCTTTTTTAATAACTTTTGAAATGTTTTAGCATTACTTTTTTTATTAAAAACATAAACTTCGCCAATAAAATAGGCAGGTTTTACAAATAATTCTTTATGTTCTTCGTAATAATTTTGAAGGGCAAGAGTATCGTTTTGGGTTGTTTTCCAAATTTTGTCTTCAAGTAATTCAAAAAGCATTAAACCTTCTTTATATTCTTTTAAGGTTTGAGCAAATTCAGGAAAATTTGTTGTTAAATTAATATTATACGTTTCTTTAAGCTTTTGTAATGCAAACACATTAAAGGCTTTTTTAATAAGCAATTCATTGGTTTTTATTTCGGCATATTGTACAGGATGCGAATAAATATGCTCTAACAAATTTTTAATAGTTATTTTTTGATTTGAAAAAGTTGCTATAGTTTTTAATGTATGTGTGTTTTCTTGAACTTTTGGTTCACTAAACATATCTATTCGGTTCAAAAGTTTTGCTGTGTATAAAAGATTTTCATCATTTGTTTTAAAATGATACATTTCTTTTAAATGATTTATTAAATCTTTTTCTAAAACTTTAGAACGTTCATCTGATTTAATTTTACGTAAAAAATTGGCGTTTAAATCATCTAATTTAGCTTCGTTTTTAATATCTGTTACAGCAACAATATGCCATCCATACTGACTTAAAAATGGGCGAGAATAGGCACCAGCAAAGTTTAAATCGTATACTATATCAGAAATTCCTTCAATATTTAAAGCACCTTCGTTATAAAAACCTAAATCGCCTCCCTTTTCACGGCTATTTTCATCTTCAGAAAAATGAAAAGCTGTATCTGTAAAGGAATCACCAACTTGTAATCGTTTATAAATACGGTCTATTTTTTGTTTGGCTTCGTTTGTATTTTTATCTTTAGAATACACTAAAATATGAGCAATTTTTTTTGTTTTAGGTGTTGCTCGTTTTTTATTGATTTTAATTAAATGATACCCAAAATTAGTGCGAATTGGTAAAGAAATTTCGCCAACATTTGTATTATAAGCTCCGCTTTCAAAAGGATATACCATTTTAAAAACACCAAAATATCCTAAATTTCCTTTGTTTGTTTTGGTACTTAAATCATCGGAAAAATTAACCGCAGCATTTTCAAAAGGCATGCCTTGTAATATTTCATTTCTAATTTCAATAGCTTTAGTATATGCTTTTAAAGTATCGTTAGCATTTGAAAATTCATCAACAGCAATTAATATATGTGATGCATTTAATTCGGTTTTGTTGCGTTCTAATGCTTCATTAAGCAACCTTTTTAACTCGGTATCGTTAGTAAAATATTTTTCGGCAAGTTCTTTTCTATACAAATTGTATTCTTCTTGCACCTTTGGTAATTTATCCAAAGTTAAATCGTAAGCGTGTTGCAAACGTAATTTATAAGTCTTGTACAAATCAAAATAGGTATTTATATCTTTTTGCGATTCATCTGCAATAATATCTAAATTTTTATTGTACAAATGTTCAAAATCAGCAACAGTGTAAATACTATCGTTAATAGTAACTAATACATTATTAGGTTGTTGCGCAAATAAAAATAAAGGTGTTTTAAAAAGTATAAAAAGTAAACTGTTTTTTATTAGTTTCATTACAATTTTTAGTTGTTTTTTACAAAGTTAGTCATTTTTGCGTAAGTTGTAAAACCAACTTAATCACTAAACCAATTGTTTTAAAATAACATAAATAAATACTATTTTTGCACCTTTAAAGAAATAAAAATGAGTTTTAAAGACGAAATTTTACGCAGAAGAACATTTGGGGTTATTGCACACCCCGATGCAGGTAAAACCACATTAACCGAAAAATTGCTTTTATTTGGTGGAGCTATTCAAGAAGCTGGAGCAGTAAAAAGCAATAAAATTAAAAAAGGGGCAACTTCCGATTTTATGGAAATTGAACGCCAAAGAGGTATTTCGGTAGCTACATCGGTTCTTGCGTTTAATTATAAAGATAAAAAAATTAACATTTTAGATACACCTGGTCACAAGGATTTTGCCGAAGATACTTTTAGAACTTTAACCGCTGTTGATTCTGTTATTGTTGTAATTGACGTTGCAAAAGGGGTAGAGGAACAAACCGAAAAATTGGTTGAAGTTTGTAGAATGCGCAACATTCCTATGATTGTGTTTATTAACAAATTAGACCGTGAAGGTAAAGATGCCTTTGATTTGCTTGATGAAGTTGAACAAAAATTAGGTTTAAAAGTTACGCCTTTATCGTTCCCTATTGGTATGGGATACGATTTTCAGGGTATTTACAATATTTGGGAGAAAAACGTTAACTTATTTTCTGAAGATAGTCGTAAAAATATCGACGATGTTATTACAATTGATGATTTACAAGACGAAGCTTTAGATAAATTAGTAGGTGCAAAAGCGGCCGATAAGTTGCGCGAAGAATTAGAATTGGTTTCAGAAGTATATCCTGAATTTAATCGTGAAGCTTATATAAAAGGTGATTTACAACCTGTTTTCTTTGGTTCGGCCTTAAATAACTTTGGTGTACGCGAATTATTAGATTGTTTTATAGAGATCGCTCCGTCACCACGCGCAAAAGATTCTGATACCAGAACCGTTCAGCCCGACGAAAATAAATTTGCTGGTTTTGTATTTAAAATACATGCCAATATGGATCCAAAACACCGCGATCGTTTAGCGTTTATTAAGATTGTTTCGGGTACTTTTGAACGTAACAAACCATATACACATGTACGTTTAGGTAAAAACTTAAAGTTTTCTAGTCCGAATGCTTTTTTTGCAGAAAAGAAAGAAATTGTTGATATTTCGTACGCAGGTGATATTGTTGGTTTACACGATACCGGAAACTTTAAAATTGGCGACACCCTTACAGAAGGTGAATTGATGAATTTCCGAGGGATTCCATCGTTCTCACCAGAACATTTCCGTTACATTAACAACGCTGATCCAATGAAATCGAAACAATTAGAAAAAGGAATCGATCAATTAATGGATGAAGGTGTGGCTCAGTTGTTTACCTTAGAATTAAACGGACGAAAAGTTATTGGAACTGTTGGTGCTTTACAGTACGAAGTTATTCAATACCGTTTAGAACACGAATACGGTGCTAAATGTACCTACGAAAATTTCCCTGCTTTTAAAGCTTGTTGGGTACGACCAGAAGATGTTAAAAATGAAGAGTTTGCAGAATTTAAACGAGTAAAACAAAAATTCTTGGCAAAAGATAAATCAGGACAATTGGTTTTCTTGGCCGATTCTGAATTTTCTATTCAAATGACCCAAAGTAAATATCCAACCGTAAAATTAGACTACGTTTCCGAACGAATTTTATAACTCAAAAATCAACCTTTTTTAGGGTTGATTTTTTTATATGTACATAATATGCTAAAAAATATAATTATTTTTATTACTCTTCTGTTTTTTATGGGTTGTAATAAAATCGATAAAAAAACAGATACATCTACAAATAAAGAAATTAAAGTTTACGGACAAACAGTTGATAATGAAACACGCTGTGTACATTACCACACGCAATTAGATATTATTGCAATAAAATTTAAATGCTGTAGAAAATATTATCCTTGTTATAAATGCCATCAAGAAGCTGAATTGCACAAACCACAAGTTTGGGGTGCAACAGAACATAACCAAAAAGCAATTTTGTGCGGAGTTTGCAAACACGAATTAACTATTGCTGAATATATTAATAGTGGCAATAAGTGTATTAAATGTAAAGCTAACTTTAACCCAGGTTGCAGCAAACATTATCATTTATATTTTGAAAAATAGTAAATTATATTTATAATTGGTTAATTTTTATATTTAACTAATCAATGAAAACACTTTTACTGTTAAATTTATTTTTTTTGAGTAATTTTATTTATTCTCAGACAGATTCAGTTTCATATATAGAATCAATCGAAAAATATATTTATTTCCATGAACAAGATAGTTTAGAGTCAGATTTGACATTTGTTGAATCCAGTGGGTTTATAACCAAAAAGAAATTTAAATTATTTAGAAAAACTATTGGCGGTTTTAGCGAATATCCTGCTTGGAATAAAAATAACAATCAATATTTTAATTATTGGTATGGAGATAATTACTTAAATAAAAGAAAATACGAAAATTTGTATTTTAGTTTGTATTTCAAGGATAATAAACTTGTAAAATATATTAAGGAGCTTGAGAACAAGAAATATAATTATAAAACAACAGCTTATTTTAAAGATAAAGAATTATTTTCCGTTGAAACAAACGATCCTAATTTTAGTTTGGAAGAAGTAAAAGAGCATGAAATAAAAGCTATTGAAATATTGGATATGTATATTAAACAAGTAAAATATTGATGAAATTAAACCTTCAAACTATTTTCAAACGGAACACGGTGCATTAAACTACGTCCTAAAGTAACCTCGTCGGCATATTGCAGTTCATCGCCAACTGCAATTCCACGCGCTATGGTCGATGTGGTAATATTGTAATCTTTAATTTGTTTGTAAATATAAAAATTGGTTGTATCGCCTTCCATGGTAGAACTCAAAGCAAAAATTATTTCGGTAACATTGCCGTTTTTAACTTTATCAACCAACGTTTTAATATTCAGTTGACTTGGTCCAACACCATCAATCGGTGAAATCTTTCCACCCAAAACATGGTAAATTCCTTTGTAAAGCTGTGTGTTTTCTAAAGCCATAACATCGCGAACATCTTCTACTACACAAATGGTTGAATGATCACGAGAAGTTTTTTCACAAATTTCACATAAATGAGTATCCGAAATAGCATGGCAGCTTTTACAATACTTAATTTCGTTTCGCAGTAAGTCTAAAGCAGTAGTTAAAGCAGTAGTACGTTCAACTGGTTGGCGTAACAAATGTAAAACCAAACGCAACGCTGTACGCTTACCAATACCGGGTAGCATAGCCATTTCGTTAACTGCGTTTTCTAATAATTTTGAAGGAAAATCCATAACGCAAAATTAATACTTTTTTTCGTTTAAAATTCGTAACCAATTTTGTTTAAGCAGGAATAAATTGGTTATTTTTGATAAAATTTTAAGAAATGACTCCCATTGTAATTTTATCTATTTTAATCATTTATTTTGGCGTTTTAATTGCAATTTCACGTTTTGTAAGTAAAAAAGACAGTAGTAATGCCGCTTTTTTCTCTGCAAATAAAAATTCTAAATGGTATTTAGTAGCATTTGGTATGATAGGAACCGCACTTTCGGGAGTAACTTTTATATCGGTACCCGGTGAAGTTGGTGCACCAGGTGGCGAACAATTCAAATATTTTCAGTTTGTTTTAGGTAACGCAGTTGGTTTTATAATTACCGCAACTGTATTGTTACCTTTATATTATCGTTTAAATTTAGTATCGATTTATGAATATTTTGAAAACCGATTAGGGTTTTTCAGTTATAAAACCGCAGCTGCTATTTTTTTAATTAGTAGAACAATAGGTTCAGCATTTAGGTTGTATTTAGTGGTAATTGTTTTTCAGCGTTTTGTGTTTGATGCTTTTAATATTCCTTTTGCAGTAACAGGTTTAATTTCACTAGCTTTAATTTATGCATATACTTATAAATCAGGATTAAAGGCTATTATAATTACCGATACACTTCAAACTTTTTTCTTAGTAAGTTCGGTAATTTTAACAATTATTTTTATATGTAACAGTTTAAATTTAAATGCCATTGAAGCGTTTGAAACGGTTAAAAATAGCAGTTACAGCAAAATTTTCTTTTGGGAAGATTTTGTAGGAAGTAAATTTCATTTTATTAAACAATTCTTAGGAGGAATGTTTGTAACCATTGCCATGACGGGGTTAGACCAAGATTTAATGCAAAAAAACTTAAGTTGTGCAAATATTAAAGATGCACAAAAGAACATGTTTACTTTTACAGGAATTTTTGTTTTAATAAATATCTTTTTTTTAGGAGTAGGCGCTTTGCTTTATATTTATGCCGAAGCTAATGGTATTTCGGTTCCAACTGATATTATTTCAGGTAAACCAAGAACCGATTTGTTGTTTCCTGAAATTGCTTTTCATCATTTGGCATTAGTACCGGCAATTGTATTTTTATTAGGCTTAATTGCTGCAACTTTTGCTACAACCGATTCGGCTTTAACTGCTTTAACTACATCGTTTTGCATTGATTTTTTAGCAATGGATAAACCCCAAAATGTTCAAAAAATAAGCAATGTAAAAATTAGAAAATTAGTACATTTAGTGTTTTGCTTTATAATGTTTGCAGTTATTGTGTTGTTTAATGCAATTAACGATGCTTCTGTTGTAAGTATGATTTTTAAAATTGCGTCTTACACCTACGGACCTTTACTAGGTTTGTTTACATTTGGAATTTTCTTTAAAAATAGAAAAGTACACGATAAATTAGTACCCTTTATTTGTTTAGCTGCACCTTTTATCACTTTATTTATAAGTAATAATTCGGCTGCATTTTTAAATGGATATGTTTTTGATAATGAACTGATAATTGTAAATGGATTTATAACAGTACTTTTACTATTTGCAATTAGTTATAAAGAAAAGATGACTGAAAATCAACAATTTAAAAATTAAAATCAATAATAAATAGAAAAAAATGTTTACAGTAGAACAAATTCAGGCAGCTCATAGTAAAGTAAAATCTGGGGCCGATTTTCCTGCTTATATTAAAGAAATTAAAGAACATGGTGTAACACATTACGATGCTTTTGTAAACGATGGTCATGTTGATTATCATGGAATAAATGAGTTTACAATTACAGTGCCCGCAAAGTATGAAAAAATAACTATTGCAAGGGAATTAAATTTAAATGAATTTAAAGCGCAACTTTTAGCACATCAACAAGGAAAGACAGATTACTTAACGTTTATTAAAATGTGTGCAGAAACAGGTATTAAAGGGTGGAAAATTTGTTTGGATAAAATGACATGTACATATTTAGATTCTAATAACAACGAAGTTTTAGTTGAACAAATACCTCAATAAAGCAAAAAAATAACCGAGCAAAAACTCGGTTATTTTTTTAATATTGATTGGTACTTAACAAAACCAATGTGCAGGCTTCTTCAAAAGCAATACCAGCTTCATTTAATTTATGTTGTAACTCATCGTTTTCAGTACCCGGATTAAAAATTACTCTACGGGGTTTTAAACTTAAAATATAATCGTAATAAGGTTTTTGATTTGTTGGGTTTAAGTACAACGTAACTGTATCTATATCGTTAAAAGCCACTAAACCTTTATTAATAGTTACACCGTTAACTTCGCCAATTTTATTACCAATTGCTTTCACATTATGGTTGTGGTTTAGTAACTTTTTAATTGCCTTATTAGAATAGCGTTCCGTATTTTCGGAAGCACCTAAAACTAATGTAATATTTTTCATAACCTTATATTTTATAACAAGTTAGTTAAATTAACCTACAACTTCTTGAATTTCGTTTAAAATTTTTTCTGCTAACTCATCTGCTGCTTTTTGCGTGGGAGCTTCGGTATAAATACGAATAATAGGTTCAGTATTCGATTTTCTTAAATGTACCCATGAATTTGCTAAATCAATTTTAACTCCATCAATTGTACTTATTTTTTCGTTAGCATAACGCTTTTGTATTTCTTCTAAAATAGCATCAACATTAATTTCTGGTGTTAATTCAATTTTATTTTTACTCATAAAATAAGCAGGATATGTAGCTCTTAGCGCAGCTACATCTAAATTTTGTTGAGCCAAATGCGTTAAAAACAAAGCCACACCAACCAAAGCATCGCGCCCGTAATGAATTTCAGGATAGATAATTCCTCCATTGCCTTCACCGCCAATAATTGCATTGTTTTTTTTCATTAATTCAACAACATTTACCTCACCAACCGCCGATGCTTCGTACATACCTGCGTGTTTTTCGGTAATATCTTTTAATGCACGTGATGACGACATGTTTGAAACCGTATTACCAGGTGTTTTACTTAAAACATAATCAGCTACAGCAACCAAAGTGTATTCTTCGCCAAACATTTCTCCATTGTTGCTAATAAAAGCCAAACGATCTACATCTGGATCAACTACAATACCAAAATCGGCATTTTCTTTAACAACAAGCGCACAAATATCCATTAAATGCTCTTTTAATGGTTCAGGGTTGTGAGGAAAATGTCCGTTAGGTTCACAGTATAATTCAACAACTTCAACACCCATTTTTTTAAGTAAAGCAGGTATAACAATTCCACCAGATGAATTTACCCCATCAACAACTACTTTAAATTTTTTAGCTTTTACAGCTTCTGCATCAACCAATTTTAAATTTAAAACTTGGTCAATGTGTTTATCCATATAATCGTTAATTTCGGTAATAGTACCTAAGGTATCAACATCAGCAAAAACAAAAGCTTCTTTTTCAGCAATTTCTAAAATTTCTGCACCGTTAGCACCACTTAAAAATTCACCTTTACTATTTAATAATTTTAAAGCATTCCATTGCTTTGGATTGTGTGATGCTGTTAAAATAATACCTCCATCGGCATTTTCTAAAGGTACTGCAACCTCTACAGTTGGAGTGGTTGAAAGTCCTAAATCAATTACATCAATACCTAAACCAATTAAAGTTTGCATTACTAATTGGTGAATCATAGGCCCCGAAATTCTGGCATCACGACCAATAACTACTTTTAAATTAGTTTTTTGTAAGCTGTTTTTTAAAAATGTACCATAAGCCGATGCAAATTTAACAGCATCAACCGGAGTTAAGTTTTCGCCTACAGTTCCGCCTATAGTTCCGCGAATACCCGAAATAGATTTTATTAAGGTCATTTATTTACTGTTTTATAAAAAACAAATATAAAGAATGATTATATTAGAAGCATAATCTTAAGGCTATTTTTAAATATGAATTTTTTAGCACATATTTTTTTATCGGGAACTAATCAACGTATTCAAATAGGCAATTTTATGGGCGATGGTATACGTGGCAGCGATTACAAAAATTATCATACCGATATACAAATAGGAGTGCTTTTGCATAGGTCTATTGATAGTTTTACAGATTTTCACCCTGTCTTTAGAAAATCAAAACATAGATTAGTACCTAAATACAACCATTTTTCAGGTATTATTATAGATATGTTTTACGATCATTTTTTAGCTAAAGAATGGGAAATGTATCACCACGAAGATTTAAAAACGTACACTCAAAATTTTTACAATGCATTATTGCATTATAAATCAGAATTAAATTTAAAAACGCAGCAATTATTACCCTATTTAACAAATCAAAATTGGTTAGAACGTTATGCTTTTTTAACCGATTTACAACAAATTTTAAAGCAAATGGACAATAGATTTGCGCTAAAATCAAACATGAGTGATTCGGTAGAAGATTTACATGAACATTACCAAGATTTTCAGCGTGAATTTCATTTATTTTTTAAAGATTTAATGGTACATGCTGCTTTAGAATTACAAAGAATATCAAACGAATTACAAAAATGATTGTCTTTTAAATTTAAGAGCGCTAATTTTGTACTATGAATATAGCAAAAAACGGAAATAAACAGCTAAGACGATATTTTAGATATATTGAAGGAATTATTTATTTATTAAAAACCTTTATTTCTGACAGGCAATTTTTGTATTTATCTTGCGTTTTAGTTGGTATTTCATCTGCTTTGGCGGTTATTTTATTAAAATCGTTTGCCCATGGGGTTTTTAGATTAGCAACTTATCTGGATACTTTATACAAATTACCTTTTTCAAACAGTATATTACCCGTAGTAGGTATTTTGTTAACTGTTTTAGTTATTCGTAAATTTTTAGACGGGTCTTTAGAAAAAGGAACCAGCCAAATAATGATTGCTGTTGCAAAACGTTCAGGTTTTATGCCCAGAAAACAAATGTATGCGCAAATTATTACAAGTTCATTAACTGTTGGCTTGGGTGGATCGGCAGGTTTAGAATCGCCAATTACAATTACTGGGGCTGCATTTGGATCTAATTATGCACAAAATTTTCGTTTTAATTATAAAGACCGAACGTTGTTACTGGCTTGTGGTGTAGCTGCAGGTATTGCTGCTGCTTTTAACGCGCCTATTGCTGGTGTTTTATTTGCTATTGAAGTTATTTTGGCAGATATGAGTGTTACTGCTTTTATTCCTTTAATGATATCATCGGCAACCGGAGCTATTGTATCAGGTGTGGTTTTAAAGGAAAGTATTTTATTACATTTTAAAGAACAAATTTCTTACGATTATTCTAACACGTTTTACTACGTACTATTGGGTATTATTTCTGGTATTTTTGCATTGTACCATGCGCGTACTTTTCGAAAAATTGAACACTTAACAACACATTTACCTTATAAACCATACCGTAAAGCATTAATTGGTGCTTTAATGTTAGCTGTGTTAATTTTTTTGTTTCCAACTTTATTTGGCGAAGGTTACGAAAGCATAAAATCACTAGCTAATAACAACGCTAGCAGTGTTTTAGACAATTCTTTAATTGAACGTTTTAATAATAACAAATGGATAGTTTTTGGCTTTGTTTTACTTACTTTATTTTTTAAATGTATAGCAACTGGTTTAACACTTGGTGCGGGTGGAAACGGTGGTAATTTTGCCCCTTCGCTTTTTGCTGGTTCGTACTTAGGTTTTTGTTTTGCAAAGTTTTTTGAACTAATTGGTTTTAAAGAACTTCCAATAACCAATTTTACCGTTGTTGGTATGGCAGGCCTTTTAAGTGGTTTGTTTCATTCACCTTTAACCGCTATTTTTTTAATTGCCGAAATTACAGGCGGTTATGGTCTTATGGTTCCTTTATTAATTGTTTCGTCCATTAGCTTTGCAATTTCTAAACATTATGATAAACATTCTATGGATATTTTTACTTTAGCCGATAAAGGGTTAGTTTTTACATCGGATAAAGACAAAAATATTTTAAATAAGATTGAATTACATACTATTTACACCAAATCGGTTGAAACATTAAATGTTACAGACACTATGTACACAGCTAAAACCATTTTTTTAGCAACTAATCAAACTTTTATTCCTGTCGTAAACGATGATAATTCAATTGAGGGTATTTTATATTTAAATGATGTTCGTAACATTTTATACAACCAATATCAATTAGGTGCTGCAAGTTTATCTAAAGAAATGAAAACAGCACATTCGGTATCAATTTCTGAAAATACAGGTAATGCAATAAAGATAATTGATGACAATCATTTGTCTGAATTATTAATTACTCAAAACAATAAACTAATTGGTTATGTAACCAAAGTTAAAATTTTAGAAGTATATCGCGAAAATTTAAAAAACTTAAGGATTGAATAGTTTAAAAATGCTATTTGCACTTTAGTTTATAAACAATTACCAAACATTCATATTTAAAAGTAAAGCAAATTGTATATTTGCACTTTGATTTTTTATATGCAAAATTCCGATGAAAATATAGAAGTTCTGGGCGCACGCGTTCATAACTTAAAAAATATAGATGTTACCATTCCACGCGAAAAATTAGTTGTTATAACGGGTTTATCGGGTTCAGGAAAATCGTCTTTGGCTTTTGATACTATTTATGCCGAAGGCCAACGCCGTTATATTGAAACTTTTGCATCGTATGCACGGCAATTTTTAGGAGGATTGGAACGCCCTGATGTTGATAAAATTGATGGACTTTCGCCTGTTATTGCTATTGAACAAAAAACGGTTAACAAAAATCCACGTTCAACTGTTGGAACCATTACCGAAATTTACGACTTTATTCGTTTGCTTTTTGCACGGGCTTCTGATGCCTATTCTTATGAAACTGGCGAAAAAATGGTAAGTTATTCCGATGAACAAATTTTAGATTTAATTATTGAAAATTATAGCGGACAACGAATTAATATTTTATCTCCTGTAATTCGTTCACGTAAAGGACATTATCGTGAGTTATTTGAACAAATAGCTAAACAAGGTTTTGTAAAAGTACGTGTCGATGGTGAAATTAAAGATTTGGTTCCAATGATGCGTTTAGATCGTTACAAAACGCATGATATTGAAATTGTAATTGATCGTTTAGCGATTGATGATACCGATGATACCAAAAAACGCTTAGCCGAAAGTATTAAAACAGCCATGTATCACGGCGATGATATTTTAATGGTTATTCCACATGAAAGTGCAACTACACGTTTTTTTAGCCGTCATTTAATGTGTCCAAGTTCAGGTATTTCATATCCAATACCTGAACCTAACAGCTTTTCGTTTAATTCACCCAAAGGAGCTTGTACTGTTTGTAATGGTTTGGGATCAATTAATGAAATCAACTTAAAAAAAATAATCCCTAACAACGAAATATCTATAAAAGCAGGTGGTTTATTACCAATTGGCGAACAAAAAAGTACATGGATTTTTAAGCAGTTAGAAATTATTGCACAACGATATAATTTTAAACTTTCTGATGCCATTAAAGATATTCCGCAAGATGCTTTAGACATGATTTTAAATGGTGGAAAAGAAAGTTTTTCAGTTGAATCAAAAGTTTTAGGCATTACTAAAGATTATAAAATAGATTTTGAAGGAATTTCTAATTTTATAAAAAACCAGTTTAACGATGCGCCAACGTCGGCAATTAAACGTTGGGCTGCTGACTTTATGGACGAAATTGTTTGTCCTGAATGCAACGGAGCTCGTTTGCGAAAAGAATCGTTGTATTTTAAAATAAACAACCAAAATATAGCCGATTTGGCTTTAATGGATTTAGATCAACTTAACGAATGGTTTGCAACTTTAAACAAGTATTTGTCTAATAAGCAACTAGCTATTGCTGGCGAAGTGGTAAAAGAAATTACTACGCGTTTATCATTTTTACTTGATGTAGGTTTAAATTATTTAACGTTAAATCGTTCGTCAAAAACACTTTCGGGTGGCGAAGCACAACGTATCCGTTTGGCAACGCAAATTGGTTCGCAACTTGTTGGTGTTTTATATATTTTAGATGAGCCTAGTATTGGTTTGCATCAGCGCGATAACGAAAAACTTATAACTTCGTTAAAACAATTGCGCGATGTAGGCAATTCGGTTTTAGTGGTTGAACACGATAAGGATATGATTGAAGAAGCTGATTATGTAATAGATATCGGTCCAAAAGCTGGTGCAAACGGCGGACAAATAATTAGTGCTTCAACACCAAAACAACTGTTAAAAGAAAATACAATTACCGCACAATATTTAAATGGAAAGTTAGAAATTCCTGTGCCCGAAAAGCGTCGTGAAGGCAATTTACACAAATTAAAACTAACTGGTGCAACGGGAAATAATTTAAAAAATGTTACGGTTGAATTTCCATTAGGAACTTTAATATGTGTTTCTGGAGTTTCTGGTTCTGGTAAATCTACTTTGATAAATGAAACGCTTTATCCTATTTTAAACGAACACTTTTTTAATGCTGTAAAAGTGCCCCAACCATTTAAAAAAATTGAAGGTTTAGAGCATATTGATAAAGTAATAGGTATCGACCAAAGTCCAATTGGAAGAACCCCTCGTTCAAATCCAGCAACTTATACTGAAGTTTTTACCGAAATTAGAAATTTATTCACTAAAACTCCCGAAGCCAGTATTCGCGGTTACAAACCAGGCCGATTTAGTTTTAATGTAAAGGGAGGAAGATGTGAAACTTGTGAAGGATCGGGGTTACGAACTATTGAAATGGGCTTTTTACCCGATGTTTATGTAGAATGTGAAACCTGCCAAGGTAAACGCTTTAATCGTGAAACTTTAGAAATTAGATATAAAAGCAAATCAATTGCCGATGTGTTAGATATGACTATTGATGAAAGTGTTCACTTTTTTGAAAACATACCAAAAATTTATCGTAAAGTAAAAACAATTCAAGATGTAGGTTTAGGCTATTTAACATTAGGTCAGCAAAGTACCACACTTTCTGGCGGCGAAGCACAACGCATTAAATTAGCTACAGAATTGTCTAAAAAAGATACAGGAAATACGTTTTATATTTTAGATGAGCCTACAACCGGCTTACATTTTGAAGACATTCGTGTACTTATGGAAGTTTTGCAACAATTAGTTAACAAGGGCAATACCGTATTAGTAATTGAACACAATTTAGATGTTATTAAAATGGCCGATTATATTATTGATATAGGACCTGAAGGTGGTAAAAATGGAGGAGAAGTAGTTGCAAAGGGCACACCTGAACAAGTTGCTAAAAGTAAAAAAAGCCATACCGCACGTTTTTTAAAGAAAGAGTTAAAATTATAGCTAATCTGTTTTAGGTTTTAAGTTATATTTAATAGGGGTAAAACATTTTTAATGTATATTTATCTTAAAACTTTAAACAAATTAACATTCAAAAAAATTATGGAAGAAAATTTATCAGAAGAAGATATCAGAATAAAAGAAAAATTAGCTCAAAAATCATGGAATGAAATAAAAACCAATGATTCATGGGCTATTTTTAAAATCATGTCTGAATTTGTTAATGGATATGAAAAAATGAGTCGTATTGGTCCGTGTGTATCAATTTTTGGATCGGCACGTACAAAAAGTGATAATCCATATTATAAATTAGCCGAAGAAATTGCTTTTAAAATTAGTAAAGCAGGTTACGGTGTTATTTCAGGTGGCGGCCCAGGTATCATGGAAGCAGCTAATAAAGGGGCTCATTTAGGTGGAGGATCATCGGTAGGATTAAACATAGATTTGCCTTTTGAACAGCACTTTAACCCGTATATTGATCACGATAAAAACCTACAATTCGATTATTTCTTTGTGCGTAAAGTAATGTTTGTAAAATATTCGCAAGGTTTTGTTGTAATGCCAGGCGGCTTTGGTACTTTAGATGAAATGTTTGAAGCTGTGACATTAATTCAAACAAAAAAAATAGGAAAATTTCCAATTATTTTAGTTGGTACCGAATTTTGGTCGGGGTTAATTGATTGGATTCGAACGGTTATGTTAGAAAAATATTCAAATGCATCGCCTGAAGACATGAATCTAATTAAAATTGTTGATACAGCTGATGAAGTAGTTACGATTATAGATACTTTCTATAAAAAATACAATTTAAGTCCTAATTTTTAATAATACATTAATCCGTTTTCAAAAAAACGGATTTTTTTATGCCAATTTGTAAGAACTATCTATCTTTGAAAAGAATCAAAACAATAAAATGAAAACCTTATTTTATAATATAAAAGAGCTTTTTCAAGTTCGCGAAAACAACAATGCAATATTGATAGGAAGTGAAATGAAAGAACTTCCTTCAATTAAAAATGCCTTTTTGCTTATTGAAAATGATACCATTATAGCTTATGGATCAATGGAAAATGCACCGACTGATTTTGACCAGTCTGTTGATGTATCGGGTAAAATGATAATGCCAAGTTATATTGATAGTCATACGCATATTGTTTACGCTGGAAACCGTGAACAAGAATTTGTTGATCGTATAAACGGTTTAAGTTACGATGAAATTTACCAACGTGGCGGTGGTATTTTAAATTCGGTTGAAAAATTACGCAACGCTTCCGAAGAGGAGTTGTATAATAATGCTGCCCAGCGTTTAGAAGAATTGATTGCTTTAGGAACAGGCGTTATAGAAATAAAATCGGGTTATGGTTTAAGTTTAAAAGCCGAATTAAAAATGTTACGCGTAATTAAAAAATTACAAGAAAATTATCCCGTAAAGATAAAATCTACATTTTTGGGTGCGCATGCTATTCCACCTGAATTTAAAGGGAATCAGTCAGGTTTTGTTGAAGCCATTTGTAATGAAATGATTCCTGAAATAGCAAAGTCAGGTTTAGCAGATTATGTTGATGCCTTTTTAGAAACGGGCTATTTTACAGTAGATGAAACTCGAAAAATTGTACAAACTGCTACAAAATATGGTTTAAAATCAAAAATACACGTAAATCAATTTACTGCAATCAATGGTATTGAAATGTGTGTAGAAGAAAACGTACTTTCGGTAGATCATTTAGAAATTGTAACCGATGAAGATATTAAAGCATTGCAAAAAGGAAACACCATTCCTGTTGCATTACCAACTTGTTCTTATTTTATTTCGATTCCTTATACACCTGCACGAAAAATTTTAGAGGCGAATTTACCATTAGTAATCGCATCAGACTATAATCCGGGTACCACACCAAGTGGTAATATGAATTTTGTAGTAGCAACAGCATGTATAAAAATGAAAATGACCCCCGAAGAAGCTTTTAATGCCGCAACGCTTAACGCTGCTTACGCTTTAGAGGTAGATAAAGATTATGGAAGCATTACAGTTGGTAAAAAAGCATCGTTTTTTATAACAAATTCTATACATTCCATTTATGCAATACCTTATAATTTTGGTAGTAATTTAATTGAATCGGTATATTTAAACGGTAAAAAGCAATAAATAAACACACCGCACAATTACTTGCACGGTGTGAAAAAAAATAGTTATGAAAAAGATTTTATAAATCGAAAACTAACTTATCGATATATATTTACCTAATACAAATTTAGTAATAAATACTTAAATTTTAATAAGATATCGTATGTTAAATTTTAAATTTATATAAATAATACTTATAGTTACTTATTTTACTAAGATTTTAGAAAACAAAAAATGGAAAATTTTGAATACTTTAACATAACAACTTTAAACGAACATTTGGTTTTAAGAAAAGGTGAAACCAAATTTGGCGAAAAAATTGATTTTCCGAATGATAAAAACACTCAATTAGTTGATTTTCTTAACAATACAAATGCAAAATTTATAGTATATGGTATTAAAGAATTTGCAGGAATAAAAGCAAATTTTGGCAGAATAGGCACTAAACATGCTTGGGATGTATTTTTACCTGTTTTTTTAAATATACAACATAATAAGTTTTTAAAAGGTCAAAATATTGCAGTATTAGGTTGTTTAGATTTTGAAGTATATGCTACTGAAATTGAACAATTAAACCCTACAGAACCTAAACAATTAAATCGTTTACATGAAATTGTAAATGAAATTGATAAAGAGGTAACATATATAAATCAATTAATACATCGTTCAGGTAAAAAAGCTATTGTAATTGGTGGTGGTCACAACAATGCGTATGGCAACATTAAAGGTTTGGCTTTGGCTAATGGTAACGCAGTTAATGTAATAAATTTTGATGCCCATACCGATTTTAGAGCATTAGAAGGTAGACATAGCGGAAATGGTTTTTCGTATGCATTTCACGAAGGTTTTTTAAATGCCTATTGTGCTTTTGGTGTACACGAAAACTATCTAAATAAATACATGTTACAGCAATTTAAAGAACACAGCGAACGCCTAAAAATGGTTACTTTTGAAGATTTAAAAGTACGTTTTGAAAAAGATTTTATAACGAGTTTAAATACCATACATCGTACTTTAAAATCAATACCTTATGGAATTGAAATTGATGTAGATGCAATTGAAAATGTTGCAAGTAGTGCTATGTCGCCATGTGGATTTTCAGTTTCAGAAGCGCGACAATTTGTAAATCAAACCGCTGCAAGTGTAAATGCAGCTTATATGCATTTGTGCGAAGGATCGCCAAGTTTAAGTAACACTTCAGAAAATATGTTAGGCAAATTACTTACCTATTTAACAACCGATTTTATTAAAGCGCAATTAATTGAAAGTAAATAAATGAAAGTTATTACGTTTAATGAAAAGCAATTAAAGGAAAAAGCATTTGAATTGGTTAATAAAATTGATTTTCAACCCCATTTAATAGTTGGTGTTTTAAACGGAGCTCAATTTTTTATTGATGAATTTAAATCATCTCAAAAATTTAAAGATTGTCATTTTTCTGAAATTAAATTGCAACGAAATTCCGAAAACATTAAAAAAAAGCCTTTTACTGCTTTCTTACTTAAACATTTACCTTACTTTATTTTAAATTTTTTACGAAATATTGAATCTTATAAAGTTAAAACTACAATTAAAAAAAGTAGTGGTACAATAAGTAAGCCTATAAATTTTAATTATTCTAGCGAATTACCTGAAAACATTACTAAAATTTTAATTATTGACGATGCTATAGATTCTGGAAAAACCATTCAGCAGGTAAAAAATACGTTACAAAACAAATTTCCAAATGCACAAATTAAAACAGCCGTTTTTGTTTGCACATTAAAAAACGCATTAATTAAACCAAATTATTATTTATACCAAAACGTATTAATACGTTTTCCATGGTCAAAAGATTTTAAAAAATGAATATAATTGTTGTTGATTTAGATGGAACGTTATACAAAGGAAACACGTTTCATGTATTTGTAATTTATATTTTTAAACAAGCTATTTATAACTTTAATCTTTTTTGGTTTGTTTATTTAGTTTTTTGGACCAAACTGAGATTTTTTAAATTGATTTCTCATAAAAAATGGAAATACCAACTACTAAAATCATGTAATAATAAAGAAATTAATACAAAGTATTTTGTAACATGTTTAGATAAAAACATTGAGCAATATATTTTAAATGAAACAAACAACTACAAAATCAGTATTTTAGC